>DVHF01000030.1 GCA_018712265.1 Candidatus Gallacutalibacter pullicola
GGAATTTCTTTACAGCGGTTTTCAAAGGTATATCTGTACTTTCCATATCCATACTGGTCAAATCCGCAGATTACAATAATATAGGCAGGTTTCAGATTATCAAATCCACGCTCGCCGCTCTTTAACATCGGAGTATCAGTAAGAGCCTGATAAAATCTTGTTCTTTTTGGAATATTCCCCTGATTCCGTTTCTGCATCTTTCATCCGCATATTCAGTTTTCTTGTATCTTCCATATATTTCTCCTTTGATTATAATATCTTATATTTTCGAAACATCAATACAATGCAATAATTTATGGTAAGAACTTCCCGCGCCGCACGGAAATACGCAACTTCGATACCATCGTGGCTACCAAGGTGGCCGAAGCCAACGAAAAACTGTATATCAACCGTGAGGAAGGTTTCATCGGTACCGGACTGAAGAAAGACGAGTATGTATGCAACTGTTCCGACATCGACGATGTAATTATCTTCTACAAAGACGGTAAATACAAAATTGTCCGCGTGTCCGACAAATTGTTCGTCGGAAAGAACATCTTGTACGTCAACGTATTCAAGAAAAACGACAAGCGTACCATCTATAACGTCATCTACCGTGACGGAAAGGAAGGTTATTATTATATCAAACGTTTCAAAAAAATTACAGAGAAAACAAAAATTTAAGACAACTAATAAAAAGGCAACTAATAAAGCTGTAGAAATAGATCAATAAAATACATTATTGCTAAAGTTCCGAAATGAGATTGTATTCATACAGCTTTTATTGGACTCATACCTTGAGTTTATATAATTTTGTGAAATTTATAAGGAGGGCTCTTTTATGAGAAAGTATAAAGTGGGGATTATTGGCGCAACAGGAATGGTGGGACAGCGGTTCTCTACGCTGTTGGAAAACCATCCCTGGTTTGAGGTGGCCGCACTGGCGGCAAGCTCCCGTTCTGCGGGAAAAACATACCGCGAGGCCGTTGGACCGCGCTGGGCTATGTCCACCCCTATTCCGGCATCTATGGCGGATATGGTGATTTTGGATGCTACTGCTGACGTGGAAAAAATTGCGTCCATGGTCGATTTCGTTTTCTGTGCGGTCGATATGCCGAAAGCGGAGATCCGTGCTCTGGAGGAAACATACGCCAAGGCTGAATGCCCGGTGATGTCCAACAACAGTGCGAACCGCGGCACGCCGGATGTTCCCATGATCATCCCGGAGATCAACGCGGATCACGCAGAGATTATCCATGCGCAGAGAAAGCGTCTCGGCACAAAGCGCGGCTTCATTTCCGTAAAGTCCAACTGCTCTCTGCAAAGCTATGTTCCGGCGATCCATCCGCTGATGGATCTCGGCATCACAAAGGTTCTGGCCTGCACCTATCAGGCAATCTCCGGTGCCGGAAAGACGTTCGAGACATTCCCGGACATTATCGACAACGTGATCCCGTACATCGGCGGCGAGGAGGAGAAATCCGAGCAGGAGCCGCTGAAAATCTGGGGCCACATCGAGGGGGATCAGATTGTGAACGCATCCTCCCCGAGCATTACGGCACAGTGCCTGCGCGTTCCTGTTTCCGACGGCCACACAGCCGCCGTGTTTGCCTCCTATGAAAAGAAAATCGCCCTTGAGGAAATCATTGCAAGATGGGAAGCCTATAAGGGTGTGCCGCAGGAGCTTGGCCTGCCGAGCGCGCCGAAGCAGTTCCTGCATTATTTCCGCGAGGATAACCGCCCGCAGAGCAAGCTGGATCGCAACCTTGAGAACGGCATGGCTGTTTCTATCGGACGCCTGCGCCCCGATACTCAGTACGACATCAAGTTTGTCTGCCTCTCCCACAACACCCTGCGCGGCGCGGCCGGCGGCGCTGTCCTGATGGCGGAGCTCCTCTGTGCCAAGGGCTATGTCGGCTACCGTGAGTAAGCCTTGCCGGTAAAACAAGGCTGAGGCTGTCTGCTTTTATTGATTACTGTTTTGGAGGTTCTTCCATGAAAAAGACTGTTTTTACTGGATCCGGCGTTGCGATCGCTACACCGATGCACGAGGACGGTTCCGTAAATTTTGAGTGTCTCGATGCCCTCATCGACTTCCATCTGGAAAACAAAACCGACTCCATCATCTCCTGCGGTACGACCGGCGAATCCGCCACCCTCTCCCACGAGGAGCACTGCAAGGTGCTGGAGCACACGATCCGCCGCGTGAACAAGCGTATCCCGGTGATTGCGGGCGTTGGCAGCAACGATACCGCTTATTCGCTGGAGCTGGCAAAGGAGGCCGCCGCTTATGGCGCGGATGCGCTCCTGAGCGTCACCCCCTATTACAATAAGGCGTCCCAGGCCGGTCTGGTCAAGCACTTCACCTATGTTGCCGACCGCGTCGACCTGCCGATGATCCTGTACAATGTACCGTCCCGTACCGGCTGCTCCATCCAGCCGGAGACTTATCTGGAACTGTCGAAGCATCCGAATATTGTCGCTACCAAGGAGGCAAACGGCAATATCTCCGCCATTGCCAAGACGATCGCGCTGTGCGGCGATGATCTGGATATCTACTCCGGAAACGACGATCAGGTTCTGCCGATCCTTGCGCTGGGCGGCAAGGGCGTGATCTCCGTGTTTGCCAACATCTGTCCCGCTGAGACGCACGATATCTGCGAAAAATTCTTCCAGGGCGATCTGGCCGGGAGCCGGGAGCTGTTCCTGAAATATCTTCCGCTGATGGAGGATCTTTTCATGGACGTCAACCCCATTCCGGTAAAGGAAGCCATGAATATGATGGGTATGGAATGTGGTCCGTGCCGCCTGCCGCTGTGTGAGATGTCCCCGGCAGCAAAGGAGAAGCTTGCGGCTGCTCTGAAAAAGTACGGTTTGATCTAAGGGCAGTACCGCACAATTTACGCAGAAAAGCTTGCACGGCGTCTTTCACCACGCAGAATTATGCGCGATAGCGCCTTAAAAATCCGGCCCTGCCTGGGAGCAAACCGGGATGTCCGGTATTCCGGCGGGGCCTCTATGATGTTTGCAGAAAGCAGGATTTGAATCATGATTAGAATTTTAGTAAGCGGCTGCAACGGCCACATGGGTCACGTTGTGTGCGACTGCATCGCAGCCCGGACAGACTGCGCCGTGGCTGCGGGACTGGATCTCGTGGTGCCGGAGCACAGCAGCTTTCCGGTATTTACAAAGCCGGAGGATATCACCGCCGGGGTGGATGTGATCATCGATTTTTCCCATCCCTCCGTATTGTCTCCCCTGCTGGCCTACGCGGTCAAAAACGGGATCCCCGCCGTCCTCTGCACCACAGGATATTCCAAAGAGCAGGTTGAGGAGATAAAAGAAGCGTCCAAAAAGATCCCCGTGTTCTATTCCAGAAATATGTCGCTGGGGATCAACCTGCTGATTGAGCTCTCCAAGAAGGCGGCGCAGGTGCTCGGCCCGCAGTTCGACATTGAGATCGTGGAAAAGCATCACAACCAGAAAATCGACGCGCCCAGCGGTACAGCCCTGATGCTGGCCGACGGCATTTCCTCTGTGCTCAGCGAGGAGCCGCATTACGTCTACGACCGCCATTCCCAGCGCAAAAAGCGCGATCCGAACGAGATCGGCATCCATTCCGTGCGCGGCGGGACCATCGTGGGCGAGCATGAGGTGATCTTTGCCGGACGGCACGAGGTGATCACGCTTGCACACAGCGCGCAGTCAAAGGAAGTTTTTGCCAACGGGGCCGTGAACGCTGCCGTGTATCTGGCAAACCAGAAGCCCGGCCTGTACGATATGTCCGATCTTTTGAAATAAGGGGGTTTTCTTATGGGTGCGACTGTCACAACATCCAGTGACATTACCTTGATCACGCTGCAAAACTGTCCGAACAGCATTTCCTATCTGCATGGACTGCTGGAGCAGATCTCCGCTCTGGGCATCAACATCGATATGATTTCCCTGGCTCCGGCTTACGGCTCCACTACATCCATCTCCTTTACGATTTCCGACAACGATTTGGGGAAATTCCTGGAGTTTACCAAAGGAAAAATGAAAGCTGTCGTCAGCAGCGGGAACAGCAAAATTTCCATCTATGATGAACGGATGCGCAATACGCCCGGCATGGCCGCCAAGGTCTTTGGCGCGGCCGCGAAGGCCAACACCGACATCCGCATCATCACAACCTCCGAGGTGGAGATCGCCCTCCTCGTCACCTCCGCGGATTTCAACGAGACGCTTGCAGCGATCGAGGAAGCTGCGCGGGAATTTTAATCGCGTCGTAAATTCTATACAGAACCTGAAAAGGCTGCCGGACAGAAACCCGGCAGCCTCTTTTTATATGATAGTATCTGCAATTCCAAAAAGGTTACACAATTTTGAAAACCATCGCGATCGGCGGTCTGCTCATACGGCGGCCTGCCGGGACGGAAACAGTGAATCCATCTGTTCCGGGAATAAACGGCACTGTTTCTCCGCTGTCCAGAAAGGTCACTCTGGAAACCCTGCCGGAGTATGGGATGAAAAGTTCCGGCTCCACCGGTTCCCGGCCATTGGGGAAAAGGCGGATGGCATAAACCGCGCCGTTTTTCTGCGTGAAAGCGATATCCCCCACCTGATAGGGCGCACAGATCCGTGTGCCATAGATAGCTTCGCCATAAGTATGCAGCCATTCTCCCAGACCGCGAAGGCTGTCCATGGCCTCCACAGGGATGCGGCCGTCCGGCTGCGGGCTGACGTTCAGAGCCAGGTTGCCGCCCTTTGCGACAATTCCCACAAGGGTGTTCACCAGCTCGCGGGGAGTCTTGTACCGATCCCCAAATTTGTAGTCGAAGTCGTCGCCCAGCGTGAGACAGCTCTCCCACGGGATCCCCAGCGGCTTATCCGGCACGCACATTTCCGGCGTGACGTAGTTTTCGTACGGTCCTCCGACGGTGCGGTCGGCGGAGAGAATGCCCGGATTGATTTTACGGGCCTCCTCCACAATCCCGCCCAAACGGATATCCTGTCCGTTGCGGGCGCAGACCCATCCAGCATCAAACCAGAGAATATCGATAGGACCGCAGTCCTGACAGAGCTCCAGCACCTGATTTTTCGTATACTGGACGAATTTTTCCCATCTCTCCGGTTCCTCTGCGGGACGGTACATCGGGCCGCGATGAGTGGGATTCGGATCCGCTATCTCCGGGGTACGGTAATAGGGTGTGTGCCAGTCTGCCTTGGAAAAATAAGCGCCTATTCCCAACCCCTTTGCACGGAAGGCCTCGAACATCGATTTGACAATATTGGCGTGTTCATTGATATGATAGGGACAATCAGGGGAAGTCACCTTGAAATCCGAATATTTTGTGTCCCACATACAAAAGCCATCGTGGTGCTTTGTGGTAAAAAGAAGATATTGGAACCCGCAGTCCTTCGCCATCTGCGCCCATTCCTCCGGCTGGAACCGGATGGGATTAAAGGACTTGTAGAGGGAGTAATACTGTTTTTTAAAAGTAACCGGATCTGTCCAATTCACGGCTTTCCGGGACCAACCGGCATCCTCGTCGCTGAGGGGCCATGACGCCGTGATCCCCAGCTGGCAGTAAAGCCCCCAATGGATCATCAGCGCCAGTTTCTGATCCTGAAACCATTCCAGTTTTTCCAGAACAGCCGGATCTGTGGGCCAGACGTAACTCTCTGCACTGCTGTAATTATGGACGCCTTCCTGTACAACCGCGTCCTGTGTTCCGTTTATTTCTGCCATGGCGGCGCACGCTCCTTTCTGAATCCTTTTCAAGATATCACATTCTCACGCGAAAGACAACTGCAATATCCGGATTTTTCTAGCTTTCAGCTGTGGTTCTCTAAAAATTTTGTGAAAGGATCGAAAACGATGCTATTGCAAAACTTTATCGTATGCCGCCAGTGAACGGGACTTATATCTGTGAACGGAACAGGTAAATAAACACAGGAACGATATATACCGCAAGGATCTCACCGCAGAACAGCAGCCGGAACCCGAGGTTCAATACCCTGCCCCATCTCCGTCCGGACGGTATCCATCCCCTGCGCCGGAGCAGGATCGCAAAGACAAGTGCGGCTGCTCCCAGAACGCTCAGGCAGAATCCGGCAATCAGCCCAGTAGGCAGGTAGGAGATCGTAATTTCATTTTCTCCCTGCTCCAGCTTTACTGCCATCAAATCGTCAAGCACCGGTACAAGCTCTGCCTTCTGTCCGTTTACTGTGGCTGTATAACCGCTGTCATAGGGCAGGGAAACCAGCATCCAGGCATCGCCGCCGTCCGCCTCTGCCGATGCGCGCAGGGTGTTCCCCTCCCGGGTAAAGTCTGCCTGTCCGCTGTGCCCCACTGCCGTGCGGAGCTTATCCTCATCCAATCCGAACACACCGAACGATTTTGCGATAATGTCTTTCCTGACCTCTATCGTAATTGTGACGTGCTCGTCGGAAAAGGTTCCCAGCTTCACCAAACCGTTGCTTCGCTGGGATGGATAATAGCTTTCCACCGTGCGGCCGTTGACGTAAATATGCACGCTGCTGTTGATTGGCTCCGACAGATTGCTCGTCACCTTATCAAAGCAGTCAAAGTAAAGCGTCTGCGTCCCTGTAATATCCATTTCGTAATACAGGAATCCTGACGAGCTGCTGAGCCTTTCCAGCGTATAGTTCTCACCCTCGCTGTATGCGATATCCTCCGCAACCCGCCAGTCATACGGGATAATAAGTCCAGATTCCCCTGGGAACAGGCTCTGGAATAAAAATTCCTGAAGCTCCGCGCGCGAAAGATCCGGCAGGTTTTGCAGGGTAGATATATCCTCTGTGTGGATGATTTTCCCAAGCGCCGTTTCCAGTCCGGATTCCAGAATGGAGGCCCGGTCATTGGCATAAATGGGATCCCCTTCTCCCTGGCGATCATTTTCCGAGAGAATCACATACCGGTTGGCGAGCAGCCAGTCGGTCAGTGACGTCCCGCCGCTGGAATTTACCTCCATCCAATAAGAGGAATATCCCAGCTTTTTCATCATATAGAGATAATCCTCCGAAATCAGGGAGGTGTAGTGGTTGAGGGTGCTGTAGCCAAGACCGCCCAGCAGGTTGACATCGAAGTACTTTTTTTCGTTTTTTACCCGGTAAACGGTATCGTCCTCAATCCGTCCGGCCAGATCCAGAACATAACGGTAGCCCGTATCTTCAAAGGCCGGCGCGCCGAAATAAATGAACCCGCTGAACAACACCTCGCACAGGATGCCGATGCACAGAAAAAGTGAAAAAACGCCGCGCGCGATCTGGCGGGTGTGCAGTCCGAAAAACAGCAGAAAATAAAAGGCGGCGGCGATCCCGGCAAAGCCCAGCATCAGCCAGAAGCCGCCGGTGCTGTTCCAAAGCCTCCTGGTATAGGCCGTCAGTTCCTCATAGTGGCGGCTGAGCAGAATCATACCGCTCCATGCAAGCAGCACAAAGATAATTCCCAGCGCGGCGGGCAAAATCCGGGATCGGTGCGGCGGCAGATTCCGGGTTTGAAGTCCGGCACTCCGTTCCAGCACGGAGGAAAGCAGCATCATTCCCAGAAAAACCGAGATGTATCCATAACGGGTGGGGAAAGCTTGATAGCTCCCGGTATGCCACATTTTATTGATCGGCTCGATCACAATGGGCAGCAGCAAAAATAAAAACATACTGAACTGCCACTGCGTCCGCCGCTCCGACAGGGCCCCGCGCTGAAACAGAAAAAGGATCGGCAGCGACGTAAAAACTGATACCGCATTGGTAAAGGTGGCGTAGGTGGTGGGATATCTGGTGAAAAAATTCCCGGAGGACAAGCTCTCAAGCAGTCCTGTTGTGCGCGCCGATCGCAGGTACTGCATCAGAGACGGCAGCCAGACCACAGCTGTCAACAGAGCGGCGAGCACAGCACAGCCTGCAAACAGCAGCAATTTTCGATCCCGATCCTGCGGGGAGATCCCCCAAAACAGATACATTCCCAGAGCCAGGATCAGAAAAATCACCACCATATAGCTCAAATAAAAATGCACGATCACAACGGCGCACAGGGAGATCAGAAAAAGACCTGGCTTCTGCTGTTCCGCCAACCGAAAAAAGCCCATCAGCAATACCGGGAACAGATATACCATATCCAGCCACACGATATTCTGAAAATACAGCATCGTATAGCCGGAGAGCGCATAGGCAACAGACAGCGCCGTTATTTCTGCCGGATTCAGGCCCGGACGCCGCTGGTAAAGAAAAATTCCTGCTGTAAACGCGCAGACGGGAACCTTCATCAGTACCAGAAGGTTCATGAACAGGAAAATATCCGCAGTATCCACGAACCAGACAAGGAACGAAAACGGGCTGGACAGGAAGAAGAAAAACACGCCCCACAGGCTCATGCCTCCGGCGTTGGAGAGGTTCAGCAGGATGCTGTCCTCCCCTTTCAGGATATTTTTCAGATCCAGAAGCAGCGGGGCCACCTGCTGGCGCATATCGCACCACGCGAGCGTTTTTTCGCCCAGCGGATAGAGGCCGCAGATTCCAAAGAGCAGAAGTACCACCAGAAACGCAGCTGCCGGCGGGAACAGATACCAGATCGGGCTGCGCGCACCGCTGCGCTGTATCGGCCGGATACCGTCCATATTCCACGCTCCTTTCTGATCAGCATTCTCATATTGTAACAGAAAAAGCAAGCGTAGATCGCTCTACGCCTGCCTCTCCCAATACGTTATTTAGTATACTCATCTTTTCCCGGGAAATCAACCATTTTTCGGAAAATTCAATATTTCTTAACAGCAGACTAAGTCTGCACGTAAACCGCGGATCGCTCCCTCCGGTCGCTGACCAGACTAAGTCTGGACGTAAACCGCGCCACGCGTCGTACCTCCGCTGAAATTCCGATAACAAAAAGTACTCTGTCGCGGTGGCGGGCTGGTCGGGGATATGGGACAATATCCGCAGACGGCTATAAACGCGGGCTTCTTAGCCTAATCGTGCACTCAGCCGGGCGACCGGAGGGAGCGGGCGCGATCTGGGTGCAGGCTAAGCCTGCTGCTCACCGCAGGTGCGTCCAGGCTTAGTCTGGTTAGGATTGGAAGGATGCTTTATGGTGGATCTTTTTGCCCTTTTTGATGATGACGTAGCCCTTTTCAAACGCGGATACCGGAATCTTCTCCAGTGCATTTTCGATCTTGCGATCATCAACGGCAATCCCGCCCTGCTCAATCAGACGGCGTCCCTCGCCCTTGGAGGGAATCAGCTTCGTTTTGAGCAGCAGATCCAGCACAGCTATCTCGCCGTTTTCAAAATCGTCGCCGGACAGCGCGGTGGTGGGCATATTGTCCGTATTGGCTCCGGAGCCAAACAGGGCGCGCGCACCCTCCTGCGCCTTGATCGCTTCTTCTTCGCCGTGGATCAGCTTCGTTACCTCAAACGCAAGGATCTCCTTGGCCTTGTTCAGCTCGCTGCCCTCAAGCTTTGCCAGTTCTTCGATCTCGGAAAGCGGCAGGAACGTGAGGATCTTCAGGCACTTGATGACATCGGCATCGCCAATGTTGCGCCAGTACTGGTAGAATTCAAACGGAGTGGTCTTTTCCGGATCCAGCCAGACGGCGCCCTTCTCCGTCTTGCCCATCTTCTTGCCCTCGCTGGTGGTCAGCAGTGTAAAGGTCATGCCGAAGGCCTCTTTGCCCTCCTTGCGGCGAAGCAGCTCCACGCCGCCGATGATGTTGCTCCACTGATCGTCGCCGCCAAGCTCCAGACGGCAGTTGTAGCGGTGGTTGAGCTCGAGGAAATCGTAGCTCTGCATGATCATGTAGTTCATCTCAAAGAAAGAGAGGCCCCTCTCCAGACGCTGCTTGTAGCATTCGGCGGCAAGCATCCGGTTGACGGAGAAATGCACGCCGATATCGCGCATAAACTGGATATAGTTCAGATTCAGCAGCCAGTCGCCGTTATTGGCCATGATCGCCTTGCCGTCAGAGAAATCGATCAGGCGGGACATCTGCTTTTTGAAGCATTCAATATTGTGGTTGATCTCATCTGGGGTCATCATGCGGCGCATATCCGTTTTGCCGGAGGGATCGCCGATCATACCCGTACCGCCGCCGAACAGCGCGATCGGTGTGTGGCCGGCGCGCTGCATATGCGCCATCACCATGATCTGCACAAAATGGCCCACGTGCAGGCTGTCCGCCGTCGGATCGAAGCCGATGTAGAACGTTGTTTTCTGATTGTCCAGCAGATCGCGGATCTTCTCCTCGTCCGTCATCTGGGCAATCAGGCCCCTTGCCTTGAGTTCTTCAAAAACACCCATTTTTCTGCCTCCTAAAAAATCATTTTGTCCGGGGGCATAAAAAACGCCCCCTGCTTTTGCAGAGGGCGGAATAAACCGCGATACCACCTCAATTCACTGCACCCTCACGGATACAGCCTCGCGGGTACACTGCCTGCGGCAGGATACCTCAGCGCGGTAACGTGCGCACACGGCCCAGCCTACTTTGCCGTTTGGGCGGTTCAGCCGGCAGCTCCGGAATGTATTTCACCGGACACCCCGCGCCTGTTTCCACCAACCACAGGCTCTCTTTGCCGAAGCTTCCCGGTTACTTCTTTCCTTCTTTGCCATTGCCTGCATTATAGCCGAAAAAAATGCCGGTGTCAAGTGGTTTCCGGAAAAATTCCGGCTGTTTTCAGCATTTCCTGTGCATTTTCCAGCATCAGGGGCGTAATCTCCGCACCGCCCATGATACGGGCCAGTTCGCGCTTGCGTCCCTCAAAATCGAGGCGCGTCACCTGCGTAAAGGTCCGGTTATCGCGCACCTGCTTCTGGATGAAGAAGTGGCAGCCCGCCAGACAGGCGATCTGAGCAAGGTGCGTCACGCAGATCACCTGGCGGTGCTCCGAAACCTCTCGCAGCTTCAGGCCGACTTTCCGCGCGGCGCTGCCGCTGATGCCAGTGTCAACTTCATCGAAAATCAAGGTGTCGGTTTCGTCGCGTCCGGCAAGCACCGTTTTGATGGCGAGCATAATGCGCGACAGCTCGCCGCCGGATGCGATCTTGGCGATCGGGCGCGGCGGCTCTCCGGCATTCGCGGAGATCAGGAACTGGATCCTGTCGCAGCCGTAATCGTTGAGCGGACAGCGTTCCTGCTCCACCTGGAAATCCGCGTTCGGCATATCCAGAAAGCGAAGCTCCGCTTTGACGCGCGCCGTGAAATCGGAGGCTGTCTCCGCCCTCTTTGCGGAGAGCTCCTTGGCCAGACGGATCGATTCATCGCGCGCAACGGCAAATTCCTCGGTGAGGCGCTCAATATTCTCATCGGAAAGCTCGATGCCCCGCAGCTCCGCGCGGCATTTTTCCAGATATCCGAGCATGGCCTCCTCCGACTCCCCGTATTTCAGGCCGAGCCGGTAGAGCGTATCGAGCCGCTCCTCCACACGCTCCTGATCCTCCGGATCGTATTCCAGCTGGGCAGTTGCACTGCGAAGCTCGCCGCTGCAATCCTCCAGATCGTAGGCGGCGCTGCGCAGCCGCTCCGCCAGGGGACGCAGCGCCGGGAGATACCGCTGTGCGTCCATGAGGGAATCCGCCGCAGCCGAGAGAGCAGCGAGGACTCCCGGATTGTCCTCGCTGCCATCGAGAATGCCTTTCGCTTCGGAAACAGAGGCAGCGATCCGCTTGCTGTTGGCATAGACGGCCTTTTTCCGGAACAGCTCCTCCTGCTCCCCCACGCGGATCTGCGCATCCTCCAGCTCGGAGATCTGGTAGCGGAGCAAATCCATGCGGCGGGCCTTCTGTTCCTCGTCCATGTTGCAGTGGTTGATCTCCCTGCGGATGCGCTTCACCTCAGAAAAGGCCCTGCGGTACTGACTGAGCAGCGGCTCCAGCCCGCCCATGCGGTCGAGGTATTCCATATGCAGCTCCGGCGAGAGCAGGTGGTAGCTTTCGTGCTGTCCGTGGATATGGATGAGGAACGGTCCCAGCTCCTTGAGCGTGGAAACTGTCGCGGGACGGCCGCAGATGCGGCAGCTTCCTTTGCCCTCCTGACTGATCTCGCGCTGGATCAGGATGCTGTTATCCTCCTCCTGAAGCTCATAGCCAAGCTCCCGCAGCTTGCGGGCGGCCTCCTCGCCGGCGTCCGTGAACAGGGCGCTGACAAATGCCGTACGCGCGCCTGTGCGCACCAGGCCCTTTGACATCCGCTCCCCGAGTATGGCGTTGATTGCGTCAATTATCATGGATTTTCCCGCGCCGGTTTCGCCTGTCAGCGCGTTGAATCCGGGCTGGAACCGGATCTCCGCTTTCTCGATCACCGCGATATTTTCAATGTAAAGCTGAGAAAGCATCGTCTCACCTGCCCGCTATCAGTTTTTTCAGCTCCTGCACCAGCTGCGCCGCGATAGCTTCCTCCTTGCAGAGCACCAGGATAGTATCGTCGCCTGCCACAGTTCCCACCACGCCGTTCCACTGGAGCGCGTCCATCGCCGCGCAGACGGCGTTCGCCATGCCGGTAAAGGTTTTGATTACCACGATATTCATGGCGTTATCCACAGACAGCGCGGAATCTGCAAACAGGGAGAAAAATTTGGAAGAAATGTCCCTGCCCGTCTCCTTGCCGGTGGAATATTTATATTTGCCGTCGCTGGAAAGCGTCTTGATCAGGCGAAGCTCCTTAATATCGCGTGAAACCGTCGCCTGCGTGACGTCAAAGCCGTCCTGCCGCAGCCGTCTGAGCAGCTCTTCCTGCGTGTCGATGTGATAATTATTGATAAGCTCCAGTATTTTTGCGTGACGCCTCGCTTTCATAGATCAGGATCTCCTCTCCGCCAGTTTTTCGTTGACAACCTCATAAAAGTTCATTTTTTTCAATTTGATCAGGCGCACCGGAACATCCGAGCGCGTCACCTCGATCCGCTCGCCGTCGTGCAGCTGCAGGGAGGTCTCCCCGTCAGCTGTCAGAAAGATCTCGCCCTCATAATTGGAAGCCGCGGTGACGGTCAGGCGCGATCCCGGGCTGAATACCACGGGACGCGTAAAGAGCGAATGCGGGCAGATTGGTGTGAGCACAATGCACTGCATCACCGGATCGATCACCGGTCCGCCCGCCGACAGCGAGTAGCCCGTCGAACCAGTGGGCGTGGCAAGAATCAGGCCGTCGGCACGGTAGCCGCAGACGTTCGTCTCGTTGAGGGAAACCTGGAAATCCAGGATCCGCGACATGGATCCGCGCGAAACCACCGCGTCGTTGAGCGCACAGAACTGCGTTCCGCTTTCCCTGTCCGCCAGCGTGATGGAGAGCATCATCCGCTGCTCCACCTCATAGTTCCCAGAAATCAGGTGGTCCAGCTGATCCAGCTCGTCCACCTCCAGCCCGGCCACAAAGCCGAGCCGCCCGACATTGATTCCCAGCACAGCCTTGCCGAACCGCGCCGCGTGCTTGGCCGCACGGATGATCGTGCCGTCCCCCCCGACGGAGATCACCGCGTCACATTCCTGAAACAGCTCCTCCTCGCTGCCGAGGAAGGCGGCTCCCAGCTGCGGAAAGCTTTCCCTGTCGGCACTGTTCATCAGCAGTTCCGTCTCGAAACGCCGCAGCACCTGTGCGATCCGCTCCGTCTGGTATTGGGCGTTCTTTTTTGTCAGGTTCGGAATTAACGCAATTTTCATACCGCGTCACCGTCCAATACCTGATGGGACTCCGCTACCAGCGCCGCGGCATCCACACCGCTGAGATTCTCCGGGGAGGGCGTCTTTTTCAGGTAAGCCAGATATTCAATATTCCCCTCCGGCCCCTTGACCGGCGAATAAGTAAGGCCCAAAATCGAAAAGCCCATTCCGAGCACAGCGTCACAGATCCCCTCGACCACCTCTCTGTGGACAGCCGGATCCCGCACGACGCCCTTTTTGCCGACCTTTCCGCGCCCGGCCTCAAACTGCGGCTTGATCAGGCAGACGGCCTCGCCGCCGTCCCGGAGCAGTGCATGAGCCGGCGGCAGGATCAGCTTCAGCGAGATGAACGCCACGTCCACGCTGAAAAAATCGATCGGTTCCGGAACCTGCTCGCCTGTGAGATACCGCGCGTTCGTGCGCTCCAGGTTCACCACGCGGGGATCCTGACGGAGCTTCCAATCCAGCTTACCGTAGCCCACGTCGACGGCGTACACCTTTGCCGCACCGTTCTGCAGCATACAGTCGGTGAAGCCGCCCGTGCACGCGCCGATATCCATGCAGGTCTTTCCCTCCAGTTGGATAGGGAACCGCTGCATCGCCTTTTCCAGCTTCAGTCCGCCCCGGCTGACGTAGCGGAGCGTCTCGCCGCGCACCTCAATATTCTGCACCGTTTCCGGAAGCATTGTCCCGGGTTTATCCGATTTCTGGTTGTCGACATATACCTGGCCCGCCATAATCAGGGCGCGGGCCTTTTCCCTGCTGGGCGCAAGCCCGCGTTCAAACACCAGAACATCCAGCCTTTTTTTCTCTATCACTTTCCGCACTCCGATACTATCATATTTACCATGCCGGCGTCATCCAGACCCAGCTCCGCAAGGGACTGCATCATGGATGCCTGCTTCACAAAGCCGCGGATTCCCCTAAGCCTGTACTGCCCGGAAAAGCCCGCGCCATCCAGCAGGCAGCGGAAGATCTCCCCTGTGCCGCCGGCCTCGATTCCCTCCTCGAAAAAGAAGATCCGTTCCGCTCCCGCGGCGGCCTCCACCGCCTGCGGATCGATGGGACAGATCCTGTTCAGCTTGAGGACGCGCACTGCGATCCCTTTCTCCCGCAGCTTTTCCGCCGCCTGGCAGGCAAAGGAAAACAGCCTGCCATAGGTGGCAATCAGGATCTTCGCGGCGGGATCCCCGTACCAGGAAAAAGCCTCCCGGCCCGCAGAGAAGCCCTCCGGACAGAAAAGCTGTTTTCCCCTCGGATACCGCACCACTGTCACGTGCCCCTCGTCCTCATAAAGAGCACGGCGCAGATCTGTCTCCAATTCCTCATAAAAGGACGGCGCATACACCACTGTGCCCGGCACGGAATTGAGGAACGGCACATCAAAAATCCCCTGATGCGTCTCGCCGTCCTCCCCGACGATCCCGGCGCGGTCGACGGCCAGCACCACCTTGAGGCGCTGAAGCGCCGCGTCGTGGATGACCTGATCGAATGCGCGCTGCAAAAACGTGGAGTACACGGCGAAAACCGGGATCATCCCCTGTGAGGAGAGTCCCCCGGCAAACGTCACAGCGTGTTCCTCCGCGATGCCCACATCATAAAAGCGGTTTGAAAATTCCTGCCGGAAGCCCGTCAGCCCCGTGCCGAGCTGCATCGCCGCAGTGATGGCGCAGATACGCGGGTCGCTGCGTGCCAGTTTGCAGAGCGTTTCTCCGAACACATCGGAAAAGCTTTTTCCGGACGGCGGAGCCTGCCCCGTCTCGATGTCGAAGCCGGAAACGCCGTGGAACGTCCCCGGATGACGCTCTGCAAAGGGATATCCCTTGCCTTTCGAGGTAATCACATGCAGCAGGACGGGCTTGGGGATGCTTTTCGTATTCTCCAGCACCTCAAGAAGCTGCGGCAGATCGTGTCCGTCAAACGGACCGTAGTAATGAAAGCCGAGATCCTCAAAAATCGTGCTGTTGTAGAGGATCTGCTTGAGGACCGCCTTTCCCTTGCGGATGCCGTCGCGCACCGGCCTGCCGATCAGCGGGATCCTTTCCAGCGTGTGCTCCACATTGCCCTTTGCCCGCTGATATCCCGGCTCCGTGCGGATCTTCGCAAGATACCGGGCCATCGATCCCACGTTGCGGGAAATTGACATCTTGTTGTCATTGAGGATGACAATAAAATTTTTATTGAAGCGGCCGGCGTTGTTGAGTCCTTCATAGGCAAGGCCGCCCGACAGCGCGCCGTCCCCGATTACCGCCACCACATAGCCGGGATCGCCTTTCAGCTTTTTGGCCGCAGCGATCCCCAGAGCCGCCGAGATCGACGTGCTGCTGTGGCCTACGTTAAAGGAATCATAGCGGCTTTCCGAGCGGTTTGGATACCCGGAAAGCCCGCCCTGCGTGCGGATCGTACCGATCTGATCGCGGCGCCCGCAGAGGATCTTATGGGTATAGGCCTGATGACCGACATCCCAGACAATCTGATCCTCCGGCATCTGGAACACCCTGTGCAGCGCGACGGTCAGTTCCACCACGCCCAAATTCGACGCCAGATGCCCTCCGTTTTGTGAAACGGTTTCAATGATTTTCTGCCGGATTTCCCCGCACAGCGCATTCAGCTCCGGCAGGGTCAGCTCACGCAGATCCTCCGGGGAATTGATCCGATCCAATAGCTGCCCCACATGACGCAACTCCTTTTTTGTTTATTGCTCCCCGTGCAGCTTCGCCGCCGCCACGGTGTTTTTCAGCAGCATGGCAATTGTCATGGGGCCTACGCCGCCGGGCACGGGAGTGATCCAGGAGGCAACCGGTTCCACCGCGGCAAAATCGACATCGCCGCAGAGCTTGCCGTTCTCATCGCGGTTCATGCCCACGTCTATCACGACGGCGCCGGGCTTTACCATGTCAGCTGTGACAAAACGCGCTTTCCCGACAGCCGCCACCAGAATATCCGCTTCGCGGCAGATCGATGCAAGATCCTGCGTCTTGCTGTGGCAGATCGTCACAGTGCCGTTCTGATGAAGCAGCAGCATCGCCATCGGCTTGCCGACGATGTTGCTCCGCCCAATCACGACACAGCGCTTCCCGGAGACCTCGATGCCGGCGCGGGCCAGCAGCTCCATGATCCCGGCGGGCGTGCACGGCAGGAAATGGTAATCCCCGATCATGATGCGGCCGACGTTCGACGGATGGAACGCGTCCACGTCCTTATCCGGGCGGATCGCCTCGATCACCGCCTTTTCGTTGAGATGCTTCGGCAGAGGCAGCTGGACAAGGATCCCGTCAATGTCCGGTTTTTCGTTCAGCTTGCGCACGAGCTCCAGAAGCTCCTCCTGCGTGGTTTCCTCTGGAAGCGCGTATTCCTCGGAATAAATCCCGACCTCCGCGCAATATTTTTTCTTGTTGTTCACATACGTTCTTGACGCCGGATCGTTCCCGACAATCACAACGGCCAGGCCCGGGGTGATCCCCGTATCCTCCTGCATCTGCCGCACCTGCGCGGCAACATCCTCACGGACGGCTGCCGCCGTCATTTTGCCGTCTATCAGCTGTGCCATTTTTTCCACTCCTCTGTATTTATTTTTTCAGGAAACCGCTCCGCCCTTTGGGGAGCCTTTCGCCATATCACGGAAAGGCGGATCCCTTCCCGTCTTTTACAGGTTACTCCTCTGAAGTTTCTGCCGCTTCACTGGAGGCGGAAGCATCTGCGTCCTCTGCACCATCATCAGGCTGGACAGCCTGCTCCAGGCTCTCCTGATCCTGAGACGGCTCCTCCGCCTCTGTATTCTGCTCTGCCTCAGAAGCCTCTGCCGTATCCTGAGCGGGTTCTTCTTTCTTCTTCGGCGTGCCGTCCGGTTCCTCGTCGGCCAGAGCGTCGCCCTCGTCTTCCTCGATTTCCAGATCGCCGAAAATCGTGCTCGTGCCGTCGTCGATGATCTCCTCCTCGGGGATCTCATCCTGGATGCCGTTGAGCTCCATAATCTTGCGGGATCCGCAGCCCGAGAGGCTCGTCCGCTTGCAGAATACAATCATAAGTACAATGCCGGCAAGTACCGACGCTGCGGCCACCACCTGCGATACGCGCAGATCGAAAAACGGCGTCATGAGGCTGTCGGTGCGCAGTCCCTCGATAAAGAAGCGGCCAATCCCGTACCAGATAATGTACGAAAGGAATACCTGGCCGTCATACCGGCGGAACTTGCGGCAGATCACATGCAGCACCAGGAAGCCCAAAAAGCACCACAGCGATTCATACAGGAAGCAGGGATGCACCGGACCTGTCGGGACAACGGCCTCGGTCCGCTCGCTGAGCATCCCCCAGGGGAGATCCGTCTCGCTGCCGAACGCTTCCTGGTTGACAAAGTTTCCCCAACGGCCCACAGCCTGCCCGATCAGGAAACCGAGGGACGCCAGATCCAGAACGGCCGCGATCTTCATCTTGTGAAGCTTCGCCACAATCGAGCCGCACACAACACTGCCGATAATGCCGCCGTAGATGGCAAGGCCGCCGTCGCGGATATCAAAAATTTTCCATGGATTCTGGATAAATTCATCTCCGGAATAAAAGAGCACGTAATAAAGGCGCGCCCCGATAATGCCGCCGATGATCCCGACAAGCACGACGTCGATCAGCTTATCGGGATCGATATTCATCTTTTTGCAGCTGCGCATTGCATACCAGAAAGCCAGCAGGACTCCCAGCGCGATCAGGATTCCGTACCAGTAAATGGAAAACGGCCCGATCGAAAAGGCAACCGGCGACAGATGGAACTCCATCCCCAATGCCGGAAACGACACATCATAACTCATGGCTAATCTCCCCCTGTGTTTTTCTTATTCTTTGTCCGGTTCTGCGGCCTTTTCGTGCGGCAGGACAACCGATAATGTGGAGTATTCCGGCAACAGGCAGGTATCCAGACGCTTCTGGACATCCTCCAGCTTTGCGCCGACAATCGCATCGATATAGCTGAACAGCTCCCTGTCCGCGAACGTGAGCGCGATCATCGAATTCGCGATGTTCTCCGCGCTGTTGAGCGCCGCCACATTCCTGCCGTACAGTGCTTTTCTGGCGCGCTCAAACGCCTGGGGATCGATCCCCTCCCGGCGCAGGCGGTCCGCTTCCTCACGGACGGCTTTCGCTACGGCGTCCGGATCCTTCGATTCCCCGGAGAAGATCACCGCGGCATAGCCGCTGCCCTCGAAATATTCGTAACTGAAGGACGCCTCGTTGATCAGCCCCTGTTCCAGCAGGCTGCCAAACAGCGGCGAGGATTCCGAAGCCATGATCTCGAGAAGCAGCTCTGTTTCCGCGATTTTCCGGATATCTCCGCGCCCGCCGGATACATCCTCCTTGAACCCAAGCTGGAACAGCGGGGATGCGACGGAAAGGTGTTCTTCCACGCGCGTCTCGCGCACCTGAGGCGGTTCCGGGCGGAAAATCCGCTCGATCTCGATCGGTTCCGCAGGCTTGAGCATCCTGTCCACCATCGCGAACACCTTGTCGGGATCCACGTTTCCGGCCACGCACAGCGCCATATTGTTCAGATTATAAAAGGTGTGGTAGCAGCGGTAGAGCAGCTCCGGCGTGATCTCCGAAATGCTCTCCACCGTGCCGGCGATATCGATGCGCACCGGGTGGTTCCAATACATCCCGCGCAGCATATTGAACATCACGCGCCACTGCGGATCGTCGTCGTACATCCGGATCTCCTGACCGATGATGCCCTGCTCCTTTTTGACAGTCTGCTCCGTGAAGTAGGGAGACTGCACGAAATCCAGCAGGATTTCCAGCGAATCGTAAAAATTCTCCGTGCAGGAGAACAGGTAGCACGTCATATCAAAGCTGGTGTAGGCGTTGGCGCTGGCCCCCGTTTTCGCGTAGCGGGCAAACGCGTCGCCGTCCTCGCTCTCAAAGAGCTTATGCTCCAGAAAATGCGCGATCCCCTCCGGAACCTCACAGGCATCCTGCTCGTCGGAACGCTTGAACGATGTGTCGATCGAGCCGTACCTGGTCCCGAAAACGGCGTAGGCCGACTGGCTCCCCGCCTTGGGATACACGAATATTTTCAGCCCGCTGGGATGGCGCGCCGTATAATAATGATCCTTGACTCTCTCGCTCGTCACTTCCGTAATTTTCATGCGTGTTCCTCCTCTCCCCCGACAAGGCGGTATTCCGTATCGAGACGGACGCGCTTCGCCGCCTCCGTCACCTGTTCCGCGGTCACGCGGGAAATCTCCTGCGCGGCCTCCTCCGGGGTCTGGACTGTCTCGTTGAAAATCTGAGAGAGGTAGAAGCTTTCCAACCCGCCGAGGTAGTCCTTGATGGTCCTGTAATTATTGCACAGGCTCAGCTTCGCGGCGGCAAGCTCCTCCTCCGTGAAACGGCCCGACTGCACTTCCTCCAGCTGGGCGAGGATCTCCTTTTTCGCCGGTTCGATATTCTGTGTTTCCACGCCGCTCTCCACCAGCAGAAAGCCCTTGTTCACGTTGCACCGCGCGGAGCAGTAATAGCACAGGCTCAGTTTTTCACGGACGTTCAGGAACAGCTTGGAATGAGGCGTACCGCCCCACAGCGCCGTCATCAGGCGGAAAGCGGGCCTGTCCTGCTCCGCAATCTCTCCTGTGCGGAAGCCGAGCACCAGCTTCGACTGCGCGACCTCCATCCGCTCCGTCTCCACGCGGACTTCCGACTTTGCTTCCGGACAAAGGACCGGGAAGCTCCTGACGGGATCTCGCTCCACCGACTCAAACGCTTTCTGGAACCGTTCCCGGATCGGCTGCGGATCGCAGCTGCCCAGCGCCATGATCTCAATCCGGGCGCGCCGGAGCAGATCCTGCCAGATCGCCGTCATATCCTCCCGTTTGAGTGAAAGGATCGAGTCGCGGCTGCCGTAACGGCTGACGCTGTACGGCTCGCCCTCACAGAGGATCTGTTCGCAACGCTGCTTGGCATATACGCGCTTGTCGTTAAACTCGGAATCGATCAGCTCGATGGTCTGGCGGCGCTCCTGCTCAAAACCGTCGGCCGGGAACAGGCCGTCCACCAGAAGCGGCTGGAACAGCACGCTGCACAGCAGCTCCGCCAGATCGCCGGAGATCCCGCCTCCCTCAAGCGTATAATCGTCCGCCAGCCCTGTGGCGCAGACGGAGATCACCTGGGTATCCCCCATTTTCTGCACATCTGCGCTCAGCGACGCGCCGTAGAGCTCCGCGAGCCGCGCGCTCATTTTGGTGAAATCCGGATATTCCCTGCTTGCCCTGGTAAGCAGGAAAGGAAGCAGCGCACGCGCCGCCACCTGATATTTTTCGTCCAGGGGCACAAGAAAATTGACGGCAATGCGCATGGTCTTGAACCGCGTATCCTCGATACTGCGGAACCCCACGCCGTCACAAACCGTATATTGCTTAATCTCAGTCATTTTTTCATCTCCATATTCAGAGCAGGCTAAGCCTGCACGTAGATCGCGGACCTGCGGTCAGCAGATCGCGCCCGCTCCCTCCGGTCGCCCAGCTGAGTGCGCGATTGAACTATATTGCCCGCGTTGCAGCCTTTGCGCAAATAATAATCCCTGACCAGCCTACCACCGCGACAGAGCGTCGGAGGTAAACGGCATTCCCGCGGAGGTCACGACGCGCGGCGCGCGCCTGCGGCGGGCAGAACGCGAAAGCGTCGTACCTCCGCCCGGCTGGGTGTGCGATTGAACTATATTGCCCGCGTTGCAGCCTTTACGCAAATAATAATCCCTGACCAGCCTGCCACCGCGACAGAGTACCTGTGGCAACGGTATTTCAGCGACCGGAGGGAGCGCTCCGCGGTCTACGTCAAGGCTTAGCCTTGTCAGCGACTGGAGGGAGCGCGGCGCGTATTACGTCAAGGCTTAGCCTTGCTGGTGGGAATATTATAACACATAAGAATACATTAGGAAAGGAATTTTATTCTAAATAATTTGTGAACATCAGGAAAAGGGTTCCGGGAAACGTCCCGCTTTCTTGTATTTTCCCCCTGCGCTCACGGAATAACCGCGGAAAAAATCCTCATAAATATGCAAAGAGCCGATTTTCCATCCGGAAATCCCGGGATAAAAAATCAGCTGCTTTTGCATAATGGGAACGGGCTTTCCGTCCCGTCCCGGCCCTGCCCGAAACCGGAAAAGCCGGAGGCGGCTGTGTTCCTTCTGACAAAGCCCGTTTTCCCGTTAGATTCTC
The DNA here is from genome assembly GCA_018712265.1 of Candidatus Gallacutalibacter pullicola. Taxonomy (GTDB): domain Bacteria; phylum Bacillota; class Clostridia; order Oscillospirales; family Acutalibacteraceae; genus Gallacutalibacter; species Gallacutalibacter pullicola. The sequence continues at coordinate 21,817 of DVHF01000030.1, forward strand.
TCGAGCGCCTGGCTCAGATCGCTGATGATGTCCTCCGGGTTCTCGATTCCGACGGACAGACGGATCAGATCAGGCGTTACGCCCGCCTCTTTCAGCTGCTCGTCGTTCATCTGGCGGTGCGTGGAGCTGGCCGGATGCAGCACGCAGGTGCGCAGATCCGCCACGTGCGTCGCGATGGTGGCGAGCTTCAGGCCGGCCATGAACTTCTCAGCCGCCGCGCGTCCGCCCTTAACGCCAAAGGATACGACGCCGCAGGTGCCGTTCGGCATATATTTCTGCGCGAGCGCATGGTACGGGCTGCTCTCAAGACCCGGATAATTCACCCACGCCGTTTTCTCGTTGTTCTCCAGGAACTGCGCAACCTTCAGCGCATTGGAGCAGTGGCGCTCCATACGGAGAGCCAGCGTTTCCAGGCCGAGGTTCAGCAGGAAAGCGTTGTTCGGGCTGGCCTGCGCGCCGATGTCGCGCATCAGATGGGTACGCGCCTTCGTGATGTAGGCTGCCTTTCCAAACCGCTCCGCATAAACGACGCCGTGGTACGACTCGTCCGGCTCGGTGAACTCCGGGAATTTGCCGTTCTTCCAGTCAAAATTGCCGCTGTCCACAATGACACCGCCAAGCTGCACCGCATGGCCGTCCATGTACTTAGTGGTGGAATGCGTCACAATATCCGCGCCGAACTCGAACGGGCGGCAGTTGATGGGGGTCGGGAATGTGTTGTCCACGATCAGCGGCACGCCGTGACGGTGCGCCGCTCCGGCGAACAGCTCCAGATCCGTCACCACGAGCGACGGGTTGGAGAGCGTCTCGACAAAGACGCAGCGGGTATTCTCCTGGAACTTTGTATCAAGTTCCTCCGCTGTAATTCCCGGATCCACAAAGGTGAATTCAATGCCAAGCTCCTGAAGCGTCTTGTAGAACAGATTGAACGTGCCGCCGTACACAGCTGTGGAACAGATGACGTGCTGTCCTGCATGGCAGATATTCAGCACAGACATCATGGTGGCGGCCTGTCCGGAGGAAGTCAGCATCGCGCCGACGCCGCCCTCCAGCGCCGCGATCTTCTTCTCCACCGCGTCAAGCGTCGGATTGGCAAGACGGGTATAGAAAAAGCCGTCGGCCTCCAAATCGAACAGCTTTCCCATCTCCTCAGAGGTAGCGTATTTGAACGTTGTGCTCTGCACGATCGGCACCACGCGCGGCTCGCCGTTGCCCGGCTCGTAGCCGGCGTGAATGCAGGTTGTGTCGATATGATACATAATCCCAGATCCTTTTCTTATAGAGTTACAGATTTCTCTGCGTTTTACGTCTGAAACAGGGAAACAAAAAGATTTGCCGCCCAATCTGCCGCCATAACCACCACGCAGACCAACAGGAAAAACAGAATTGCCGAAAAAACCCGCCAGAACCGGCGTTTTCCCTCCGGCATCGGTTCAAATTCCTCCCCGGCCTGTTTCTGCGGCAGGAATTCCCGCAATACGGTGCGGCAGCGATCCAGCTGTCCGAACGGTACGAAAACCCGGAACTCCTCCGCAGACGGATCCACGGCGCGGATCCGGCAGGGGATCGCAGCTTTCGCAAGCATTTCGCTTACCGGCGGCTTCTTTTCCTGCGGGATCGTCAGCAGATAAATGAAATCTGTTTCCTGTGGGATCCTCAAAGGACCGGAGCAGATCGGGCAGACGTCCTGCTTATCTTCAAAGAGCATTTTGCAGTCCGGACAGTACAGCATCGTTTCACTTCCATTCTTTTCTGGTTAGTATCATATCACAAACGCGGCCCAAAATCCAGAAATTTATTTCTGAAATCGAATTTCGCGCAAAATATTTTCTGAATTTTTATCCAGAACAGGAAACCGGCAATCGGAAATTTCCAAATTCTGACCACTAGGGTACGTCTGAAAAGTCAGAAGTGTTGAGAAATTCACTGAAAAATGATGGATACAAGGTGTGAATCCGCCGCAATACTTTCATATTGCAAGGGTGACGGGCGCGGTATACGCCGCTTTATATCAAGATCCCCCCACAGTGTGGGGGGATCTTCCCGTATCCGCCGCGGACAGGGCGGATAAATTCTATCAGTCAAAATGTACAGGGCGCTTTGTGCGGGCCCGGCCCGCCCTGCGGAATACTTCTGCTTTTCTTCACAGCAATACCGGTTCCAGCTGCCTGCCCTCCAGCGCGGCAAGACAGGTCGGGAGAAGCTGCGAAAAGTCACACACCAGCGAGGACGGCTTCTTCTCCGGATCATCCTGACGCATCGGCACAAAAAAGATATGCTTCGTATTCAGCAGCCTGCCGATATTCTGCGCCGACGCCGCCAGCGCATCGTTTGTCGCCACGGCAAGCACCACCGGCGTCCCGACCCGCAAACTCGATTTGACCGCCATCGTCACCGGCGTATCCGTGATCCCGCACGCCAGCTTTGCCAGCGTGTTCCCGGTGCACGGGGCGACTATCATCAGATCCACCAGCTTTTTAGGACCGATCGGTTCCGTATCCACGATGCTTTTCAGGACTTTTCTGCCGCAGATGTCCTCCACCTCCCAGATGAAGTCCCCCGCCTTTCCAAATCTGGTATCCGTTGTGTAGGCGTTGTAGGACATCACCGGCAGGATACGGTATCCCGCTTCCGCGATCTCCCGCATCTGTTCAATCGCCTTGGCAAAGGTACAGAAGGAACCGCACATTGCAAACCCAAACGTCTTTTTCTCCATGCCGCTCACTCCTCCTCCATCATATTGTAAACCGTCTCCTTGATGATCTCGCCCGCCGCTTTCGGCGCGACCCGTCCCGGCAGGGACAGCGCCCGGATCATCCGGATCCCCAGCTTCTCCGCCGCCTTCGTATCCACGCCGCCGGGAAGCGACGCCAGATCAATCAGGATCGTTTCCGAGGGCATCCATTCCAATACGCGCTCCGGAAATACAAGGGCGGGGATCGTGTTGAACACCAAATCGTACCTGCCGCGGATCTCCTCTGTGTGGATCGCCCTGTATCCATACAGCTCAATCCATGCCAGATCTGCGGCCCTGCGCGCGCTGACCGTTACATCGGCGCCCAGCCCGCGGAGCATCCAGCTCAGCGCCTTGCCTATCCTGCCGAACCCTGCCACCAGGCATGAGCTGCCGTGGAGCGTCCCCGCATACACCTGCATCGCCGTCTGGATCGCGCCCTCCGCCGTGGAGATCGCGTTGCGCACCGCGAATTCCTCCCGTTCCGAATAGTCGCGCGCTTCGATCGCGTTCCAGATCGCGCTCGTCGCATAGACGGGCCGGAGCTTGCCTCCAAACACGGTCTTATTGCGCAGCTTTTCAGCAAAGCTGTCGTCCAGTGGGATTTTTTCGCCGCTGTACGGCGCGTTCAGGAATCCTTTGGACGCCATCACCGGAAGCGGCAGAAGGATCGTGCCGCACGGATCGAATCCCTCCTTCCAGTCCGCCGGGACCGCTCCGTGAATCTCCCCGGCCAGATCAAACCCATATACATACACCCGATATCCATCCCCGGCCAGTGATTCCGCCAGGGCAATCTGGCGTTTGTCACCGCCTACAATCCCAAAGCTGTCTTTCTCACTCATAAAGCGGATCCTCCATCCAAAAGAAAAATACCCAAATGGGTATTTGCTTCGTTTTTAGTATTATAGTATGGGGGAAGTCTCCGGTGTGTGCGGGAAATCCCACCGGCCCCTCTGCGGTTTTTTTCAGAAAAAAACAGAAAAGGTGTTTATTTTGCCGCCGGAAAGCAATATAATAAATAACAGAATATTTTACTTAGATTGTTGAGGGAAAGACATGGTGACAAACGATATTCTTGGAAAAGTAAAGAAAATCCATTTTGTGGGGATCGGCGGATCCGGGATGTGCCCGCTCGCTGAAATCCTGTACCATAAGGGCTATCAGATTACCGGATCCGATGTGAGTGAATCGGACACGCTCGAGCGCGTGCGGTCCTACGGGATTCCTGTCACGATGGGGCACCGCGCGGAAAATGTGAAGGGTGCGGAGCTGGTGGTATACACCGCCGCCGTCAAGCAGGACAACCCCGAGCTTGCCGCCGCCAGAGAAAAGGGGATCCCCACGGCAGAGCGATCCGTCCTGCTCGGCATGGTGACGCGCCGGTACAACGATTCTGTAGCCGTATCCGGGACGCACGGCAAAACCACCACCACCGCCATGATTACGCAGATCTGCCTGGAGGCCGGATTAGATCCCTCCGCTGTGATCGGCGGCAAGCTTCCTCTGATCGGCGGCAACGGCCGTGCCGGGAAATCCGAGCTGATGGTCTGCGAGGCGTGCGAATATGTGGACACCTTCCTTCAGCTGACGCCCGCCGTCTCCATCATCCTGAATATTGACGCGGATCATCTGGACTATTTTAAGACGCTGGACAACATCATCAAGTCGTTCCGCCAATTTGCCCGCCAGACTACAAGGGCGCTGATTGTCAACGGCGACGACGAAAATACCAGAAAGGCCGTACAGGGGCTTGATCACGCAGAAATCCTGACGTTTGGCCTTTCTCCGGAAAACGACTACTACGCGGCGCAGATCCACGACGGCGCACGCGTCTGCGAAAGCTTTGCCCTGATGAAGCGCGGCCAAAAACTCGCGGAGGTTTCCCTGTCCGTGCCGGGAAAGCACAACATCCTCAACGCGCTGGCCGCTGCGGCTGCCGCCGATTATCTGGGCGTCCCGGCCGAGCAGATCGCGCACGGCCTGCACAGCTTCACCGGGGTGCACCGCCGGTTTGAAATCCTTGGGAATTTCGGCGGGATCACGGTCGCCGACGATTTCGCCCATCATCCCACCGAGCTCACCGCCACGCTGACCGCTGCGATGAACATGGGCTTCCGGAAGGTCTGGGCGATCTTCCAGCCGCATACGTACTCGCGCACCTATCTGCTGCTCGACGATTTCGCACGGGCGCTGGCAATCCCGGATCACGTGATCCTGTCGGAGATCCTCCCTGTGCGCGAGACGAATACCTACAACATCTACGCCAAGGATCTTGCTGATAAAATTCCCGGCTGCGTCTGGTTCAAGACATTTGAGGAGATCGCGGACTACGCCATTGCGCAGGCACAGCCCGGCGATCTGCTGCTCACGCTCGGCGGCGGAAACGTCTACCAGTGCGCCAATCTGATTGTAGAAAAATACCGCGCCATGGAGCAGGCCGGAAAATAAAAACATTTTTAACAGACTGAGGGCCGTTCACCCGGTGGGATGAACGGCCCTCGTTCTATTGAAAGGTTCAGCCTGCCCTTTTGGGTGAGGCGGAAAGCCTTCGTTTTGCTCTTTCTTAATAAGCGGCGCTCAGGGGGTTGAGCACGCCGTAATTTTTGTTTTCCATGTCGTCAATATACTGAATCGCCTTGCCGGCTCCCAGAACGACGCAGTTCTGCGGTTCCTCCGGGATGGTGACCTTCATCTTCGTCTTTTTGGCGATCAGCGCGCCAAGTCCATACAGGGAAGAAGTTCCGCCCGTCATGATGATGCCGTCGGAAAAGATATCGCTCACCAGTTCAGGCGGCGTTTTTTCCAGCACCTCCTGCGCTACACGGACGATCTCCATCGCAGGCTCTATCAGAGCCTCAAGCACCTCGTCACAGGAGAGATCCACGGCCTGCGGAAGCCCTGTCAGCGCGTTGCGTCCCTTTACCCGGTGCGTCAGGATTTCCCGGCGCGGATACACGCAGCCGATCGCAAGCTTCGTCTCCTCCGCCATCTTTGTGCCGATCATCAAGTTGTATTTCCGGCGGACATATTTCACGATTGCGTCGTCCATCGCGCTGCCCGCCACCTTGATGCTTCTGGAAATCGCGATACCGCTCAGCGAAATCACCGCAATATCCGTTGTGCCGCTTCCCACGTCGATCACCAGACAGCCGTGCGGCGTGGAGATATCCAGTCCAGCGCCCATAGCGGCCGCGATCGGTTCCTCAATCAGGCAGATTTTCCGCACGCCGGAGGAACTGATGGAATCCACCACCGCGCGCTTTTCCACCTCCGTGATGGAGCACGGCACGCTCACCACCACGCGCGGCATGAACACCTTGCTGCCGCTGATCTTCTTCAGATAGCTGCTGATCAGGTACTGCGCCATATCAAAATTGGAGATTACCCCGTTCACCAGAGGCTGGATCACCGAGATGCGGTCGGAGGTTCTCCCCAGCATGGCATAGGCCTCATTGCCTACGGCAAGAACCTTATCAGCCTGTTCATCATAGGCCAGCATTGCCGGCTCGTTCAAAACGATCCCTTTTCCGTCCAGATAAATTTTTACGCTGGCTGTGCCGAGATCGATAGCAATATCTGTACCAAGCAAAGATTATCCCACCTTAACTACTCTTATTGGGCCATATCCGAAAATAGAGAGAATACCGAATTTTTACGGCTGCAAGAAAACCAAAAGGCCCGCTGTCCTCACAACAAGCGCCCAGGACGCTTGTTCCCATTATACGCGAAAAAACGATCCGTTTCAACAGCAGCTCTCCCCAAAGCGTCAATTTTCGCTTTCTTTTTCCCTGATGACCGCTGTCGCCGCCGCGCAGATTACTTCCCGTGCGCCCGCTTCCAGCAGCACATGGGCACATTCCCCGCAGGTAGATCCCGTCGTTATCACGTCGTCCACCAGCAGGATCCGTTTCCCCACTGCCCTGCCGGGACGCCGGACGCGGTAAACGCCCTTTACATTTTGAACCCGTTCCTCCCGATCGAGATCGTGCTGGATCCGGTTTTCGCGGAATTTCTCCAAAAGCCCCTCATAAGGAAGCCCATATTCCCGGCCCACGCTTTTCGCCAGAAGCTCCGCCTGATTGTAGCCGCGCTCCCGCTCCTTTTTGCGGGACATCGGAACGCATGTGATCACATCAACGCTCCCGGGCGGCAGGGCATGGCGGAGCGTCAGCGCCATCCGGTTCCCGAAAAAATCCGCAGCCGCCGTTTTCCTGTGAAATTTCAGCGCATGGATCGCGTCGCGCGGCTTCCCCTCATACCGGTACGGCACAATACATAAAATAGGGTTTCCTCCTGCCTCTCTATTTAACCATTTTCGGAACAGTCTCGGTTGAATCTGCGGATCATTTTCACATTCCCGGCAGAGTATCCCATCATAGGAGAGCAAAGCGCCGCAGAAAATGCACCGGCGCGGGAAAAACAAATCGGTCAGCGCCTGTAAAAACGGATGTCTCATTCAGCGTCCCCGCCCGTCAGGAAATAGTACAGCCCCGAATACCGGCGCGTCTTGCGGTCATTCTCCACCATACCGCGCACGACTTCCTCCCGGCCCACCAGCACCAGCAGCGATTTTGCGCGCGTGATGGCGGTATACAGGAGATTCCGGTAGTACAGCTGGCGCGGCCCGGGGTACATGGGGATCACAACGGCCAGGAACTCGTTACCCTGGCTCTTGTGCACCGTCATCGCATAGGCGAGCTCCAGCTCCTCCGCGCTCTCCCGGCCGTAAACTACCAGCTTATCGTCGATCTGGACGGTGAGTGCCCCGGCGCGCTTGTCCACCTCCACAAGGATCCCGACGTCACCGTTGAACACGCCCTCGCCCGTGGTGCCGTCCAGACGGGTCCACGGAAGATTGTAATTGTTTTTCGTCTGCATCACCTTGTCCCCCTCGCGGAACAGGGAGGCGCCGATCGTGATCTCCTGCTTGGCTGCACTTGGCGGGTTGACCGCGTCCTGCAGTCTCTTATTGAGCTCCATGGTGCCCAGATCCCCCTTCCGTCCCGGGGACAGCACCTGGATATCCGTCAGCGGAGAATACCCGTAGCTGGCCGGGAGGCGGTTCGCATACAGATCGACCACCGTGGATCCGATTCTGGCGGGATCGCGGCAGGGCAGGAAAAAGAAGTCGCTGCTGCGCACGTGCAGCTCCGGCTGGATCCCCGCGACGATCCGGTGCGCGTTCGTGACGATCAGGCTTTTCATGGACTGGCGGAAAATCTCCTTGAGCTGCACCACAGGGAGCAGCCCCGAGGCGATCAGATCGCCGAGCACGTTCCCCGGCCCGACCGACGGCAGCTGATCGCAGTCTCCCACTAAAATCAGCCGACAGCCCAGCGGCATGGCCCGCAGCAGCCCGGAAAAGAGCAGCGCGTCCACCATGGAGAGCTCGTCCACCACCAAAGCGTCGCAGGCAAGGAGATCCCTCTCGTTTTTCGCAAAGACCGGGCGGTTCCGGTCGTCCCATTCCACATGGAGCAGGCGGTGGATCGTCTTGGCCTCCCTGCCGGTGAGCTCCGACATCCGCTTGGCGGCGCGTCCCGTCGGGGCCGCCAGGAACACCTTTCCCCCCTGCGCCTCCAAAATGGAAATGATCGCGTTGAGGGTTGTCGTTTTGCCCGTTCCGGGACCGCCCGTGAGGACCAGCGCGCCCTTCGACAGCGCCTGCGAGATCGCCAGCTTCTGGCCCTCGGCGTACTGGATCCCTTCCTCTTCCTCGATGGTAGCGATATACTGCTCGATGCCCACAATGGGCGGCGCGGGGTACTGGAGCATCATCAGGATGCGCCCCGCCGCGTAAACCTCCGCCTGGTACAGCTGCGGCAGGAAGATAAATTCCTTGCCGTCAAAAGAGCCGGAAATCACGTCCTGGCGGCTTTTCAGCGTCAGGAGACAGTCTTTTGCAAGCTCCTGCGAAACCTCCAGCAGCCTGCACGAAGCCGCCAGCAGCTTGTCCTCCGGGATGCAGGTGTGGCCGTTGCTCAAATTGTGCCGCAGCACATACAGGATGCCCGCCTGGATCCTGTTTTCATCATCGCGGGGACGGTCCAGCGACTGCGCAATCTGATCCGCGCGCGCAAAATCGATCGCAATTTCCTCCATGCACAGGCAGTACGGATCGCGCTGGATCTGCTCCGAAGCCTGCGCCCCGTACAGCTTCCAGACGCGCAGCGCCTCCTCCGGCGTGATCCCGAACCGTCCCAGATAAAGGATCACCTCACGGATCCCGTACGTCTGGCGGAGCTCGTCCGCAATTTCAAGCGCCTTTTTGCGGCTGATCCCCTTGATGGAGGTGAGCCGCTCCGGCTCCTTTTCGAGGATTTCCAGTGTGTTTTCTCCGAAAGCGTCCACGATTTTCCGTGCGGTGGCCGCGCCGATCCCCTTGATTGCGCCGGAGGAGAGATATTTCAGGATGGCTTCGGCTGTCTGCGGCTTAAATCGCTCAAATGCCTGCACCTTGAACTGCCTGCCAAAGGTGGGATGTGTGATCCAGGTGCCGATCACGCGCAGATCCTCCCCCACGCCGACAAACGGCAGGATCCCCACCACTGTGACGAGCTCCTGACCGTTGTTCAGTTCCAGAATGGTATAATTGTTTTTTTCGTTCCGGAACACGATCTGTTCGACCGGGCCGGACATTTCAAAAAGCTGCTCTTCCTGCACGGAAACGCCCCCATCCCGCCGGCCCGGAAGCCCCCGGACCGGCTCTTTCTTGTTCTAGTATATTACATTCCCGCAGTATTTGCAAATTCCTTCTGCAAAATTTCGCAGATCTCGTCCCTTTTGCAGAATCTCACCGCCCGGTGGGTGCGTGCGAAAATCCGGATAACCTCCTCCGCCTCGCCGGCAAGGTCCTCGCCCGGCACGCACAGGATCCACCGTTCCCCGCTCCCGCCCAGGCGCCCCAGCTGCTCCTCTGCACTGCGCAGGAGATATTCCGTATCATCTGCTTTTCCGTCCATTTCCAGGATCAGGATCCCCTTTCCCTCAAAAACAGGACGCAGGAGCCAGTCGAAAAAGATGCGGATCACCTCTGTCCCTCCGATGACTGCCAGGATAATGATGATAATCCGGCAGATAATCTCCGTCAAAAGAGCCACCTCCTTTTTCTATCCAATATATGCGGGCGGCTCGAAAAGGGACTCCCGGCACACGCGTTTTTTCTGAAACGGCAAAACGGGACGCGCCCAAAGGCACGCCCCGCGGATTTGTCCGGTTTTTACCGGGAATCTGTTCTTTTGATTGCTGTCTGGATGCGGCAGATTTACTGCGCGGCTTCCTCCAGCGCCTTTTTGAGAGCTTCGGTGCGGTCGGTCTTTTCCCAGGAAACGCCGAGATCCTCCCGTCCCATATGGCCGTAGGCGGCCAGCCGGCGGTAGATCGGACGGCACAGATCCAACTCACGGATGATTGCCGCCGGACGCAGATCGAATACCTTACGCACCGCCGCCGCGAGCTCTTCCCCGCTGTACTGCGATGTGCCGTAGGAATCCACCATCACCGAGACGGGATGCGCCACGCCGATCGCATAGGCAAGCTGTACCTCGCACCGCTTCGCAAGGCCTGCCGCGACGATATTTTTCGCGACGTAGCGCGCCGCATATGCCGCCGAGCGGTCCACCTTTGTCGGATCCTTACCGGAGAACGCGCCGCCGCCGTGACGGCCGCTGCCGCCGTATGTATCGACGATGATCTTGCGGCCCGTCAGACCGCTGTCGCCCACCGGTCCGCCGACAACGAAACGGCCCGTCGGGTTGATATAGTATTTGGTGTTTTCATCCAGGAAGCTTTCCGGCAGGATCGGGCGGATCACATGTGCAAGCACATCTGCACGGATCTGCTCCAAAGAAGCTTCTTTTTTATGCTGTGTGGAGACGACAACCGCGTCGATGCGCTTCGGCACGCCATCATCGTATTCCACTGTGACCTGCGTTTTCCCGTCCGGGAGCAGATACGGAAGCGTCCCATCCTTGCGCACAGCAGCGAGGCGCTTCGCCAGCCGGTGCGCAAGCGAAATCGCCAGCGGCATCAGCTCCGGCGTCTCGTCGCAGGCATAGCCGAACATCATGCCCTGATCCCCTGCCCCGATGCGGTCGTCCGCGTCGGACGCGCCGTTCTTCGTCTCAAAGGATTCGTTCACGCCCATCGCAATATCAGGGGACTGCATATCAATGGAAGTCAGCACCGCGCAGGTGTTGCCGTCAAAGCCGGCGTCCGGATTATCGTATCCGATACCGCAGATCACATCGCGCGCCACCGCCGCGATATCCACATAGCAGTCCGTGGAGATCTCGCCCATCACATGGACCATGCCCGTTGTCGCCGTAACCTCACAGGCTACGTGCGCTTTGGGATCATTTTTCAGGATTTCGTCCAGTACAGCGTCCGAGATCTGATCGCAGATTTTATCGGGATGGCCCTCTGTGACAGATTCCGATGTAAAAAAGTATTTCGACATTGTTTTCCTCCTTTTGCAAATAAAAAAGCCGTCCGGAAAACCGGACGGCTGAAACGACCTCATCTTTCGGTTTTCCCGCAGGAATTAGCACCTTACATCAGCAGGTTGCTGGGCATCACAGGGCCTGTTCCCTCCACCACTCTTGATAAGGAATTATTCAGTTTTAAAAGCCTGTATTGCAACAAACCTTGTTTGTTTTATTATACTGCATTTTTCGTCAGAAAGCTATGGGCAGATCTCCGAATTTTACAAAATAAGCTTTCTCTTTTTAAGCAGCATGGATAATGCTCTTGTTTTTCTGGAAGAACGGCTGGAGCGCCTTGAACAGAACGCCCGCAATAAAGCTGTTGAGCGCGGCTTTGAGGAGGTTGAACGGGATAATGCCGGGCAGGAGCATGGCGTCTACCACCTCTTTCGGCGTACCGTAGACATTGACTGTGAAGATATAATTCATGGGGATCATCAGCAGCGTCATGGCGACGGTTCCGAGCGCCATGCCGATCACCGCATCCTTGAATCTCTTTTTCTTCCTGTAAAACAGGCCCGTCAGCACAACAAGCGCGCCGGACGCCACCACGTGCATCAGCAGTCCGACCCAGCCGTCCCCGGCAAAAAAGAACGCCTGAATCACAGATACAATAAACAGCACGGTCAGGCCCGGGACAACCCCGAATAAAAGCGTCGCGATCAGGATCGGCGCGTCCGCCATATCGTATTTGAGGAACTCCATCGATGGGACCAGCGGGATCCGTACAAAGGCTACCAGCACAATCGCGATGGCGGAAAGCATCGCAAGCTGCACCATTTGCAGGACATTGAACTTGGACTCGGTTGTTTTCATGGAAAAGCACTCCTTTTCGGCCGCCAACGAACGCAAAAATCCCGCAGTATACAAAAATACTGCGGGACGAAAATAGCGCGTATGCGCCGTTCTTCTTTCATCCGGACTTTAACCGTCGGCTCTGGGATCTCACCAGCATCAACCAAAAGGCTCGTGGGCTTGTCGGACTGTGCCGCATTACCACCGGTGGGGAATTTCACCCCGCCCCGAAGACAGCTTTGTTAAAATAGTATAGAATTATTATAGCACCGGATGAGAAGCCTGTCAAGAAAAGCTGATGATTTTTTCAAGCCCGTCTCATAAACCGGCAAGATACACAGAGCAATCGCTGCCAAGCAAGTCAGCTGACCTCAAAACATATTTTCTCAAATCAATTTTCCGCTTTCTTTCAGACGGCTTTCCAGAGAGATATCCCGCACGACATCTTCACCGCTCCATACTTTTTCCCAAGTCGTTTTTACGTCTTCGCCGCTCCAAAACAGATGCTCCGGCGACAAACCAAGCGGGAGAAAGATAAACGTAGTCAGATACACACTGCCGCAGTTGATATACCGTTCTGCCAGCTGCTCCTGTTTTCCGTACAGTCCTTTCGTCAAAAAGCCGTTTTCGTCAAACATCCCGGGTGCCGACATCGTTTTATCTATTACCTTTGTCAATGCGCAGCGCACCTGATTTGCGGGCAGGCTCTGCGGCAGGGCATCGATCAGCGCGGCGTGGCTCAGCGCGTGAAACGCCCCCATGCGGTAGGTAATGGAGCGGCCCAAAAACGGAAAGCTTCCGTCCGGTGCAATCATGTGCTCCAAAATTTCACAATATCTTTGCAGGGCTTCCATGGACCGCTGTCTGAATTTTTCATCGGCAACAATCTCCGCGGCTACTCTCGATACTTCCTCAAGCATGGGCTGAATGACATAGCTGTTATAATAGTTCATGACAAACTTATCGCCGTCGCCGTACATTCCGTCTCCCTTATACCAGTCATAGTGCATGGAGAGCGCATAATCAATACGCATGGAATCGCCGATTCCTGTCAGCATATACCGGCACGCCTCAATGGTGGCTGTAAACATGAGCCAGTTGCATCGTGAGGGACGCATCAAAAGCACTCTGCTAAAGGCTTTCAGAATGTCGTCCTTTGCTTTTTGCGGCTGCATCTGCCAAAGCTCGCGCGGCGCTTTCAAAATTGCACTTGCATAAAACGCTGCGTCAACTATCGGCTGATCCTGCAGCAGATACGTATCGCTTTTATTCCAAACGCAATAATCTGTACTATCAGGGTCGGCAGCGTTTGCCATCGCTTTCCTGACAAGATCGCGGTACTCCCGCTGAAGCTCCCGCTCCTCACTGTCTGTAATTTCCTTTTCGTCAAGCTCAAGCCAGGGGGCAAGTCCGTTTACCGTCCTGCCGATTGCTTCCAGATATCCGACCCCTCTCTCTTTTTCCTTCGGATTCAAAGGAAGCGTATCATGCAGCGTTCCATTCGCCGCATTGCTGATAACAGGATATGCAATTTTGTGCATCGCCTGCACCCATTTTTTTCTTACGTTTTCTGACATAAAAAATCCCCCCAATAGGATTATTTATAATTGCAGAATTCACATGATTCCCGTTTAAACCTACCAATTAAGCTTCATACGGGCAAAGCATCACAGCTACTTTTACAACTCTTATGATAGGATTTGCTTCTAAAATAAAACTTCTCTTTCTCTCTAGATCCTTATCAGTTATGTTAATTGAAATCCTACAGATTTTATGAGGTTTTTACAAACAACTCCATCAATACAGGCTATTCTTTCGGTTTGTGCTGGGGATATTGCGGACGTCTCTGGAAACAGACAATCTTCGGATCGGAACCATTCTCCCCGTATTCGCACACCAGCAGATATTCATCGTCCGCCGTAAGGCCGTAGCAGCGATCGCCGTATAGTTTCTCAAGCTGATTGCCCAGATAGATATTGGCGTCTTTCCAAAATTTGATATGCTGGCCGCTGGGAAGCGTATATTCCAGATTGACAAACCCACCGTTGAGGGGTTCAAGGTGCTCAACACGCGGCATATCTGCGATTCCCAGTGAATTGTATTCCTCCATCAGACGAGCTCGGTATTCGCACGATGTGCATTCAGCGCAGCTTTTCTGCCCTTTGTCCCGACAGCAGGACGCCAGAACACAGTCGCCGCCGAACGGCTTTCCGCCTGTTTCAGCACAGCCACCGCATTTTTCTTTCATCCAGCATTGGCTGCAATCTGCTCCGCAAATTGTTCCCATAAAAATCGTCATCCTCCCATAAGTGAAAAACTTATTCCCAGAAAGAAACAGCGTCCCCGCCCAAAGAAAAAGCTCCCTGCCAAATAGACAGGGAGCCTTACAGTTACAGGGAATAATTAGCCGTTGATCTTCGTAACAACGCCGGAACCAACGGTACGGCCGCCCTCACGGATAGCGAAACGGAGGCCTTCCTCGATAGCGATAGGAGTGATGAGCTCAACGTCCATCTCTACGTTATCGCCAGGCATGCACATCTCAGTGCCTTCCGGCAGGGAGATGATACCGGTAACGTCGGTCGTTCTGAAGAAGAACTGCGGACGATAGTTGTTGAAGAACGGAGTGTGACGGCCGCCTTCATCCTTGGTCAGGACGTAAACCTGGCCGTGGAAGTTGGTGTGCGGATGAATCGTGCCCGGCTTCGCAAGAACCTGGCCGCGCTCGATCTCGTTTCTCTGGATACCACGGAGCAGAACACCGATGTTATCGCCGGCCTCAGCATAGTCCAGAAGCTTTCTGAACATTTCGATACCGGTAACAACGGTCTTTCTCTTCTCGTCGCTCAGGCCGACGATCTCGACTTCTTCGCTCATCTTCAGCTGGCCGCGCTCAACTCTACCAGTAGCAACGGTACCACGGCCGGTGATGGTGAAGACGTCCTCAACCGGCATCAGGAACGGCTGATCAGCAGTACGCTCCGGAGTCGGGATATACTCGTCGACAGCCTTCATCAGCTCATGGATGCAGGCATACTCAGGAGCATTCGGATCCTTGGAATCGGACTCGAGAACCTTCAGAGCGGAACCACGGATGATCGGGGTGTCATCGCCCGGGAAGTCATACTCGTTGAGCAGATCGCGAACTTCCATCTCGACGAGGTCGAGCAGCTCTTCGTCGTCAACCTGATCAACCTTGTTCAGGAATACTACGATATAGGGAACGCCAACCTGACGGGACAGGAGGATGTGCTCTCTGGTCTGCGGCATCGGGCCGTCAGCAGCACACACTAACGAACGCCAACGCACTTTCCACCCCGGA
>DVHF01000031.1 GCA_018712265.1 Candidatus Gallacutalibacter pullicola
TGCCTTCGCATTTCCGAAAGTGTGCGCGCCTTCGGCGCGCACATAAAGGCCACGGGTGCGCATAAAAGAGCGTAGGCGCAAAGGAGCCGCAGAGCGGCAACCTCACGACCGCCGAGGTTTGATAGATAAAAAATGATGAAGCGGCAGGCTTAAAAATTCTGCGCCGACAGGCAGAATGTGAGAGCTCTCCTCAATGAAGTACAAAGCTTCAACATACAGCTCCACAGACAAAAAGGACTGCGCCGTTTCCGGTACAGTCCTTTTGAATGGTGATTTATGGGAATTTTCCGCTGTATCCTTACAGCATGAGGGAACAGATCTGGTTTGAGAACGCCACCGGATCCTCAACGGACAGCCCCTCAATCAGAAGCGCCTGATTGTAGAGCAGATCCGCATAGGTTTTCAGCTTGTCCTTATCCGTGTCGTACAGCTTTGTGAGGGTGGCAAATACCGGATGGTTCGCGTTGATTTCCAGCACGCGCGACGCTTTCACCTCGTTGGCATCGGCGTTCGGCATGGAATTGAGCACCTTCTCCATCTCCAGCGAGATCGCGCCCTCTGTGGACAGGCACACCGGATGCGACTTCAGACGCTGCGACAGGATGACCTCCTTTACCTTGCCGTTGAGGGAATCCTTGAGGAACGTCAGCAGATCCTTGTTTTCCTCCACCTGCTTTTCGGCTTCCTTCTTCTCCTCGTCGGTTTCAAGGCCCAGATCGTCCGACGAAATGTTGCGGAACTCTTTCTCGTCGTAATTCATCATCACGCGCAGGGCAAATTCGTCCACATTATCCGTCAGGTACAGGATCTCCATGTCCTTGTCACGCAGCAGCTCCGTCTGCGGCAGCTGATCCAGCCGCTCGATCGTCTCGCCGCACGCATAGTAAATATACTTCTGGCCCTCTTTCATGCGGCCCACATATTCGGCCAGCGTCGTCATCTTCTTCTCGCTCGACGAGTAGAACAGCAGCAGATCCTTCAGCAAATCCTTGTGCATTCCAAAGTCGGAATACACGCCGTACTTGAGCTGCAAGCCAAAATTCTTGAAGAATTTCTCATAGCCCTCGCGGTCGTTTTTGAGCATCCCCTCGAGCTCGGACTTGATTTTCTTCTCCAGACGGCCCTCGATGATCTTGAGCTGGCGGTCATGCTGGAGCATCTCACGGGAGATGTTCAGCGACAGATCCTGCGAATCGACAAGGCCGCGCACAAAGCTGAAATAATCCGGCAGCAGATCCGGGCATTTCTCCATGATCATCACGCCGTTGGAATACAGCTGGAGACCCTTCTCGTAATCGCGGGTATAGTAATCCATCGGAGCCTGCGATGGGATGAACAGCAGTGCGTTGTACGTGGCCGTGCCCTCTGTGCTGCTGTGGATCACCTTCTGCGGGTCGGCGTAATCGTGGAATTTTTCCTTATAGAAGCTGTTATACTCCTCCGGGGTGATCTCGTTCTTGTTCTTGCGCCACAGCGGAACCATGCTGTTGAGCGTCTCCGTCTCCACATAGGACTCATACTCGTCCTTGGAGCCCTCTTTCAAGCGGCTCTTTTCGACGTTCATCAGGATCGGGTAACGGATATAATCCGAATATTTCTTCACGAGATTGCGCAGGCGGTAGGTGTCGAGGAACTCGTCGTAATGCTCGTCCTCCGTATCCGGCTTGAGCTGGAGGATAATCTCCGTGCCGCGATCGTCCTTCTGGCACTCCTCGATTGTGTAGCCCTCTGCGCCGCGGGACTGCCATTCGTAGGCTTTATCGCTGCCATAGGCACGCGAACGCACCGTCACACAGTCGCTGACCATGAACGCCGAATAGAATCCGACGCCGAACTGGCCGATAATATCGATATCCTCTTTCTTCTCATTCTCCTGCTTGAAATTGAGCGATCCGCTCTTGGCAATCACGCCGAGATTGTTTTCCAGATCCTCCTGCGTCATGCCGCAGCCGTTATCGGTAATTGTCAGGGTGCGGCTCTTTTTGTCCGGCTTAATCCAGATAGCGAAGTCGTCGCGGGAAAGGCCGGTATCGCCGTCCTGGAGCGTCTTGTAGTACAGCTTGTCGATTGCGTCGCTCGCGTTGGAGATCAGCTCGCGCAGGAAGATTTCCTGATGCGTATAAATCGAGTTGATCATGAGATCCAGCAAACGCTTGGATTCCGCCTGAAATTGTTTCATTGCCATGTTCATCAACCTCTTTATCATAATAAAAAAACCAGATTTGGCACTCTCCGGTTTTAAGTGCTAAATCTAGTGTAATACAAATCCCGCAAAAAAACAAGAACAAATTGTAAATTTTCAAGGCTAAGGCAGGCTAAGCCTGCACGTAAACCGCGCCGCGCTCCCTCCGGTCGCTGACCAGGCTAAGCCTGGACGTAATTCGCGCCGCGCGTCGTGACCTCCGCGGGATCGCCGATAAGAACAGGTACTGTGTCGCGGTGGCAGGCTCGCGGAAAAGCACTCAGGCAGCTGAGATTGATATACAAAGAGCCGCGCTTTGCGCGGCCCTCCCAGGGATCCACCGAGGTAAGCGTTGGGCCGTCAGGCCCCTAGCGTGGTTATCTCATTGTCAGTCAGCGCAAAACAGGGTGAGGTTACACTCCAAGGATTCCCAACGGTTCGCGCTTGGAACAAGCGAAATAGGTTGCTGGGCAGTTGTACGATAATCGAGGAAGTTTTACAAAGAGCAGAGTTTTTTGGTGTAGAAAGCGCACCCTTTGGCTCTCGATATGCCAGTTGTTACCACCAAGGATCCCGGCCGTGGGGGTGTGGGGACGATTCCCCCGCAGTGCGGGGGAAATGTCGCGAAGCGACAAAAGGGGACGGCCCGCGTGCGGGGCGGCCAGAGTGCTCCCCAGCAGGGGATTTTCAAGGGGACAGGAGTCCCCTTGAACGATCTTTTGCTTCCTTTTCTGGCGTTCAGAAAAGGAAGGCCCTTAGGGGTTCGGGGGACGATTCCCCCGCGGGGCGGGGGAAATGTCGCGAAGCGACAAAGGGGGACGGCCTGCGTGCAGGTGGGCTGAACAGCCCCCGACGCCGGGACCTCGCAGGTCCGATAGA
>DVHF01000032.1 GCA_018712265.1 Candidatus Gallacutalibacter pullicola
TAAAATACGTGTGTACACATATTACGATCGATCTATGGGAGTGCGCGGCAGTTTTTCTTCACAAAAAATTAAAAAATCGATAAAAACTTAGTAAAAAATTAAGTATATTTCTTTTAAAGAATTATGTTTCACATTCCTTCTTGTATAATCATTTTATAAAAAGTATGCTTTTTTAAACATCATTTTTTGTTTCTTTTTAGGAGTAAAAGGCCTTTTTCTGCCCTTTCGGGATTAAGTAAAAAAAGTATACTAATTTTTACAAAGGAGAGGTATAACCTTATGGAATTTTTACAGCCATATATTAACATGTGGAAAAATTATGCGGTATTCAGCGGACGCTCCAGACGCAGGGATTACTGGATGGCACAACTGGTGAATATTATTGTGTCGTTTATTCTCGGCATTCTCAGCGGTTTCGCGGATTTCTTCCTCATTCTGGTCGGTCTTTACAGCCTCGCACTTATTGTTCCCTCCCTTTCCCTCACATGGCGGCGGCTGCATGATATCGGCAAGAGCGGCGGCTGGTTCTTCATTTCTTTTGTCCCGGCAGTAGGCGGTATTATCCTGCTCGTCTTTACCTGCATGGACAGCCAGCCCGGCATGAACGCCTACGGCCCCAATCCCAAGGGGATGTAATCCCAAAAACAGCTATCGTACATATATCGCTCTTCCAGCCGGAAGCCTTCGCGGTTTCCGGCTTTTTTTGCCAAAAAGCTGCGGGCACAGTTGATCGCAAAAAGCAAATCGGTTATAATAAAATCAGTAATTCTTCCAAGGATTACCCGTTTTACGGTATCCCACGGAAACGTAATCGGAACATAGCTGCATTTTTTACACAGAAAGGAATCAAAAATATGGGCGGAATTTTTGGGCTGTGCCTGCATGACGAATGTGCAACGGACTTGTTTTTCGGAACGGATTACCACTCCCACCTCGGCACCCGGCGGGGCGGTATGGCTGTATTCGATGGCAAAAATTATAACCGTGCGATACACAATATCGAAAACTCCCCTTTCCGGACAAAGTTCGAGGACGATCTCGCGGAAATGAAAGGCTATATCGGGATCGGCTGCATCAGTGACAGCAATCCCCAGCCGGTAATTATCGATTCCCGTGTCGGGATTTTTGCTGCGGTGACGGTTGGCAGGATCAACAACAAGCAGGACATCGTCAGGCGGCTTATCTCGGACGGGAATTCCTATTTTACGGAAATGAGCGGCGGCGGGATCAACGATACGGAGCTTGTCGCGGCGCTGATCTCCCGCAAGGACAATGTTCCGGACGGCATCCGGTACGCGCAGGAGCAGATAGACGGCTCCATGACGATGCTCATCTCCGCTGACGGCGGGATCTATGCCGCGCGCGACAGATTCGGCCGCACGCCGCTTGCAATCGGCAAA
Organism: Candidatus Gallacutalibacter pullicola; assembly: GCA_018712265.1. Lineage (GTDB taxonomy): Bacteria > Bacillota > Clostridia > Oscillospirales > Acutalibacteraceae > Gallacutalibacter > Gallacutalibacter pullicola. The sequence continues at coordinate 1,401 of DVHF01000032.1, forward strand.
AAGGATGGGGATAAGGGCGGCTACTGCGTCAGTCTGGAATCGTCCGCCTATATCAATCTGGGATACAAAACATGCTATACACTCGGTCCCGGGGAGGTGGTGTTCCTCACCCCGGACAAGATGGAAACCGTAGTGAAGCCATCCCAGCAGATGAAAATGTGCAGCTTCCTGTGGCTCTATTATGGCTTCCCCACCTCCGATTACGAGGGCGTCAACGTGGAGGAAATGCGGTACCGGTGCGGCCAGAGCATGGCGGAGCAGGATATCCGCGAGGGCACTGCCGTGGACGTGGATTGTGTTGCCGGGATCCCGGATTCGGGTACGCCGCACGCAATCGGGTATGCGAACCGCTCCCGCATCCCGTTCGGCCGTCCGCTGATCAAGTACACTCCCACCTGGCCGCGCAGCTTTATGCCCAGGGATCAGAGCGTGCGCAACCTGATCGCCCGCATGAAGCTGATCCCTGTGGATTCCCTGATCCGCGGCAAAAAGCTGCTTCTGATGGACGATTCCATCGTGCGCGGGACGCAGCTGCGCGGGATCATGGACGAGCTTCTGTCCTATGGCGCAAAGGAGCTTCACGGCCGTGTGGCCTGTCCGCCTATTCTGTATGACTGCAAATATCTGAATTTCACCCGCACCGCGAAAGAGAACGAGACCATCTCCCGCCAGACGATCCTGGAGCTGGAAGGGACCAGTTCCCTGACGGAGGATCAGGTCTGCAAATACTCAGAATTCGGATCAAAGGCGTACCGGAACATGGTGGAGCTGATCCGTCGCAAGCTCAATCTCTCCACCCTGGAATACCATTCTCTCAACGGGATGCTCGATTCCATCGGCATCGATAAATGCAATCTCTGCACTTATTGTTGGACCGGCAAGGCAGACTGAGTCTGCACGCAATACGCGGACCTGCGGTCGGCAGATCGCGATCGCTCCCTCCGGTCGCCCGGCTTGGCGGTCGATTGGGCTACATTGCTCGCGTTGCAGCCTGCTGCGAATGTTATGTAAAATCCCTGACCAGCCCGCCGCCGCGACAGAGTACCGAAGGTTACCATCGTTTCAGCAGAGGCACGACGCGCGGCGCGAATTGGGTCCGGGCCTGTGGCCCGGCGGCGGTCCAGCGCGCCGGTGCGCTGAGCAAAACGAAGTTTTGCAGAAACAAAGGAGGAAATTTTATGGCAAGTATGCAGGTTCATTATTTCAGTTACACGTTCCGCAGCAATATCCTTGTGCACGTGTTTATCCCCGACCTCGACAACCACGAGAACCCCAGCACCAGCGACCTCACAAAGCTGTACCGCCACGAGAAAAAATTCCCTGCTGTGTATCTGCTGCACGGCGCTTACGGCGATTTCAATTCCTGGATCCACAGCAGCAATATCGAACGCTGGGCGCAGGAAAGCGGCTGCGCGCTCGTCACCGCGTCCGCTGAAAACAGCTTCTATCAGAATATGTACCGCGGCAAGGCTTGGGAAACCTTTTTCGCTGAGGAGCTCCCCGCGTTCGCTTCGGGGCTGTTCCCGATCTCTGATAAGCGCGAGGACAGCTTCACACTCGGTTTTTCCATGGGCGGCTACGGCGCGTGGTTCCTCGCACTCGCCCATCCGGACCGCTTCTCCAAGGCCGCAAGTATGTCCGGCGCGCTTGACATTGCGTCGCTGTTCCGCGGGATCCAGCAGGATACCTATGCGGGTCCCTTCCCGTGGAAGGACATTTTCGAGAATCCAGATAATCTGGAAGGCTCCCATGCCGATCTGTTCGCGCTGTTCCAGAAATGCCGCGACGCCGGAAATGCGCCCAAGCTGTTCCAGACCTGCGGCACAGAGGATTTCCTGTACCGTATGAATACCGACGTCCGCGACCGCATGACCGCGCTGGGCGCCGATCTCACCTACGAGGAATCGCCCGGCAGCCATAACTGGGATTTCTGGGATGCGCAGTCCCGCAGGATACTCCCCTGGCTCCTTAACAAATAAGCTGATCGAATATTGCCCGCGCCCTGAAAAAGGACGCGGGCTTTTTTATGCCTGAATGAAAAAATCAGTTGCTTTTTGCAGAATTTTATGGTATCATTTTTTCACTGGTTTAAAGCATAAAGTAATCGATGCTTTAAATCGATAAAGTAAAGGGATGAGGAACAGTTATGTCAAAGGAAACCACTATCTGGCTTGTCATCGCGGCCTACGTCGTATTGATGGTCGGGGCAGGCCTGATCAGCTCCAAAAGCAGCAGGGGAATGGCCGCGTTTACCGTAGGCGGCAGGAACGCGGGCGCATGGATCTCCGCGCTTTCTTACGGCACCGCGTATTTTTCGGCGGTCATGTTTGTAGGATATTCAGGCAGCTCAGGCTGGAGCTTCGGACTGTGGTCGGTGCTTGTCGGTCTTGGGAACGCTGTCTTTGGATCGCTGCTCGCGTGGCTGGTCCTCGCACGGCGCACCAGAGAGATCACGCACCGGCTGCATATCAAGTCGATGCCGCAGCTGTTCGAGATGCGCTACGGAAGCCGGAACATGAAAATCTTTTCCTGCATTGTGATGTTCCTGTTTCTGCTGCCGTACTCGGCGTCGGTCTACAAGGGTCTGACGAGCATCTGCTCCATCCTGCTGGGGATCGACGAGACGGTATGTATGATCATCATCGCGGTGATGTCCGCGCTGGTGCTGATACTGGGCGGCTATGCGGCCACACTGAAAGCCGATTTTATTCAGGGAATCATTATGATGGTAGGCGTGGCTGTACTGATTGTGATGGTAGTGATATCGCCGCAGGTGGGCGGTCTGTCCTCTGGCGTTTCGCGCATGGCGGAATATATGCAGCAAAACAACATGGCTCCCCTGCCGTCCGGCGAGGCGCTTGCATTGGTTTCCACGATCCTGATGACCAGTTTCGGGACATGGGGCCTGCCGCAGATGGTACATAAGTATTACGGGATCCGCGATGACAGGGAAGTCCGGCGCGGCGTGGTAATCTCGACGTTTTTTGCCGTTCTGGTGTCCGGCGGCGGATATTTCATCGGCTCGTTCTCCCACCTGTTTTTCGGGTCGGAGCTGCCGCAGGGCGGAAAGGATTACATTATTCCCAATATGCTCAATCAGGCGGGACTGCCGAACCTGCTGATAGGGGTAGTTCTGGTGCTGCTGATTTCGGCGTCCGTCTCGACGCTTGCAAGCATCGCGCTGACCGCCTGCTCGACGGTGTCGATGGATTTGGTGCGCGGCTGGTGGAAGCCGAAGATTACAGATGAATCCACCGCCCGTCTGACGCGTGTCCTGTGCCTTGTCTTTGTGGCTGGGTCGTATCTGATCGCCAATTACCCCACCCCGATTCTGGAAATGATGTCCTATTCCTGGGGAATCATCTCTGGTGCGTTTCTGGCTCCGTATGCCATTTCGCTCTACTGGAAAGGGATCAACCGCGCGGGCGCGTGGGCCGGTATGCTCGGCGGATTCCTGACGGCGTTTGTTCCGGCAGCAGCTTCTGGGTTTACGACGCCGAACGGCCCCGTCTATGCCTGTGCCGCCATGATAATCTCCCCGATCCTGTGCGTCCTGGTCAGCCTGCTGGCCTCCCGCCTGCACTGGAAAAGCGGCGCCCCCAACCCCGATTTCTACACCCTCTCTATCGAAGAATGGCGCCAGGGGCGCCGCCCCTGGACCCCGGCTGGGGCGCAAGCTCCCCAGACCCCAAGGCCGCCCCGCCGCGAAGGTTAACCATCCTCGCGGTCGAGACAGGAACGCTCAGTAAAAAATATTGGCCGTTTTCTTATGGGACGTGTTAGCCCCTTATCGTTCCGCGGCCTCCCCCACCTCATGAGGCTCTTCCCAGACCCTAACGCCGTCCAAGCGCGGAGGTTAACCATCCTTGCAGTCGAGACGGAAGCTCTCCGCAGAATTCCCCCTGCGGGCAAACACTTAAAGTTTTCGCCGGGGCCTTTTACAAAAGGCTTGCGGGTAATCCAAAAGGGCGGAGCCCTGTTGGCAGAGAAAACGGAACAGGATCGCTTTTTCGGCGATCCTGTTCCGTTTTTGGTATGTTCAGGTATTTGCACAGATAGAAAGGTTCTATCCGGATGCGTTATGCTTCGAAATGATAGCTGCCTGCGGTGAGACGGAACGACGACGCCGTCACCTCTTTGCCGTTGACAGTGATATTGCCGTCGATTGGCAGGGTCACTTCGGCTTCTGTATCATACGGGATGGTGAGATCAAACGCCAGCTTCCCGTTTTCATAGCGCCATGCGCTGCGGCAGAGTCCGAACGGGGTTTCCAGTTCCGCGTCGACGGAGCCAAGACGCGGATCCGGCTGCGGCTTGATGCGGATTTTCCGGAAGCCCGGCACATCCTCGCAGGGATTGATCCCCGCCATGTCGCGGTACATCCATTCCACAATGGAGCCGTAAGCATAGTGGTTCAGGCTGTTCATGTCGTCGACCTTATTCAGATAGCCGTCCGGGAGAACGGAGTTCCAGCGCTCCCAGATCGTTGTGGCTCCCATCTTCACCTCATAGAGCCAGCTCGGGAAATCGTCGTTGAACAGGAGCCGGTAAGCGTAATCGTTGCTGCCGTTCCGGGAAAGCGTCGGGCAGAGGTACGGGGTGCCGACAAATCCGGTGGTCAGGTGGACGTTGTCCTCCTCCAGCTTTTTGCGTAGCAGCGCGGCAGTGTGTGCGATATCCTCCTCCGGGACAAGGCCGAAGTACAGCGCGACCACATAGGAGGTCTGCGTGCCGGGCTTCGTACCGCCGCCCGGGATGAGGTATTCCTTCTGGAACGCGGCCTTGATCTTCTCCGCAATGCCGGAATACCGCTGGGCGTCCGCATCCAGTCCGAGAACGCAGGCGGCCTTAGCGGTCAGGACAATGCTGTAATAGTAGTAGGCGCTGGCCACAAAGAACGGATCCGTGCCGCCGAAACGATTTTCTTTTGAGCAGTCAAGGGCGAGCCAGTCGGCAAAGTGGAACCCGGTCTGGCGGAGATATTTCCCGCCGGTGGCCTTATCCTCGCGGATCAGACATTCCGCCCACAGGCGCATATTGGCATACTGCTCGCGGAGAAGCTCCTTGTCGCCGTAAAAGACGTACTCTGTCCACGGGATGACGGCGGCCGCGTCCGACCAGCCGCAGGAGCCGTAGTTCGGCCACCCCTCCCCGGTGCGGCGGATCACCATTGGCACCACGTGCGCTACGGAGCCATGGAACATATGCTGCTGCTCCTCGAGCATATCGTGCATATATTTGCGGTAGAAAGCGGGGGAATACATATTGAAAGAGGCGGTAGCCGCGAAGATCTGCGCGTCGCCTGTCCAGCCCATGCGCTCGTCGCGCTGCGGGCAGTCGGTAGGAACGTCGAGGAAGTTGCCGCGCTGGCTCCAGAAAGCGTTCTGAATCAGGCGGTTGACGCGGCTGTCCGAGGTTTCCAGATGTCCGGTGAATTCGAGATCTGAATGAACGACACGGGCGGCAAACGCGTAGGGATCCACCTCGCCCTCCATCTGGACGCGGACATACCGGAATCCATAATAGGTGAAGTGGGGACGCACAAATCTTTCCTGACCGTCGGAGATGTACGTCATTTCTGCGCGGGCGGAACGCAGGTTTTCATTATGGAAGCAACCATCCTGAAGAATTTCGCAGTATTGCAGGAACACCTTTTTGCCATACGGCTCACGGCAGACGAACTCCACCCAGCCGGTGATCTCCTGTCCAAAATCCAGGACCGTCTCCCCCTTGGGCGTATGGATGACCTCCTTGACCGGCAGCGCCTCAAACGCCTTGACCGGCAGGCTGTACCGCTCTGTCAGCTTCTGGAAGGTGAGATTCTCCAGCAGCACAGTGGGACGGAACGCCTCTCCGCCGCCGGGCAGGCACCAGTCCTTGGACAGCAGGCGGGCGTCGTACATTTCACCGTCGTAAATGCCGCTTTCCAGAATCGGAGACGGGTACCATTTCCAGGTGGGATCCGAAACGACGCAGATCTCCTCCCCATTTTCCAGTTCGATATGAATCTCGCACAGGAACCCGAATCGATCCCCGAAAATACCGTCCGGCATCTTTTCAAAACCGAACCGTCCCTTGTACCAGCCGTTGCCGAGCATTGCGCCCACCACGTTCTCGCCCTGGCACAGCTGAGAGGTAATATCGTAGGTTTGATATTGGATCCACAGGCGGTAATCGTTGCAGTTCGGGGTGAGATACTCGTCCCCGACCTTTTTGCCGTTGAGGTACAGCTCATACAGTCCCAAGCCGCAGACGTATGCGCGCGCACGGCGGACAGGCGCATTCAAGCTAAATTCCTGACGCAGAAGCGGATGCGCGCTCTCTTTCTCAGGGATGGTGATCCAGGACGCCTCCCAGACCTCATCGCGTTTTGCCGTCTCAAACCAGGATACCCCGGAGGCTTCCTCCCCTGCATCCGATTTGACCTCTGCTTTCCAGTAATATCTGGTGCGCGGCGCAAGTGCAAGCTCCGGGCAGTAACTCAGGCTGTCGATATCGCCGCGCCAGCCGCTGTCGCTTACGATGGTCTGGAAATCGGGATCCAGCGCAATGCTGACGCGGCTGGAAACCGTCTTTTTGCCCTCCGCCTCCGCAGCTTTCCAGGAAAGGCTCAGGTTATCCAGGCAAAAACCGAGCGGCTCCTCCACATGGTTGGCCCTCATTGATGTGATTTTCATGAAAAACTCCTCCATAAAAACAGTATCTTGGGGTTCGCCCTCTCCACACAGAAAGGCGTTTTCATATCCAGTCTACTATCTTTTTTCGGAATAAGCAAGCATTATTTCCGCAATTTGAAAATTATTTTTGTCACAACTTCCAAAGACTCCGCATATTGGACTTTTTCGGAAAAGGTCTTTTTCCATTGTTGTAATTTTCCTGCCGGGCAAGTATAATAGACATACGGATAAGCTTGGCAAATTTCTGTATGGGAAGGAGCTTCTATTGTGAAAATTCATTATTTTTGGGCCAGCAGCCTTGAGAAGGTATTTCCGGATCAATGCCCCGCAAGGTGGGAGGAAACGCCGGAACTGACTATATTGCAGGGGGAAACTCCTGCGCTCCAGCTTGTATACTGCCGCTGTGAGGAAATCCCCGGGAACAGGCGCCCGGCGATCGCGATCCGGTGCTCCGGCTCGCCCGTACCCGTGCGGCTCCGCCCGGTGGAACTGATCCCCGGCACGTTCCCGGCCTACGATCAGGCCGACGAAAATTATCTGACGGTAAAACCCGGACTGTTCCCCGATCTGCTCACGGACATGCCCCAGCGCGGTCTCCCCGTCCCGCTGAATCAGTACCGCAGCGTATGGGTGGATATCCCGGGAACAGATCAGCTTGCGCCGGGAGAGTATTCCATCACCTTTACTATCGGGACGCTGGATCCGTCCCAGCCCGGGACTTCTTTGGAACAGACGGAGGATCCGCTCGCCGGGGAATTAAAGCTGACGCTGCGGATCCTGCCGGGCAGGCTGCCGGATCAGACGCTTCTGCACACGGAATGGTTCCATGCCGACTGTCTGGCGGATTATTATCATGTTCCGGTATTCAGCGAGGAGCATTGGAACGCGATAGAACAGCAGATCGCGCTGGCCGCGCAGGAGCTTCGCGTCAACGTCCTGCTGACGCCCGTATTCACGCCGCCGCTGGACACCGCCGTCGGCGGGGAGCGCACGACGGTACAGCTGGTGGACGTATTTTTCCAGAACGGGAAATACTTTTTCGGATGGGAAAAGCTTCGCCGCTGGTGCGGCCTGTGCCGCAAATATGGGATCCGGATGCTGGAAATCGCGCACCTGTTCACGCAGTGGGGCGCGCTGTACACGCCGAAAATCATTGTGCGCGACGGTTCCGGCGATGTGCGCAAATTCGGCTGGCACGTCCGCGCCGACAGCCCCGAGTACCGTGAATTTCTGGAAGCGTTCCTCCCCGCCCTGCGCAGGGAGCTCGCCGGGATGGGATATCCGGATTCTCAGGTGCTTTACCACATCTCCGACGAACCGAACGACAAGCAGGAGGAAAGCTACCGCCGCGCCCGCGACGTGGTTCTCGATCTGCTGGACGGCTGTGTGGTCATTGATGCGCTGAGTGATTATTCATTCTACCAGAAGGGGCTTGTGGAGCATCCTGTACCCAGCAACAACCATATTCAGGATTTTCTGGATCACAGCGTGCCGGATCTGTGGGTCTACTACTGCTGTGCGCAGTATAAGGATGTGCCGAACCGTTTCTTTGCCATGCCGAGCGCCCGGAACCGGATCATGGGCCTGCTGTGCTATCTGCACGGGATCAAGGGATTCCTGCACTGGGGCTATAATTTTTACAACAGCGCGCTGTCGGTTGAGCACATTGATCCCTATTTCTGTACGCACGGCGGCTGTGCGTTCCCGTCGGGCGATCCGTTCCTGGTGTATCCCGGTCCGGACGGCAGGCCGTATTCGTCGATCCGCGCCGAAGTCCAGCGTCTCGGCCTCGACGATATGCGCGCCCTCCAGCTTCTGGAGCAGCTCACCAGCCGCGAGCACGTCCTCTCCCTGATCTACGAGGGTCAGGACGCACCCTTTACCTTTGATCACTACCCCCACTCCCCCGACTACCTGCTCTCCCTCTCCCGCCGCGTCCACCAGGCTCTCGCCGCCTCTCTTCCGTGACGGGGCCTACGCGGCCCCGTTTCCCCGCGCCGGGACTCAGTCCCGGACCCGTTTCCGCCCAAGCGCAGTGTGAATCGATCTGCGCAGTCGAGACGGATCCTCTTTCGCGAAAAGCTTTTATACTTTTTTATTTGCTCCCCAAAGGCTTTTTCTGTCCTTTGGGGAGCAATTTATAAAACACGTCAATTCCTGCGTACAGTAGATCGGGCGGCAGACCAGTGCGCCGGTGTGCCGGTCAAGGCTTAACTTTACCGTCCGCAAAGTCAAGATAAAATCATCTGATGTTTTTCCTGATACATGAAAGAAAAAAGAAAGTTTGTTGACTGTATCTCAGGATAAGAGTATAATAACAATGAAAAATCGTTGTAAATCAAAATCTAACCCCCTAAAATCATCAGATGATTTTAGAGAGGAATTCTATCAATAATGGGTATTTTCGCCCGCATAGGAGGAATCGCATCATGTACCGAAGCCAGGAAATACGGAAGATCGCGCCGGAAATGGATCCCCTGCGCATGGGGATGGGCTGGACCGTAGAAGATCTCGCCAAGCCTCAAATCATAGTGGAAAGCACTTTCGGGGACAGCCACCCCGGCAGCGCCCATCTTGACCGCTTTGTGAACGGCGCGGTCAAGGGGATTAACGAAAGCGGCGGCAAGGCGGCGCGGTATTTTTCCACGGATATTTGCGACGGTATGGCGCAGGGCCACGATGGGATCAACTATTCCCTTGCCTCGCGCGATACGATTTGCAGCCTGATCGAAATTCACGCCAATGCCACCACATTTGACGCAGGCGTGTTCATTTCAAGCTGCGATAAGGCTGTGCCCGCCCATCTGATGGCGATCGGCCGTGTGAATATCCCGTCGATTGTCGTAACGGGCGGCGTGATGGAGGCCGGTCCTGATCTGCTGACGCTCGAGCAGATCGGGATGTACAGCGCGATGTACCAGCGCGGTGAAATCACGGAGGAGAAGCTCAACTATTATAAACAGCACGCATGTCCGTCGTGCGGCGCGTGTTCGTTTATGGGTACGGCCTCCACGATGCAGATTATGGCGGAGGCGCTTGGCCTGATGCTGCCCGGCAGCGCCCTGATGCCCGCCACCTGTGAGGATTTGTACGAGGTATCGGTGCGCGCGGGACAGCAGGCCGTCAAGCTGGCAGAGTGGAACCTGCGTCCGCGTGATATGGTGACGATGGATTCCTTTGAAAACGCCATCATGGTGCACGCCGCAATCTCCGGATCGACGAACTCCCTGCTTCATCTTCCGGCGGCCGCGCATGAATTCGGGCTTGACATCGACGCCGAGACGTTCGACAGGATGCACCGCCGCGCGCATTATCTGCTTGATATCCGTCCGGCCGGGAAGTGGCCGGCACAGTACTTCTATTACGCGGGCGGCGTGCCGATCATCATGGAGGAAATCAAGGGGATGCTCCACCTCGACGCGATGACGGTGACGGGCAAGACGCTGGGCGAAAATCTGGAGGACCTGAAAAAGAGCGGATACTATGAAAAGTGCGACGAATATCTGCGCCGCGTGGGTCTCAAGCGCACCGATGTGATCCGCACGTTCGATCATCCGATCGGCGTCAACGGCACGATTGCAATTCTCAAGGGCAACCTTGCGCCCGAGGGAGCGGTCATCAAGCACAGCGCCGCGCCCAAGGAGATGTTCCATACAGTGCTGCGCGCCCGCCCCTACGACTGCGAGGAGGACGCCATCGATGCCGTGCTCAAGCATAAGGTGCAGCCCGGCGACGCCGTATTCATCCGGTATGAGGGGCCGAAGGGGAGTGGGATGCCCGAGATGTTCTATACCACCGAGGCGATCTCGTCGGATCCGGAGCTGGCCTCGTCCATTGCGCTGATCACGGACGGACGGTTCTCCGGCGCGTCGAGAGGCCCGGCGATCGGCCACGTCTCCCCGGAGGCCGCAGAGGGCGGCCCGATTGCGCTCGTGGAGGAGGGGGATCTCATTGAGATCGACATCCCGAACAGGAAGCTGCAAATCGTCGGCGTGAACGGCGAACGCAAAACGCCCGAGGAAATTGATGAAATCCTGGCGCAGCGCAAAAAATCATGGAAACCGCGCGCGCCGCGCTATCCATCCGGGATCCTGAAAATTTTCTCCGAACACGCCGTATCCCCGATGAAAGGCGGGTATATGGAATAAATGGGCGCGTCTCAATCACACGGGCTGTCGGAGAAGGTATCGCAGGACATTCTGGAATATATTGCCCGCAACGGCTTGCAGCCGGGAGACAGGCTGCCCAATGAGTATGAGCTTGCGGGGATGCTTCAGGTGGGACGCAGCTCCGTTCGGGAGGCTGTCAAGCTTCTGGTATCGCGGAATGTGCTGGTCGTGCGTCAGGGGGCCGGGACATTTGTCTCACAGAAGCGCGGAATCACGGAGGATCCACTGGGCCTTTCTCTGATCCCGGATAAGCACCGTCTTGCGCGCGATCTGATGGAGGTCCGGATCCTGCTTGAACCGCAGATCGCAGCTGCCGCCGCCCAGAACGCGGCGGCGGGAGAGGTCGAGCAGCTGGAGCAGCTCTGTGCACAGACGGAACAGACGATCCGCGCGGGAGAGCCGCACCTGCAAAAGGACATTGAATTCCATACCTGTATCGCGCGCAGCAGTAAAAATCTGGTAGTCCCGCAGCTTCTCCCGATCCTGCAAAAAGCGATCGAGGTGTTCATTGATGTGACGAATTCCAGCCTGCTGGAAGAAACGATCGCCACGCACCGCGAGATTACCGAAGCGATCCGCCGTCGGGACGCGGCTGCCGCTCACGATGCGATGTATCTGCATCTCATCTATAACCGCCGGCAGATCCTGACGCGCTGAGCCGGACGCGGCTGCGGTTTGGTTTGAGATGGGTTGATATATGCAGAAAACCGGAGGCTTTGCACCTCCGGTTTTCTGTTCCTCGTCCTTGTCTCAATATATAAAAATAACTTATAGGCGGGATTAGCGTGTATCTAAAAAGTCCGCAGTACTGTTACATTCACCTGAGAAGCGGCGTCTACTGCATCTGCCCTCTCTGCCGCGAAAGTACTGCGGCGGATTTGCGCCTTCTATCCACCGTTTTTCGGCGAATTTTCCGGCATTTTTGACGTTTCAGACACACCATGGTTCCTGCTTGAAAGCAAAAATATAGGATCTTTCAAACAGGGGTTAAGCCAGCTCCGCGAAAGCTTTGCCCAGTTCGCGGCACTGCTGAAGCCCTTCGTCGTCCGGCTCGTTGTTGACGATCAGGCCGTCGCCGTAAAGGAACTTGCATTTTGGTTTTACACGCTCCTGCCAGTCGCGCATCCACTGCCCGTCGCCCCAGTCATAGGAGCCGAACAGCGTGACCGTCTTATCGGAGAGACTGTCCTCCACCCCGGAGAAGAACGGTTCAAACTCGCTTTCTTCCAAAACTTCGTCGCCCATAGCGGGACACCCGAACGCTACTTTGGAATAATCGTCCAGGCTTCCGGTGAAATCGCTCACGGAAAAGACATCCGCCTGTACGCCTGCGGAGGCCATACCCTCGGCAACCGCGTTGGCCATCGCTTCCGTGTGACCTGTTCCGCTCCAGTAAATAATTGCTGCTTTATCCATGCTTTTTTCCTCCTTAAACTGCAATCAATGAGAAAACCGGACTTCCGGCCCGTGCTTTTTCCAGAAGGCGAGCGCGGGCGTTGCTGTATGCAAGAAAGGTTTCCCGTGCTGATTCCTCGTCGAAGTATACCTTCCAGTAACCGCAAAGCTTGTAATTGCGCCCCTTCTGATGGATGAATTCCAGAACGTCATCCGCCGGATAACCGAGAAAGAAACCAATCTCATGCGGGAATTCCTGACAATGGTTGGTTCTCCGGCGGAGCTGGTTGATGATTTGGGCCAAATCAGACGAGCGGGGATCGGGATATCCTTCCGACATCAGAAAGCTGGCTGTTTTGGAATGGGAGAGCGTATCTTTCAATCTCTTTTTTCTGTACACCAGGACAAAAATCCTCCCCGAACAGGAGTAAATATAATCAATACACAGATCGCGCTCTTTCATCTGTGCGTTGTAATATTTGATTTCCTGTCTGTACTGCGGAAGCTGTTCTTTTGGGAACGAAAACAAATTGGAAACTTTAATCCCAGCCAGTGTAGGCGATGTGTGGCAGAGCAGCTGATACTCAAAATCGGACATCCAAAATCCCCCTCTCGTCGGATCATGGGCGGAACCCAGTGTTCCTTATTTAGTTAGTTTACACTAACTTCCAGGTAAGATAAAAAGCTTGTTTCCAAGCTTCTTATCCCCCCGAAATATTTTGAAAGAAGTTAGTTTTAACTAACTGTGATTAGTATAGCAGATTCGTTTCATGCTGTCAACAGGTTTTTCAAAAATTTAGAAGAATATATTCTGCGGGAAAAAACGAGCCGCCGAAAAGCAAAGTTGTCCTGCGGCATATCGTCACAAATGTTTTCCCGTAAACGGGTGCAGATATTTCCCAGATTTGAGAAAACCTGCGCTGCTTATGCTGTAAGGAATCGGGCTGTTATTCTATTGACGGGACGGGAATTTAATGGTTTAATAAAAGAGTAACAGGATTCCACGGGGAGACCCCTGGAAAGAAAAGGAGTTGTTTCAGATGCTGAATTTTGAGTACTACACGCCGACGAAGGTTGTCTTTGGCAAAAACGCAGAGGCACAGGTCGGCAGACTGGTGAAGGAGCAGAACTGCAAAAAGGTGCTGGTCCATTACGGAAGCGGCAGCGCGAAAAAATCGGGACTGCTCGACAGGATTTTTGATTCCCTGCGCGCAGAGGGGATCGACTTTGTGAGCTTAGGAGGCGTCGTACCGAACCCGCGCCTTTCCAAAGTATACGAGGGAATCGATCTGTGCAAAAAGGAAAATGTAGATTTCATTCTGGCAGTTGGCGGCGGCAGTGTCATTGATTCCGCGAAAGCGATCGGTTACGGTCTGGCAAACGACTGCGACGTATGGGATCTTTATTCGCAGAAAGCAACACCGAAGGGGGCTGCTCCGGTGGGCGCAGTGCTGACGATTGCGGCGGCCGGCAGCGAGATGAGCAACTCGTCGGTTATCACGAATGAGGAGGGCTGGCTCAAGCGGTCGTGCAACACGGATTATATCCGCTGCAAGTTTGCTGTGATGAATCCGGAGCTGACCTACACGCTTCCCAAATACCAGACGGCGAGCGGCTGCACGGACATTCTGATGCACACTATGGAGCGGTTCTTCAGTCTGGAGAAGCACACTGAGCTGACGGACAGGCTGTGCGAGGGCCTGCTGCGCACGGTCATGCGCAACGCGAAAATCCTGATGACGGATCCGCAGAATTATGACGCGCGTGCTGAAATAATGTGGGCGGGAAGTCTCTCTCACAACGGCCTGACCGGCTGCGGCACGGGCGGCGGAGACTGGGCGCCGCATCAGCTGGAGCATGAGCTGGGCGGTATGTTCGACGTAGCGCACGGCGCGGGTCTTGCCGCCGTATGGGGCAGCTGGGCGCGGTACGTCTACCGCACGGATGTCGCACGCTTCGTGCAGTTTGCCGTCAATGTGATGGGTGTGACGAACGATTTCCGCGATCCGGAGGCTGTCGCTCTGGCAGGCATCGAGGCGATGGAAAACTTCTATCGCGAGATCGAGATGCCCACCTCGATCCACGAAATGGGCATTGACGTAACCGACGATCAGATCAAGGAGCTGGCATACAAGTGCAGCTTTGAGGATACCCGCACCATCGGTCATTTCCAGGTGCTGGATCGCAGCGATATGGAGAAAATCTACACTATGGCCCGCTGACCGGGCCTCCGCCAGAGGGCTGTCTGTCCCCTGCTCCCCGCCGCAGGATCTACGTGCCGCACGCGGCCCGTGCCTCACTGGGACGTCCTTCCCTGCCGCTTCGTGACATTTCCCACACTGCGGAGGAATCGTCCATGCACCCGTTCTGGGGAGCAAGCCGCGCACAGCCCTCCCCCTTGCCGCTGTGCGGCATTCCCCTCCCTTTAGCGGGATATTTCCAAGACCTCACCACATTTCCGATGTGTGTGGAAGATGTGGTGAGAAGTCGTATAATATTTTTAGAAAGAAATATTTCCGCGCGGGCCGCGCGATTAGTCGAGGAGCTCTGCCTCTCAAACTCCCCGCGTTCTTTGAAGCGCAGGAGGGAGCTTTGGGGATTCCCCCAACTAACGCGCAGCCCGCACGGATTTTTTAGGTTTCCCGCCGCAGCTTTGCTGCAAGAAATTCTCTGCCGCAGTGGAAAGCTCGTCCAGGATATGCTATAATATCAAAGCCAAGGCTAAGCCTGCTGTGGTTTGCTCACCGCTTGGCGGGCTATGCGGAAATCGGCGCGCATCTTATTTGAGAAGGGTATAAAATGGAAGGGGTATGATATGAAGAATCTGTTCAACGGGAACAACAAGCAGTTTTATCGATCGGTGGTTGCACTGGTACTGCCGATGGCACTACAAAACCTGATCAACGTAGCGGTCACGTCGGCGGACGTGGTGATGCTCGGCTGGGTAGGAGAAACAGTGCTTTCTGCGTCGTCGCTGGCCGGGCAGGTGCAGTTCGTTATGACGATGTTTTTCTTTGGGCTTACATCCGGTGCGTCGGTACTCACCGCGCAGTATTGGGGCAAAGGGGACACGGGCACGATCGAAAAGGTTATCGGCATCGCGATGCGTTTTTCGATCTGCATCGGCCTTTTATTTATGTTGGCGGCGCTGTGTGTTCCAGAGCTTCTGATGCGGATTTTCACCTCTGAGGATGCGGTAATTTCGGAGGGCGTGATCTATCTGCGCATCGTCGCTCCCTCGTATCTGATCATCTCGATCACCATGATCTATCTGAACATCATGCGCAGTGTGGAACGGGTCATTATTTCCACGGTGGTGTATTCCGTCTCGCTGGTGAGCAATATCTGCATCAACGCTGTACTGATTTTCGGACTGTTCGGTTTCCCGGCTTTAGGGATTGCCGGTGCGGCTATCGGCACGACTGTTTCCCGCGTCATTGAGCTTTGCATTGTGCTCGTCTATTCGCACAAGAACCCGGTTGTCAAAATCCGGCCGAAGCTTCTGTTCGTCCACGACAAGCTGTTGTTCCGCGATTTTCTGCGCTATTCCATCCCCGTCACGCTCAATGAGCTGATGTGGGGCGCTGGATTCTCGATGAACTCTGTGATCATTGGGCATCTGGGGAGCACCGTCGTCGCTCCCAATTCCGTCGCGCAGGTCACGCGGCAGCTTGCTACGGTGGTGGCTTTTGGGATTGCCAACGCCGCCGCCATCATGATAGGCAAGGCCATCGGTGAAAACGATAACCGCCGCGCGGAGGAATACGGCAGGCGGTTTATCAGCCTGACGATGATTGCGGGCGTTGCGGGCGCAGTGGTGATCCTGCTGATCCGTCCCATCATCATGGCGACGATGAACCTTTCGGATCAGGCGCAGGAATATCTGGCGTTCATGCTGATCGTGATGTCCTATTATGTGGTTGCGCAGGCATACAACACCACGATGGTGGTGGGAATTTTCCGCGCGGGCGGCGATACCAAATTTGGGCTGGCGCTGGACGTGGCCTCCATGTGGGGATGCTCGATCCTGATAGGATTCCTGTGCGCGTTTGTCTGGAAGCTTCCCGTCATTGTCGTGTATCTGGTGCTGATGAGCGACGAGGTGATTAAAATCCCGTTCACCACCTGGCGTTACCGCACCAAATGCTGGCTCCGCAACGTCACCCGCTAACAAGGCTAAGCCTTGACGTAATACGCGGAGCGCTCCCTCCGGTCGCTGAAATTCCGGTGACTTTGGATACTCTGTCGCGGTGGGAGGCTGGTTAGGAATATTTTTATACGAGCATTTCAGCCCTATCGTATCGCCCGGCCGGGCAAAACAAACTATTCACTATTCACTTTTCATTTTTCACTT
>DVHF01000033.1 GCA_018712265.1 Candidatus Gallacutalibacter pullicola
TTTAAGGGGGACAGGAGTCCCCCTTAAATGGTCTTTTTCCATCTTTTCTTCCATAAGAAAAGATGGGGCCGGCAGGGGTTTGGGGGCGCGGCCTGAGCCGCCCCCAACGCCGGGACCTGCGAGGTCCGATAAAATAAAAAACAGTGAGGCTGTAAGCTTCAAAAATTCCCATTTGCCCATGCAGGGCGAAAATCTTTTAGTTCGGTGAAGCCGAAAGCCTATAAGATTGTGCGCGTGCCCGGGCAGGGCAAAAAACCACAAGCCCGCCGCCGCGACACCGTACCCGCGGCAGCGGCATTCCCGCGAAGCGTCAGCGGAGCGCGGCGCGTTTTACGTCCAGACTTAGTCTGGCTTGAAAAGCGTGAAAAAGGGCTTGACGCGGGCGTCAAGTTGTGATATAGTATTAGTACCTCGATCAAGGGGTATTTTTTTTGCGCCCTTCATTCAGAGGGAGGCCGTGGCCTTGGAACAATCCTTGGCCTGTCTATTTTTCCGTATTACGGGAGGTGCCGATATGAGAGTCAAAGTCGTATTAGCCTGCACAGAGTGCAAACAGCGCAACTACAACACCAAGAAGAACAAGAAGAACGATCCGGACAGACTGGAAATGAACAAGTATTGCAGATTCTGCAGGAAACACACCCTTCACAGGGAGACCAAGTAAGGTCGGGAGGAACCATGGCAGAGGACAAGAAGAAAGCGGAAGGCAAAAAGGCCGACGGCAAGAAGCCGGAGGACAAAAAGCCAAATGCGTTTGTAAGGGCCGGCCAGGGAAGCGCAAGGTTTCTGAAAGACTGCAAGGCAGAGATCAAAAAGATTGTATGGCCCACGCCGAAAACCGTATTCAAAAATATGGGCGTGGTTCTTGTGACAATCGCTGTGATCGGACTGTTTATTTTCGGTCTTGATATGCTGTTCACGAATCTGCTTGGCCAGATCATGAACGTCGCCGGCTGAGGATTCGGAGGATTACAATGCAGGAAGGCGCAAGGTGGTACGTTGTCCATACCTATTCCGGGTATGAGAACAAGGTAGCTTCCAATCTCGAGAAAACAGTCGAAAACCGCCAGCTCCACGACCTGATCCAGGAAATCCGCGTGCCGACGGAAACGGTCACGGAAATCAAGGACAACAAAAAGCGCGAGGTGGAACGCAAAATCTTCCCCGGCTATGTCCTGGTAAAGATGATCCTGACGGACGAGTCCTGGTATGTGGTGCGGAATATCCGCGGCTGCACCGGGTTTGTCGGTCCTTCTTCCAAGCCTATCCCGCTCACGGACGCCGAAGTGGCCAAGCTGGGCGTGGAGACAAAAGAGGTTGAGGTTTCTTACAGCGTCGGAGATTCCGTCCACATCAACGGCGGCCCGCTGGAAGGGTTTGTCGGCCTTGTGGAGGAGGTCGATGTGGAGAAAAACCGCGTGCGCGTCATGGTTTCCATGTTCGGCCGCGAAACACCTGTCGAGCTCGAGCTCAACCAGGTCGAACTGGTGGAATGACGCTTTATTTTTCATCCGGTAATCAGCGGGAAACCGCTTATTATGAGGGGCTTTGCCCCTGTGGGAGGAACGGGAAAAGCCTTCCCTGTTCCGCCATCAACCACGAATTTTGGAGGTGCAAGTAAATGGCTCAAAAGGTTACGGGCTTCATTAAGCTCCAGATACCTGCTGGAAAAGCAACCCCGGCTCCGCCTGTTGGTCCGGCTCTCGGTCAGCATGGCGTAAACATCATGGCGTTCACGAAGGAATTCAATGAGCGCACCAAGAACGATGTGGGCCTCATTATCCCTGTTGTGATTACGGTCTATGCAGATCGCTCGTTCACGTTCATCACCAAGACCCCGCCTGCTGCTGTGCTGATCAAAAAGGCTTGCGGCATCGAGAGCGGATCCGGTACGCCGAACAAGACGAAGGTCGCCAAGATCACCCGCGAACAGGTGAAGAAGATCGCCGAAACCAAAATGCCCGATCTCAACGCCGCTACCATCGAGAGCGCTATGAGCATGATCGCCGGTACGGCCCGCAGCATGGGCATCGAAGTCGTCGACTAATCACCCGGGTGGGAGGAACATTCATCCGACATTACCACTCAACAGGGAGGAAAACCAATGAAACACGGTAAGAAATATGTCGATAGCGCAAAGCTTGTGGATCGTTCCAAGCTGTATGATCCCAGCGAGGCTCTCGACCTTTGCGTAAAAACCGGGACCGCGAAGTTCGATGAAACTGTCGAGGTCCATGTAAAGCTCGGCGTCGACAGCCGCCACGCTGACCAGCAGGTCCGCGGCGCGATTGTCCTGCCGCACGGCACCGGCAAG
Source organism: Candidatus Gallacutalibacter pullicola (assembly GCA_018712265.1). Lineage (GTDB taxonomy): Bacteria > Bacillota > Clostridia > Oscillospirales > Acutalibacteraceae > Gallacutalibacter > Gallacutalibacter pullicola. Next base: position 2,315 of record DVHF01000033.1, read on the forward strand.
AAAGTCCGCGTGCTCGCTATCTGCAAGGCCGACAAGGCTAAGGCTGCTGAGGAGGCCGGTGCAGAGTATGTTGGTGCAGAGGACATGATCCAGAAGATCCAGCAGGAAGGCTGGATGGATTTCGATGTCGTCATCACCAGCCCGGATATGATGGGCCTGGTTGGCCGTCTCGGTAAGGTTCTTGGTCCGCGCGGCCTCATGCCGAACCCCAAGGCCGGCACCGTTACCCCGGATATCGGCAAGGCTGTTGCTGAAGCTAAGGCCGGTAAGATCGAGTACCGTCTCGACAAGACCAACATCATCCACTGCCCGATCGGCAAGGTTTCCTTTGGCGCTGAGAAGCTCCAGGAGAACTTCGATACACTCCTCAACGCGATCATCCGCGCGAAGCCTGCCGCTTCCAAGGGCCAGTATATCCGTTCCTGCGTTGTGGCTTCCACAATGGGCCCCGGCGTGCGCATCAACCCGAGCAGGGCTGGCACTGTAAGCGAAAACGCTTGACAAACCGCACGGTTTGTGCTACACTTATAAACGCTGTTCTGATTCCAAAGACAGCAGGTGCATTTGCTTAATGGGACACGCTCCCGGCCTGCCGAGGAAAGAGCAATTCATACCCAATTTTTCTTTTGGTTATGTATGCCCTTCCCGCGGCCTGTGGGAAGGGCTTTTTGTATCCCGCAAATGCAATCCGATTTCATGGAGGTGAATTACAGTTGCCAAGCGCAAAGATTTTAGAGCAGAAGAAGCAGGCTGTCGCTGAGCTCAGCGAAAAGCTGAAGGGTGCTTGCGTCGGCGTTGTCGTCGATTACAAGGGCATCACAGTGGCAGACGATACGAAGCTCCGTAAGGAACTGCGTGAAGCCGGAAACGAATACAAGGTTGTAAAGAACACGCTTCTTTCCCGCGCCCTCAAGGATGCGGGCATCGATGGAATGGATTCCGTTCTGGAAGGAACGACCGCCATCGCGATGCACACCGAGGATTATGTTTCCGCTGCGAAGATTCTTTCCAAGTATGCCGAGGACAGCAAGACCTTTGAACTGAAGGCTGGTTTCGTCGACGGCAAGGTTGTGGATGCGGAGGCTATCAAGAATCTGGCAAAGCTTCCGTCCAAGGAAGTCCTCATCGCCCAGACCCTGGGCGGCCTGAACGCTCCGATCACCGGATTTGTCACCGTCCTCAACGGCACGATGAAGGGTCTGGTTGTCGCGCTCAACGCCATTGCAGAGAAGCAGGGCGCTACCGCGTAAGTATTTTTTTAGAAAATTACATTTTATTTTGGAGGTTACTAACATGTCTGAGAAGGTTGTTAAGTTAATTGAAGATGTAAAGTCCCTGACAGTTCTCGAGCTCTCCGAGCTGGTTAAGGCTCTCGAAGAGGAGTTCGGCGTATCCGCTGCTGCTCCGGTTGCTGTTGCTGCTGCTCCGGCTGCTGACGCTGCTCCGGCTGCTGCTGAGAAGACCGAGTTCGACGTTATCCTCAAGGGCGCTGGCGCCAACAAGATCCAGGTTATCAAGGTTGTTCGTGAGATCACCGGCCTGGGCCTGAAGGAAGCTAAGGAAGTTGTTGACAACGCTCCGAAGGCTATCAAGGAAGGCGTTTCCAAGGATGACGCTGAGTCCATCCGCGCGAAGCTCGCTGATGTCGGCGCTGACGTCGAAGTAAAGTAATTCCATTTTTGGAGAATCAGGCAGGCGGTCCCGATTGGGATCGCCTGTTTTTTGTTTTTTCTTGAAATATAATTGGGATTTGGCTTTACAAGCGGAAACGGAAGCTATACTATAATCGGGATGGGTCGCCGGCCAGAAACACGCCTGGAGGGGAACTGGTATTATATCACCTATCCAAAGGTTTGATGCTTTGGGAAAGAAGGAGCAGGGAGGTTTCCGTGTGCGGCGGAAGCCTCTTTTTTCATGCAGGGATCTGTGTGGTCTCCGGGGGCCTCCGGGGCTGAGTGATTGCCGGTTCTGCGCCGCTTGGGGGACCGCAAAAGCGTTCAGGGGAACCATCCACCGGATGGTTCCCCCTCTCTGTTTGCTCATCTCTCCGGGGCGCTTCGCGCTTTTTTACGGGGGCCAGCCCCCGCGCCCCCGCAGCCTTTTGAAAAAGGCTGGCGAAAACTTTATGTTTTGCTCACCTTTGGAGTGACTGCTTCATTTGGGCTGCAAATTCCGCTGCATACGGCACCGCCTCTTTCCCATACCGCGCTATTATCTTCACCACCGCGGATCCCACAATCACTCCATCGCATACCGCGCCGATTTCCCGCGCCTGCTCCGGCGTCGAGATCCCAAACCCCACAGCACACGGAATCTCCGGGTTCGCTTTCTTCGCCAGATCCACCATATGCCCGATATCGGTGGTGATCCGGCTGCGCGTCCCCGTCACGCCGAGCGAGGAAACGCAGTACAGGAATCCCTCCGCCTCCCGCGCAATCTGTGTGATCCGCCCTTCTGACGTGGGGGCAATCAGGGAGATCAGCTCCATCCCGTATTTCCGGCAGACGGGCGCGAATTCCTCTTTTTCTTCGTAGGGAACGTCCGGCAGGATCAGCCCGTCCATGCCGATCTCCGCGGCTTCTTTCATGAACCGTTCCGTGCCGTAGGAAAACACGACGTTTGCGTATGTCATAAAGACCATCGGAACGGATACCTCCCGCCGCAGATCGCGCACCATATCGAAGATGCGGGTAGTGGTCGCCCCGGCGGACAGCGCCCGGCGGCTGGCTTCCTGAATGACCGGACCCTCGGCGGTGGGATCGGAAAACGGGATTCCCAGCTCAATCAGATCGGCCCCCGCCCCGGCCATCGCTTTCACGATTTCTGCTGTCGTTTCCAAGTCGGGATCCCCGCACGTCACAAACGGGATAAAAGCTTTTCCGTGAGAAAACGCTTCTTTGATGCGGCTCATTCAAAAATCTCCTCCCCTCTGTACCGGGCGATCGCAGCGCAGTCCTTATCGCCGCGCCCGGAAATATTGATGACGATGATCTGATCCTTTGCCATTTGGGGGGCAAGCTTACAGGCATATGCTACGGCGTGCGCCGACTCAATGGCGGGGATGATCCCCTCGGTGCGGCTGAGATACTCGAACGCGTCCACGGCCTGATCGTCGGTAACGGCGACGTATTCGGCGCGGCCCGTATCGTGCAGCCATGCGTGCTCCGGGCCGATGCCGGGATAGTCCAGCCCCGCGGAAATGGAGTATACCGGCGCGATCTGGCCGTATTCATCCTGGCAGAAATAGGATTTCATGCCGTGGAAAATCCCGAGCCGTCCGGTGGTGATGGTGGCGGCCGTTTCAAAGGTATCCGCGCCGCGGCCGGCGGCCTCGCAGCCGATGAGACGCACGGACGGATCGCCAATGAAGTGATAAAACGCGCCGATCGCGTTGGATCCGCCGCCGACACAGGCGAGTACGGCGTCCGGGAGACGTCCCTCCTTCTCAAGGATCTGCTGTTTAATCTCGCGCGAGATCACGGCCTGAAAATCGCGCACAATCGTGGGGAACGGATGCGGCCCCATGCAGGAGCCGAGGCAGTAATGGGTGTCTGAAATGCGGGCTGTCCATTCGCGCATCGTCTCGCTGACGGCGTCCTTGAGCGTCGCCGTGCCGCTCGTCACCGGGTGCACCGAAGCGCCCAGCAGACGCATTTTGTAGACGTTCAGGGCCTGGCGGCGCGTGTCCTCCTCGCCCATAAATACTTCACATTCCATGCCGAGCAGGGCTGCTGCGGTCGCGGTGGCAACGCCGTGCTGGCCCGCGCCCGTCTCGGCGATCAGACGGGTCTTGCCCATCTTTTTGGCGAGCAGCGCCTGTCCCAGCACGTTGTTGATTTTATGCGCGCCCGTGTGGTTGAGATCCTCGCGCTTGAGGTAAATTTTCGCCCCGCCGAGATCCTCCGTCATGCGTCTGGCGTAATAGAGCCGCGAGGGTCTCCCCGCATACTCGTTGAGAAGCTCGGAAAGCTCCCGCTGGAACTCGGGATCGTCTTTGTAGTGGTTGTAGGCATCCTCCAGTTCAATCACCGCGTTCATCAGCGTTTCGGGCAGGTACTGCCCGCCGTGGATGCCGAATCGTCCTTTGGACATTGGTTCTTTCAATCCTTTCTGGCGGCCCTGACGGCCGCGCATATTTTTTGAAAATCCTTGAAACCGCCCGTCTCCACGCCGCTGGAGAGATCCACGCCCCACGGGCGCGCCGTCCGGATCGCCTCCGGGAGATTCTCCGGCGTGAGGCCCCCGGCGAGCAGGAACGGCCGTCCGGCGAGGGCCGCGAGCGACCAGTCGAATGTCAGACCGGATCCCTGCCCGCTGTCGAGCAGGATCCGATCCGCGGGAAAATCATGGATTCCGTCAAAATCATCGGGAGATCGCACCCGGAACGCGCGCCACAGCTCTTTCCCCGGCGCGAGACTGCGCAGGGCGGCAAAGTACGCCGCGTCCTCATTGCCGTGAAGCTGTGCGATATCGATCGTCCCGTCAAGGAGCAGGGCGGCTATTTCCCCCGGCGGACGATCCACAAACACGCCCACGGCAGTTATGGACGGGTCCAGCCGTTCCCGCAGGGGGCGAACCTGCTCCGGCGTCAGGCTGCGGCGGCTTTTGGGGAAATTGATGATGAATCCGCACCAGTCCGGTCTGGCGGTGTTGACATAGTCGATGTCGCAGGGACGCGTCAGGCCGCAGATCTTGATCCGCGTCATCGGGACGCCTCCCGCAAAGCGGCGAGCGCGGCGCATCTATCGTGGGATCGCATCAGAAATTCCCCGACGAGCGCGGCGTCGGCCCCGGCTTTCCGGAGTGCGGCGGCGTCCTGAGCACTGGAAACGCCGCTCTCCGCTACGTATATCACGCCGGGCGGGATATGCTCCCGCAGACGGGCGGCGTTCGAGAAATCGACGGAAAAATCCCTGAGATTGCGGTTGTTCACCCCGATAATTTCTGCCCCGGCCGATACGGCGGTTTCGATCTCAGCACTGTCATGCGCTTCCACGAGCGCGGACAGCCCCAGATCATCGCAAATCTGCAAATATGCCGCGAGCGTCCCGCAGTCGAGCAGGGCGCAGATGAGCAGGACGCAGTCGGCCCCCATCAGCCGCGCCTGATAGATCTGGTACGGATCGACGGTAAAATCCTTGCGGAGCATCGGGAGATCGATCGCCGCGCGGACGTCCCGGAAAATCTCATCGGAGCCGAGGAACCATTTCGGCTCCGTCAGGCAGGAGATCGCGTCCGCCCCGGCCTTCTGATACTCGCGCGCGATGTCGAGATACGGGAATTCCTCCGAAATCACGCCCTTCGACGGCGACGCCTTTTTGATCTCGCAGATCAGCGACAGGCCGGGACGTTCCAGCGCCTGCCGGAACCGCTCCCCATGAGCGCGCCCCGCCTGACGGCACCGCTCCTGAAGCAGTTCCATGCTCTCCCCTGCCTTGTCCTGCTCCACGCGGCGCCGGGCGTGGGCGGCAATCGTTTCCAAAATAGTGGCAGCCATGGCGATCACCCGCGGGAAAGACCGATGATGTCGTCCAGCTTGCGCTGTGCCGCGCCGGAATCAATCAGGCTTTCCGCGGCCTTAATTCCCTCGGCAATCGTCGCAGCCTTACCGCCGATATACAGCGCCGCGCCCGCGTTCAGGCAGACGGCCTGCCGCCGCGCGCCGCGCTCTTTGCCGGAGAGAATATCCCGCGTAATCACGGCGTTTTCCTGAGGGGTCCCGCCGCAAAGCTCCTCCTTGGCGCACCGCGCATATCCGAACTGCTCCGGCGTCAGCTCATACGACTGGAACCAGCCGTCGCGGATCTCGCACACCGATGTGGGCGACGACATGGAGATTTCGTCCAGCCCATCCTGTCCGAACACGACCATCCCGCGCGTAACGCCAAGCTTGCCCATCACCTGTGCCAGCGGCTCGACGAGCGATTCATCGTACACGCCCATCAGCTCACGGTTCGCGCCGGCGGGGTTCGAGAGCGGCCCGAGGATATTGAACACGGTGCGGATGCCCAGCTCCTTGCGCACGGGCGCGACGTACTTCATGGAAATATGGTAATTCTGCGCGAACAGGAAACAAAATCCGTGCTCTGTGAGCAGGCGTGCGCTGTGCTCCGGCGAAATAGTGATATCCATCCCGAGAGCCTCAAGCACATCGGCCGCGCCGCTTTTGGAGGACGCCGCGCGGTTGCCGTGCTTGGCTACCGGGACGCCGCCCGCCGCGGCTACAAACGCGGAAGTTGTGGAAATATTAAAAGAATTCGCGCCGTCCCCGCCCGTGCCGACGATCTCGAGCGCATCCACATTGTGGAGCAGGCGGACGCAGTGCGCGCGCATCCCGGCGGCACAGGCGGTGATCTCGTCGATCGTCTCGCCCTTCATCGCGAGGGCGGTCAAAAACGCGGACATCTGGATCTGGCTGGCCTGCCCGCCCATGATCTCGTCCATCACAGCGGCGGCGGTATCGTAATCCAAATCCTGTTTGGCGGCAAGACGTACAATCGCTTCTTTAATCATGGCAGGTTCCCTCCAAAAAATTTTTTAAAATCTGTCCGCCCTGCGGCGTCAGGATTGATTCCGGGTGAAATTGCAGTCCGTATACGGGGCGGTTCCGGAGCCGCACCGCCATAATCTCGCCGTCATCGCGGGCGCGGGCGGCCACTTCCAGACAATCCGGCAGGGAATCCCCTTTAACGGCCAGCGAATGGTAGCGGGCGGCAGGGATGACGTCCGGCAGGCCGCGGAAGATCGGGCACGCCGTATCGACAGCCACCTCGGACTGCTTGCCGTGCATCAGCCGCGACGCATAGGACACCACGCCGCCGAACGCTTCACAGATCGCCTGATGCCCCAGACACACGCCCAAAATCGGCAGTTCATCAGACAGCGCGCGCACAGCATCTTCACAAACGCCCGCTTGCGCAGGCTTCCCCGGTCCCGGAGACAGAATCAGGTGAGACGGCGCAAGCTCCCGGATCCCATCCACCATGATTTTATCATTGCGCACCACCTTAATATCGGGGCGGATACTGCCCGCCAGCTGAAAGAGATTATAGGAAAAGCTGTCGTAGTTATCAATAAGCAGAATCATAAATCCCTCTCTTTCCGGGCCAGCTCCAAAGCCCGCACAACGGCCTGCGCCTTGTTGATGCACTCCTGATACTCCTTTTCCGGCACGGAATCGGCGACGATCCCCGCCCCGGAACGGATAAACACGCGCCCGTTTTTCTGGAACGCAAGCCTGATTGCGATGCACGTATCGAGATTCCCGGTAAACGCCAAATACCCGATCGCGCCGCCGTACACGCCGCGCTTATTATTTTCCAGCTCGTCGATGATCTCCATGGCCCGCAGCTTCGGCGCGCCGGAGAGCGTCCCCGCAGGCAGGATGGCGTCGATCGCGTCCACGGCGTCACAGCCCCCGCGGATTTCCCCGCTGACGGTCGATCCAATGTGCATTACATGTGAAAATTTCTCCACGGATAAATGCTTCTCCACCCTGACCGATCCGAATCTGCTGATCTTCCCGATATCGTTCCTCCCGAGATCCACCAGCATATTGTGCTCGGCAAGCTCCTTTTCGTCGGCGAGAAGCTCGCGGGTGAGGGCCTCGTCCTCCTCCGGCGTCTTTCCGCGCGGGCGCGTCCCTGCCAGCGGGAATGTGCGGATTACGCCGTCCTCAAGCCGGACCAGCGTTTCCGGCGACGCCCCGGCCATCTCCATATCGTCGCTCGTAAAGTAGAACAGATACGGCGACGGATTCGTCGTGCGCAGGATCCTGTAAACATCGAGCAGAGATCCCTCGAACCCGGCTTCCAGACGGTTGGAAAGCACCACCTGAAAAATATCGCCCTCATAGATATATCGTTTCGCCTTCTCCACCATCGCGCAATAGGCGTCCCTATCAAAGAGCGGGCGCACCGGGGTAGTCAGGCGGGCGGGACGGCGTGGGATCGGCGTCCCGTGGCGGAGCAGCTCGGCCATCCGATCGAGGCAGGCGCACGCCGCCGGATACGACGTGTCCAAATCCTCCGCGTCCGCGTTGGCGATAAGGATCAGCTTCTGCCGGAAGTTATCGAACGCGATCACGCTGCGGAACAGCATCAAGTCCATATCCTGAAATTTCTCCTGATCCTCCGCATCCAGACGCAGGGACGGCTCCGCGTACTTGACATAATCATACGAGAAATAGCCAACCAGTCCCCCGGTAAAGGGTGGCTGTCCGGCAATCCGAGGGCTTTTATGGGCCGCGAGGATTTCCCGCAGCGCGTCCCCGGGATTCCGGCTGTCGGCGGAGTCCCCGTCTGCGGACCGGATCCGCAGCATACCGTCCTTACAGGTAATCTCAAGTTCCGGCTCGAAGCCAAGGAACGACCAGCGGCCCCAGCCCTCGCTGTCGGCGGCGGATTCCAGCAGGAAGCAGTGGTTATCCTGTGCACGCAGGATCCGCAGCGCCTGAATCGGCGTAATGAAGTCGGACAGAAGCTCCCTGACGACAGGGATTTCCCGGTACTCTCCGGAGGAAGCCAGTTCCCTGGCCTCCCTGAGCGATGGATAATACATGATGTCCTCCTGTTCCGGGACGGGATCGCATAAAAAAACGCCCGTCCCTGATAGATACTATCAAGGACGAGCGGAATCCACTCGCGGTGCCACCTTGCTTCGCGGCGCAGAGCCGCACACTTTGCGGGATACCAACATATCCCCGGCAACTGACGTATGCCTGCACGTCGCAGAATACTGAGCCAGACGGCTGTTCCTTGCGCCCTCCGTGATCCATTTGCCTGCCTGCGTTCTGTCCGGCTCTCAGCCTCCCGGACTCTCTGTGAGTGCATCAACAGACGTTATCTTCACTTCAACGGTTTCAAAATGAAATTGTGGCTTTATTATACTACACCCCTTTCCCCTTTGTCAACCCCCCACGCAGACGCTTACGGGGAGCACTTTTCCCATCAAAGAAAGAGGATCCGTCTCGACTGCGAGAACAGACACTCTGCGCGCTTGGGCGGAACCGGGTCCGGGACTGCGTCCCGGCGCGGGGTTGAGGGGGCGCGGAGCCCCCTCATGGGGCCACGGGGCAAAGCCCCGTCTCGGCAGAGGGGGGTTATTTTTGACGGAATACGAATTCGCCGTTTTCGTAGGTACATTCGGCGGGATGGCCTTTTTGCAGGCGGCCCTCCAGAATTTGCTCCGAAAGCTTATCCTCGATCTTTGTCTGGATCGCACGGCGCAGAGGACGCGCGCCATACACCGGATCGAAGCCCTGTTTCGCGATCTCATCCACGGCCTCGGGAAGAAACTCCACATCCATGTCAAGGCCCTTGAGACGCGCCTTGAGCGTGTCGAGCATCCGCACCGCAATCTCGCGGATGTCGGCATCAGTGAGCTTGTTGAATACGATAATATCATCGACGCGGTTCAGGAATTCCGGGCGGAACGTGTTCTTCAGCTCGCCCAGCACCAGATCGCGGATCTTTTCAGCGTCCGCTTCACGGCTTTCCGGCGTGAACCCAAGATTCTGCTTTTTCTCCGTAATCAGACGCGCGCCGACGTTCGACGTCATGATAATTACCGTGTTCTTGAAATCCACATGACGCCCCTGAGAATCCGTCAGACGGCCGTCGTCCAGGATTTGCAGCAGCATATTGAACACGTCCGGATGCGCCTTTTCAATCTCATCGAACAGCACCACCGAATACGGCTTGCGGCGCACCGCCTCTGTCAGCTGTCCGCCCTCGTCGTACCCGACATAGCCCGGAGGCGAACCAACCAGACGGGATACCGTGTGCTTCTCCATGTACTCCGACATATCGAAGCGGATCATGGCGTTTTCATCGCCGAACATCGCTTCCGCAAGCGCCTTGCACAGCTCCGTCTTGCCGACGCCGGTCGGCCCGAGGAAGATAAACGACCCGATCGGACGCTTCGGATCCTTTAATCCGACACGGCCGCGGCGAATGGCGCGCGATACTGCGCTGACCGCTTCGTCCTGCCCTACCAGACGCTTGTGCAGCGTGTCCTCCAAATGAAGCAGACGCTCGCTTTCTTCCTCCGTCAGCTGGGAGACAGGCACGCCCGTCCACATCGATACCACACTGGCAATATCGTCCGGCGTGACCTCGCCGCTCTGATGCTCGCTGCTCTGCTTCCAGGCCGCATTCTGCTTCTCCAATTCTGCGCGGGCTTCCTTTTCCTCGTCGCGGATCTTTGCGGCGCGCTCAAAATCCTGCGTATTCACGGCGGCAGCTTTCTCCTGCTCCAGCTCCTTGATCCGCTTTTCCAGATCCTTCATCGGATCCGGCGCGGTGAAGGCGCGCAGGCGGACACGCGACGCCGCTTCGTCCACCAGGTCGATGGCCTTGTCCGGCAGATACCGATCCGAAATGTACCGCGACGACAGCTTGACCGCCGCCTGAATCGCGTCGTCCGTGATCTTTACCTTGTGATGCGCTTCATACCGATCGCGCAGCCCCTTGAGGATCTCCACCGTCTCCTCCTCGGACGGCTCGCCGACCGTCACAGGCTGGAACCGGCGTTCCAGCGCGGCATCCTTTTCGATGTACTTGCGGTACTCGTTGATGGTGGTCGCGCCGATCACCTGGAAATCTCCGCGGGCAAGAGCAGGCTTGAGGATATTCGCAGCATCGGTGGAACCCTCCGCCGAGCCTGCGCCCACAATCGTGTGCAGCTCATCGATAAACAGAATCACGTTGCCGGCCTTGCGCACCTCATCCATCGCGGACTTGATGCGTTCCTCAAAATCGCCGCGGTACTTCGTCCCGGCGACCATACCGGTCAGATCGAGGGAGATCAGACGCTTGCCCTTGAGCAGCTCCGGAACCTCGCCGGACGCGATTTTCAGCGCCAGACCTTCCACCACAGCCGTCTTGCCGACGCCCGGTTCGCCGATCAGGCACGGATTATTCTTTGTGCGGCGCGACAGGATCTGCACTACGCGTTCGATTTCGTTCTTCCTGCCGATAACGGGATCGATCCCGCCCTGTGCAGCGAGGGCTGTCAGATCGCGGCCAAACTGATCGAGCGTCTTAGTGGAACCTTTCCCGGCCGCCCCGGCCTGCGGGGATGCCGGCGGGATCGGTTCCTGCGAATCCCCGCCGTTATTCAGCGCGGCGACGATCTCCGATTCGATGTCTTTGGCGCGCACGCCGAGGGCTTCCAGGAACCGGACGCCGTAGCTGTCGCCCTCCTGAAGCACGGCCAGCAGCAGATGCTCTGTTCCCACATAGTTGTGGCCCATGTGCGCCGCTTCCATCACGGCAATTTGCAGGATTCTCTTGCTGCGCGGCGTAAAATCATCCGCCGTCAGCGAGGTGCGCATCCCTGCGCCAATCTTTTCGCGGATCATCTGATCCAGCTTTTCGTCCGTGACGCCGAGTTTGTCCAGCACAACGGCGGCCACGCCGCTCTTTTCACGGAGCAGTCCCAGCAGGATATGCTCGCTGCCGATATAAGTATGGCCCAATTCCTGCGCCGCCTCAATCGCAAGGTTCAGCGCTTCATTGGCCTTTTCTGTAAAACCGTTAAAACGATACATACACATTTCTCCATTCTATCTAAAAAGCTTATTATAATCAAATCTGCTCCACGGTCTTTCTGCGCCTATAGGATCCCTGACAGGCTCGCCGCCGCGACAGAGTATTAGAGGTTATCGCAATTCCCGCGAAGCGCACCTGCGGTGAGCAGATCGCGCAATGCGTCATACTTCCGCCCGGCTTGGTGCGCGATGGGGCAGAGACGCCCGCGTTGCAGCTTTGCGGATAAATATCATATTCCCCGACCAGCCTGCCGCCGCGACAGAGTATTACAGGTTATTCACAATTCCCGCGAAGTGTCAGCGGAGCGCGACGCGGTCTACGTGCAGACTTAGTCTGCCGCAAAGGCGTTCCAGCGAACCATCCACCGGATGGTTCGCCTCCACTGTTCGCTCACCTTTCCGGGTGGCCGCTTCGCGGCCTTTTTCGCTGCGGGGCTCTGCCCCGCCCCCCGCAGCCTTTGAAAAGGCTGGCGAAACTTTTAATTTTTCCCTTATCCGACCGGGGCGAGGGCTTCGCGCACCGTTTTCGCCCGAAGCACATCCCTCTGCGCCGGCGAAAGCGTCTGGCCGCCCGGCAGCATAATCGTCGCCGGCTGTACCCGCACCATCAGAGCATTGAGTTTATCATACGAAATATTCGGAATCAGCCCCTCTGAAATCCCAATACGGATTTTCGACAGAAGCTTCATAAATTCATCGTTGGTGAGCATCCGTGCGTTTTGCAGGATACCGAGCGACCGGCAGATGGAATCCTGTGTCTCGATATTCTTCGACAGCGTCTTGCGTGCGGCGCGCTCCTGCGAGACAAGCTGCATCGCAATGCGTCCCAGATTTTCTATCGCTTCTTTTTCGCTCAGTCCAAGCGTCACCTGGTTGGAAAGCTGGTAGATCGCGCCCACCGGCTCGCTCCCCTCTCCGTAGATGCCGCGGATTGCAAGTCCCAGCTTGGAAAGGCTGTTCGCTACACGGCCCATCACGCCGCTCTCCTGCAGGGCAGGCAGATGCAGCATCAGCGAGGCGCGCATCCCTGTGCCGAGGTTTGTCGGGCACTGCGTCAGATAGCCGAGACGCTCGTCGAACGCGAAATCCAGCCGTTCATTGAGCAGCGTGTCGAGCTTATCGGCGACGCTGTACGCCTGATCCAGCGCAAGGCCCTCGCGCATCACCTGGATCCGCAGATGGTCCTCCTCGTTGATCATGATCGATACGCTTTCATCGTCCGAGAGAATCAGTCCGCGGCCGCGGGTATCGGAAATAAATTCCGGGCTGACAAGGTGGCGTTCCACCAGAGAAACAGCGTCCGTCTTGCTGATATCCTCCATGTTGATGAATCTGTACGGGGATCCAATCAGCTGCATACACTGCCCCACAGAGCCGCACACAGCCTTCTCCACTTTCTGGCGCTGGTCGAGCGAGAGCCGTCCCGGGAACGGATATTCTTTGATGTTCCTCGCAAGGCGGATTCTCGTGCTGAGGATCACATCGCCCTGATCGCCGCTTTTTTCATACCATTTGGTCATTTCTGATCCCCTCTTTCCAATTCCTTAATCTCATCGCGAAGCTTGGCCGCTTCCTCAAAATTCTGCGCCTCCACCGCTTCCTTCATCAGGCGGCGCTTTTCCTCCAGCAGCGTTTCGCCGGAGGGAACCTTATTTTCTGTCATTACCTGAAGCCCTTCCTCCGGCTTGACCTTGAGCATCGAACCGGACGGATGCTTCCCACAGTGCTTTGTGTTGCCGTGGATCTTCTGGATCGACGGGAGCAGCCTGTCGTAAAAGGTGTGGTAACATTCCGCGCAGCCTACGCGGCCGGCGCGCGCGATATCCTCAAACGAGGAACCGCAGCCGGGACACCTCTGCACCTCCAGCGATGGGGACGACGAGATCTGCGGGCCGAAAAAGCTGCTCAGCAGGCTGCCGACGTTCATCCCGAAGCCGGGGAACAGGTTCCCGTAGCCCATCTTCTGGGCGCAGTCTGCGCAAAGCGAATATTCAGTAAGCTCTCCGTTAATAATCGTTTTCACATGGGTAGTCGCGGGATTTTTTCCGCAAGCCTGGCAAAGCATAATAAAATACCTCCTGTCATATTCCGTAATCCTATTGTACCGGCGATCCCCTGTGGGATCCGTCGAAAATCCGCTAACTCAGCAGAGCCGTCAGCATATTTTTAAATATTGCCGCCCGAAGCGCATCCCTGTTTTCCTGCGGGATCGACGCAAACGATCTCCCGCTGACAGCCGCCGCAATCAGCTGTGCGGCCTTGACGGGAATGATCTCCTGCTGCGCCAGATTGGAAAGCATCGCGTGCGCGGTGGCGCTGTCGAGCGAATTACCGATAGAGTTGATGGTGTGCATCACCGCCGAGGATTTATCCGTCTTGACGCGGGTGATGCGGATATATCCGCCGCCGCCCCTGCGGCTTTCTACAATGTACCCCTGCTCCGGGGTGAACCGCGAGGTGATCACATAGCTGATCTGGCTCGGCACACATCCCAAAATGGAGGCCAGCTCATTCCTTTGGATTTCCGCGCGGCCGTTTTCTTCTTTCAAAAGCTGCAAAATATAATTTGCCACGCTGTCGCTGATTTTCATATTCACACCTCCAAGTTTGATTTTGACTTTCTTTGACTTTGTGATATTTATTATAGAGGTTTGATTTTATAAAGTCAAAGTCAGACAAAGTCAAATTAAAATCACATTAACTCAAATTTTTGAAATATTCCCGCATTTTCTTCGTTTTTCAAACGGAAGCTCGATTTTTTACGGTTTTTCTCCCATTCAATAAAACATTCCGGAAGCTTTCGGGATATCTTACCCCAGGTTCCATCCCATCTCGAAAAAAACCTGCACCAGAAAAATTTTTTGACATAGTATATATCAAGACGGCGCGGGAGAGAGCCTACGATATTCGGAGAGCGCGCATCAAGCAACGCGGGGTAACAAAATCCCGGCGCCGTGAATATCCTAATCCTATATCAATGCTTTAAGGAGGATTTCTATTATGTGTAACGGTTTTGGCGGTGGCTGCTCCTGGATCATCATCCTCATTCTCATCCTGTGCTGCTGCGGCGGGGAAAACGGCTTTAACAACGGCTGCTGCAACAACAACTGCGGCGGGAACTGCGGCTGCTAACTGAGGCGTTCCAGCGCCATGCCTCCGGTGTGCCGTTCATGCGCATAGCACTCTGCTGACGGCAGATGTCCGCGGCGGAACGGTCCCGGAGGCTTCCAATCTCTTTTTTGGATAAAACACAGGCGGGAAAGCCGGCAAAGCTTTCCCGCCTATTTCCTTTTAAATCAGGCCCTCCTGATTTTTATGGAAGATTTTTAATTGATTTCAGAGGCCGGACGGGTATCAAGCGTCCGCAGGGTATTTCTGTAAAGCCGCAGGTACAGTATGATACTGGCCGCCAGCGAAAAGACCTCCGCAATCGGGAACGCATACCACACCGCCGCCAAACTGATCTTTGCCAACAGGAACGCCGCCGGGAGCAGCACGATCAGCTGACGGAGCAGGGAAATCAGCATACTGTAAAAACCATGTCCTGTCGCCTGGAACGCTGTGGAAAACACGATACCGAGCGCCGCCGGCAGGAAGCACAGGCTGATGGTGCGCAATGCAGGAATACCGATTTCAAGCATCTGTTCTGAAGCGTTAAAAATGCCCAGAAGTGCGCCCGGTATTGTCCAGAACAGCACCACGCCGATCGCCATAATGACAAGCGCGATAACACAGCCATATTTGATAGCTGCCAGCAGGCGGTGTTTTTTGCGCGCGCCAAAATTGTAGCCGACAATCGGCATCAGGCCCTGGTTCAAACCAAATACCGGCATAAACACAAACGACTGCAGCTTAAAATACACCCCGAACAGTGCCACTGCCGTCTCACTAAACGCAATCAGGATAGCATTCATGCCCATAGTCATCACCGAACCGATGGACTGCATGATGATGCTCGGGAACCCGACCGCATAAATATTTTTAACAGTAGCCCAATCGAACCGGAATCCCTTGAGCTTGACCTCAACCTCGTGCCTGCCAAACAATACTACAATCAGCGCCAGGATCATGGAGAGGATCTGCCCGGCCACTGTTGCAATCGCGGCGCCGGCAACCTCCAGACGAGGCGCGCCCAGCAGTCCGAAAATAAAAATCGGATCGAGAATGATATTGGTCAGCGCGCCGGTAAGCTGGAAAATCATCGGGAAAATCATATTTCCTGTAGCCTGAAGCGTCTTTTCCAGATTGATTTCGACAAACATTCCGAACGAAAACACCGTAACGATGCTGAGATAATCGATCCCCATCTGCGTGACAGCGGGGGTGCTGTTGAAGAGTTTAAAAAACCACTGCGGGAATATCAGTCCAAACAGCGCAAAGATCACCCAGTTAAAAATCCCAAGGAGGACTGCGTGTGTAGCGGCGCTGTCGGCCTCCTCACGGCGCTTTTCACCCAGCCTGCGGGAAATCAGCGAATTGACGCCCACAGCGGTTCCGACACCTACAGCAATCATCAGGTTCTGCACCGGAAATACCAGCGAAACAGCCGTCAACGCGCTTTCGCTGATCTGTGCCACAAAAAAGCTGTCCACGACATTGTAGAGGGCCTGTACCAGCATCGAGAACATTGCCGGCACAGACATGGAGGCAATCAGTCCCAGCACCGGGGCTGTGCCCATCTTGTTTTCTTTTACTTGTTCCATCTGTCCACTCCTTCATCCCGCCTTTGCGGGGAACATCCCTGAGCCTTGTTCGGAGACCGAAATATCCGGCGCCAGAAGTTTTATCCGGGCGGAACAAATTCCCCTTGAAATCCCAAAAGGGCTCCAAGGGGAAAACGGCCGTCAGCAGAAAATCTTCTTACCGCCGGGCCTGTCCAATCTCAGACAAGGCTTGCTTTCTATGAATTTATTCTACAATAAATTTATGGATTTTACAACCATTCTGCCGCTGTTTTTCCCGTTTCGACATTTTAAATTTGCTTTACTTCCCATTCCTTGTATGTTATAATAATAGTTCAGAATATTTCGGACTATTTTTACAATGATGGGAGGCCTTTGAATGGCGAAAGAAAAAGCGCAGCAGTTCCCGACTTACCGCGGCCACCCGCTTGTCCGCTGCGGTGATGTAATTTATTACGGCAGCATGAAGGATAAATATGTGGTAAAACTGGAAATCAAAAGTAAAAAACGCGTTCAGGATATGGACATTGCCGATCGCGTCAGCATTCAGCTTATGTATACCGACGCAAGCAACCGTTCCCGCAAACAGATCGTAAAATCGAGCGAAAAGAGCGGCCTTTACCTCGCAATTGATATCGCCGATGCCTGGCTCAACCGCGCCCTCTCGGAGTAACGGCAGGGACTGCACCGCACTCAGGCACCTTCCTTGCCGCTTCGTGACATTTCCCCACTCTCGTGGGGCTCTCTGCAAACCTAAAAAGGATCACAAAACGGACACGCTGTGCGGCGTGTCCGTTTTTCTTTTTACATAAAAGGATCCGTCTCGACACTACGGTACAACGATCTCCGAGCTGGGGCGGAAATGGGTCCGGGACTGTGTCCCGGCGCGGGTCGAGGGGCGCGCAGCCCCTCGGAGCAGAGTGCAGGGACTTGTAGTCCCTGCCGGGGGTCCAGGGGCCGCGGAGGCCCCTGGTTGTAGAAATGGAACGAAAATTGTTGGGAAAAGGGGCTGGGTTTTAGGAGTTCCAAATCTGGACAAGCGCAGACTTATCCGGTATACTAATCTCGTAAAAGCTTCTGGGGAATCGGAATGCCAGACGCTTTCCAGAATACCGGAATTTTTCCGGTTGGTCAGGCGGGAGCCCGTGTCTCCTTCGCCTAAAAAGAAGAATATGTCCGGCCTCCCAGGAACGTTCGGGACGTGGCCGGAACCTCAACGGACTGGATTGTGCTCTTTACAGACAGCCACCGGCGGCAGGGACGGAATTTTTGGCCGCCGAACTGATCTGCACACCGTCCGTTATAACCGCATAAAAAAGAGTTCCGCCGGCAGCTTGTTGCACGGGGATGGCTCCGCGCGGCCTGAAAGAAAGGAACCTTTACAATGCTTGAGTTTAAACCCGGAAATTGGACGCGCCATGTCGACGTCCACGACTTTATTCTGCGCAATTATACCCCCTACGACGGCGACGAAACCTTTCTTGCCGCTCCTACCCAGCGTACCCGCGAGCTCTGGGACGAGGTCCTCGGTCTGCTCCGGAAAGAACGCGAGACCGGCGGCGTGCTGGATATCGACGACAAAACCATCTCCGACATCGATGCCTATGATCCCGGCTACATCGATCAGGCAAAGGAACAGATCGTCGGCCTCCAAACAGATGCGCCCCTGAAGCGCGCTATTATGCCCTTTGGCGGCCTGCGTATGGTCAAAACCTCCCTGGAAGCCTATGGCCGCAAGCTGGACCCGGAGGTCGAGCGCGTGTTCCGTTACCGCAAAACCCACAACGACGGCGTGTTCGACGCTTATACCGACGAAATGAAGCTTGCCCGCCATAACGGGATCATTACCGGACTCCCCGACGCCTATGGCCGCGGCCGCATCATCGGCGATTACCGCCGCGTCGCGCTGTACGGGACGGGCTTCCTCATCAATGAGAAAAAGCAGGCGTTAAACGCCCTCAGCTTCGATGTGATGGACGAGGACGCGATCCGCCGCCGCGAGGAGATCGCAGAGCAGATCCGCGCATTGAAACGCCTGGAAAATATGGCGGCCGGGTACGGCTTCGACATTTCCGTGTTCGCCAAGGATACGAAGCAGGCGATCCAGTGGCTGTATTTCGGCTATCTGGCGGCTGTCAAGGAGCAGAACGGCGCAGCCATGTCGCTCGGACGCACCTCGACTTTCCTCGATATCTACGCCCAGCGCGATCTGGAAAACGGCGTCTATACCGAGGAGCAGATCCAGGAATTCGTGGATCATTTCATCATGAAGCTTCGTCTGGTGCGGTTCCTGCGCACGCCCGCCTATGACGAGCTTTTCTCCGGCGATCCCACATGGGTCACGGAATCCATCGGCGGGATCGGCACGGACGGCCGCCACATGGTGACAAAAATGTCCTACCGCTATCTGCACACGCTGGAGAACCTCGGCCCCGCTCCCGAGCCGAACATGACGATCCTCTGGAGCCCCCGCCTGCCGGAGCCGTTCAAAAAATTCTGCACGCGCCTGTCCATCCGCACAAGCTCCATCCAGTACGAAAACGACGATCTGATGCGCAAGAAATTCGGCGACGACTATGCGATCGCGTGCTGCGTGTCCGCGATGCGCGTCGGCAAGCAAATGCAGTTTTTCGGCGCGCGCAGCAACCTCGCCAAGGCGCTGCTCTACGCCATCAACGGCGGACGCGACGAAATTACCGGCGATCAGGTCGGTCCGGAGCTTGTCCCGGTGCAGGGCGAATACCTCGACTACAACGACGTGCTCAAAAAATTCAACGTGATCTGCGATTGGCTCGCGGCGCTCTACGTCAACACGCTGAACGTGATCCACTATATGCACGATAAATACTGCTACGAGAAAATCCAAATGGCCCTGCACGACGAGAACATCATCCGCACCTGCGCCTGCGGGATCTCCGGCCTGTCCGTCGTGGCGGACAGCCTTTCCGCCATAAAATACGCCCGCGTAAAGCCGATCCGCGACGAGCGGGGCATCGCTGTCGATTTTGAAATCGGGGGGGATTTCCCCAAATACGGCAACAACGATCCGCGCGTGGATCAGATTGCCGTCGACGTGGTAAAGCTGTTCATGTCGAAGCTGGAACGGTGCCGCACCTACCGCGGCAGCCGCCCGACCCTTTCGATCCTGACGATCACCTCAAACGTGGTGTACGGCAAAAAGACCGGATCCACTCCGGACGGCCGCAAGCGCGGCGAGCCGTTCGCCCCCGGCGCGAACCCGATGCACGGGCGCGACAGCCACGGCTGTGTGGCATCCATGATGTCGGTGGCGCATCTGCCCTACGATTACAGCGAGGACGGCATCTCCTATACCTTCTCGATCGTCCCCGGCGCCCTTGGGCGCGACGAGCCGCAGAAGGAAGCGAACCTCACCGGCCTGCTCGACGGCTACTTCAATGAGGGCGGCCACCACATCAATGTAAACGTGCTGAACCGCGAGGTGCTTCTCGACGCGATGGATCATCCGGAGAAATATCCGCAGCTCACCATCCGCGTTTCCGGCTACGCCGTCAACTTTGTCAAGCTGACGCGCGAACAGCAGCTCGATGTTGTCAGCCGCACATTCCACGACAGATTCTGATTTTCCATAACTTCAGGGCTGGCAGCGTTCATGCTGCCGGCCCCTTTCTATTCCAAATCGTATTATTATCCATCAAAAATCCCGTAAGGAGTCCAAATTATGACAGAATCCGCTTTCGATACCCCGCATTCGCTGGGATATATCCATTCTGTGGAGACTTTCGGCGCACTCGACGGCCCCGGCATCCGCTACGTCCTGTTTTTGCAGGGCTGTCCGCTGCGCTGCCGCTACTGCCACAACCCCGACACATGGCAGGCCGGGCAGGGAAAACGTATGGCTCCCCGCGACATTGTGCGGGATATCCTGCGTTACCGCAGCTTCATCGCCTCGGGCGGCGTGACGATTTCCGGCGGCGAACCCATGCTTCAACCGGAATTTTGCCTCGAGCTGCTGCGCCTTTGCCGCGAAAACGGCCTGCACACGGCAATCGATACGGGCGGCGGCGTTCCTCTGGAAAAATGTCTTTCCTGCGTCGATGAGGCAGATTTGATCCTGCTCGATATCAAAGCCCTGGATCCGGAGGAATGCAAATCGCTGACAGGGAAGGACAACGCGGGCGCGCTCGATATCCTGAACCGACGGGAACAGCTCGGCCGCGACGTTTGGATACGCCACGTGCTCGTCCCGGGGATTACGCTGGAACGCAGCCGTCTGGAACGGCTGGCGGATTTTCTCCAGCCCTACCGCTGTGTGAAACGGGTGGAGCTTCTTCCGTTCCACAAAATGGGCGCGTACAAATGGGATGCTCTGGGGATCCCCTTTACACTTGCAGACACTCCTGAACCGAGCAGCGCCGACCTCCAAATGGCGCGGAAAATCTTTACAAATCGTAATATTCCTGTTTAATATACATATTTCTCCAAGCTTCGTCTCATTTCCGCATTGCTGATCCCCGTTCATCCGAAAAAATTCTCTGCTGCTGCCATTTGAAAGAACTTCTTTTCTATCCTGACAAGTAATTTGCCTTGTCACAGAAAACGGAACCGCTTCCCATATCTCCGCCCTTCCCTCTCCTTGCCATTGTGAATACTTTTAGTCTACATCATGATTTTGCTAAAAAATATCCATTGTTTGTGGAATAAAAAAGTGATACAATACAATTATCAGGAAAATCCTGAAAAATTGAGGGAAGAAGGAGTGTATATGAAAAAGGCAGCAGCATTTTTGTGCATGATCGTGATGGCGGTCTGCCTGTCGGTGGGGATTTCTGCGGCAGAGGACGCAAAAGCTGTGTACCAGGCTGCGCGGGAAAAGACGTACTCGCTGGTTTCGGTCGACTTTACCCAAACAGAAATCACAAAAAGCGTTTCAGAAACTACCTCTCCCGGCTATTCCAATGTCACGACACAGGAGGACACGGAGACAACCGTCCTTCAGATCAACGCGTCCGATCCGGCAAATCCGCAGATGAAAATTGAGAAATCCCTCGCCACATGGGGAGAGGATCCTTTAATCGAAGTTTATGTGAAAGATTCCTGTCTGTACGTCAGTCTTTTTGGAACCGGAATGAAAGAATCGATGTCTGCGGAGGAGCTTGCAGAAGTCAATTTTGCCATTCTCACGGAAACGGATGGTCCTATAAGTACAAACAGTGAGGATCTTTCGGAGTACGGCACGAATTTTGCCCTTTCCGAAAACAGCGACGGAACCCGCACGGTGACATTCCAGATTGATATAGACGCCATCCTGCAGGAATACGAAGTCGATCTGTCGTTCTTTACCGAAGCCGGAGGTTCTCTCACGTTCCCGGAAAATTCTTATACCGCGGTCATATCGGCAGACGGCTATCTGCTCAGCGAAAGCTGTTATCTTACCGTGGACATATCCTATTCCTATGGAGAGGATTACCGATCTCATTACAACTCGAATTTGCAGATTTCCATCGTATATAAGAATCCGGGCCAGCCGGTATCCATCGAGTTCCCGGATGATCTGGACGAATACATCGATTTGGACGCCTACGAGCCCGATTACAGCTATGATCCCTATGACGATTACCTGTTCCTGGACGACGGCCCCGTGACCACCGACGTTTACGGGCTGTAACTTTCCCGCATTGAGGGTAAATCCAACATCATGTCGTGTCGAAGCACTGTCGGATTTCACTGTTAATTTTCCTGCATAAACAAACAGCAGCCGCACGGTTTTTGCCGTGCGGCTGCTTCGATTCTCCAACAATCTGATTTATCTTCGTCTTGCCGACAACGACAGGCCGGCTTGAGCCGGGTGGAATCCCTTCCCCGGTGTCTTTCCGTCCGCAGATTCGGGACCCTTTGGGTCCCTGTCTGCTGGCTTTTTCGACGCTTCGCGGCTTCTTTTGGGGGGCTTCGCCCCTCCACCCCACCACCTTTTGTAAAAGGTGGACGAAAACTTTAAATTGAACTTCAATTTACCCTTAGTACGCCTTGCCCCAGTACGTCATGGCCTTGGCGGGCTTGCCGCAGCAGACGCAGGTATCGCTCAGGTGCTCCTGCTCGAACGGCATGCACCGGGACGAAACACCGGCAACCTCCTTGAGCTTCTCCTCACAGGCAGGATCACCGCACCACATCGCCTTGATCAGGCCGGGATGCGTGTCGGCAATCTCCTTGAGCTCGTCGAGGTTTTTGGCCGTGTAGGTCATGGACTCACGGCGCTGGAGGGCTTTCTCGTAGATGCCCTTGCGGACTTCCTCAAGCTGTGCGGTGATGGCGTTTTCCAGATCCTCGAGCGGGACGAAAACCTTCTCGCGGTCATGGCGGCGCACAAGCACGCACTGTCCCTTTTCGATGTCCTTCGGCCCGATCTCCAGACGGAGCGGGACGCCTTTCATCTCGTACTGAGAGAACTTCCAGCCGGGGCTTTGATCGCTGTCGTCCACCCTGACGCGGAAGCTGCCCTTCAGACGGTCGCGCAGCTCGTATGCCTTATCCAGAACGCCCGGCTTATGCTGTGCGATCGGCAGGATAATTACCTGAATCGGCGCGACAGCAGGCGGGAGCACCAGTCCGTTGTTATCACCGTGCGTCATGATGATGCCGCCGATGATGCGGGTGCTCATGCCCCAGGAGGTCTGGAACGGGGTCTGCGGCTTGTTTTCACGGTTCTGGAACGAAATATTGAACGCGCGCGCGAAGCCGTCGCCGAAGTAGTGGCTTGTCCCGGCCTGAAGCGCCTTGCCGTCGTGCATCATGGCCTCGATGGTGTAGGTCGCCTCCGCGCCGGAGAATTTTTCCTTATCGGTCTTGCGGCCCTTGATCACCGGGATCGCCAGATCGTTTTCGCAGAAATCGGCGTACACATTGAGCATCCGCTCGGTTTCCTCCAGCGCCTCCTGGGCCGTCTCGTGCATGGTGTGGCCCTCCTGCCAGTGGAACTCCACAGAACGCAGGAACGGCCGCGTTGTCTTTTCCCAGCGGACAACCGAGCACCACTGATTATAGAGCTTCGGAAGATCGCGCCAGGAATGGATCACGCGCGCGTAATGATCGCAGAACAGGGTCTCGGAGGTGGGGCGGACACAGAGGCGTTCCTCCAGCTCCTCGGAACCGCCGTGCGTCACCCAGGCAACCTCCGGGGCGAAGCCTTCGACGTGATCCTTCTCTTTCTGGAGCAGGCTTTCCGGAATAAACATGGGCATCGATACATTCTCGTGACCCAGCTCCTTAAAACGCCTGTCAAGAATATCACGGATATTTTCCCAAATCGCGAAGCCATACGGCTCAATCACCATACAGCCGCGCACGCCGGAATAGTCCATCAATTCCGCTTTTTTGACAATATCCGTATACCATTGGGCGAAATCCTCCTCCATAGGGGTGATCGCCTCAACCAGCTTTTTCTGATCCGCCATGATTTGGCCTCCTACTATATCGAAAATTATTTCTGATCCTTATCCCTTGTCGTTTTGTTCAGGATAACGATAACGGCATAAATCAGGATCATAACAACGAGGATACCCACCATCCCCAGGCCCATCAGCTTGAGGGAATTGATAAGGCTCTCGGAATCCACCGGCCCGAGGGGCGTGGTGTAGAGCACGGAAAGAAGATTGAAATTCATCGTGAAATAACCTCCCTTACATTAAACCAAAGATGGAACCGAACGACAGGATGATGCCGCCCGCCACCACGGAACCGATCTGTCCGGCAACGTTCGCGCCGACAGCGTGCATCAGCAGGTGGTTCTGGTTGTCCTCCTTGAGGGCCATCTTCTGGATCACGCGCGCGGACATCGGGAACGCGGAGATACCGGCGCCGCCGACCATCGGGTTGATCTTGCGATCCTTCGGCAGGAAGATGTTGAGCAGCTTGGCAAACAGCACGCCGCCGATGGTATCGAACACGAAAGCAAACAGGCCGAGCGCCATAACGCCGAGCGTACCGAGGCTCAGGAACTGATCAGCACGCATCTGGAACGCGATGGTGATGCCGAGGAAAATGGTAATGAGGTTTGCGAGCGGGCCCTGGGCCGTCTGGCTGAGGGTTTCCAGCTTGCCGCTCTCACGGATGAGGTTGCCGAACATCAGGAAGCCGACAAGCGCGGAGGACGACGGCGCAATCAGGCCGGCAATCAGGGTAACAATAATCGGGAACAGGATCTTGGTGGTCCTGGAAACAGAAGAGGGATTGTAGGGCATATGGATCATACGCTCTTTTTTGGTGGTAACGAGCCGGATCGCCATCGGCTGAATAATCGGCACGAGGGCCATGTAGGAATACGCAGCCACGGCGATAGCGCCCATGTACTGGCTGTTCATCGTCTGGGAAACAAGGATGGAGGTCGGACCGTCAGCGGCGCCGATTACGCCGATGCTCATGGCGTCAGCAAGCGGGAACCCGAGCAGGACCGCAAGGCATACCGTCATGAAAATGCCGAACTGTGCCGCGCCGCCAAAGAGGAGCATCCTCGGATTGCTCAGCAGCGGGCCGAAATCGATCATCGCGCCGATTCCCACAAACAGCAGCAGCGGGAACGCCTCCGATGCTTCGATGCCTACTTCAAACAGCCACTTTACGATACCTGTGGTGTTTTCGTCGCCGATAACGCCCGGCAGCGGCAGGTTAACAAGGATTGCGCCGAAGCCCATGGGAAGAAGCAGGGTAGGCTCAAAATCCTTCTTAATGGCCAGCCAGATCAGCAGGCCGCCAATCACCCACATCGCAAGCATTTTGGGATTCTGCACAATGTACATTACCCCGTCGGTCAAGAAGCTTAATTCGTTCAACAGGTTTGACTCTCCTTTGTCTTTGAATTGTGTGCTCTGCACACTCCTTTTTCTATCCAGACACTCCTCAAAAGATCCGGACTTCTTCCATTATATAGGTATGTGAACAGATTTTCAACAAATTTTGAAAATTTTACAAAAAAATCCGCCGCATCCCTTCAAAAGCGGATGCGGCGGCAGAAATGCAGTCTGAAAATCAGCTGTTGTTCTCGATATAGGAGACAAGCTCTCCAACGGTTTTAATGTTCTCGACTTCCCCGTCCGGGATTTCGATCTCGAACTCATCCTCAATGGACATCAGAAGATCGACGACGTCGAGGGAATCCGCGCCCAGATCCTCAGTGATGGAAGTATCGGGGGTGATGGTGTCTTCTTCCACATCAAACTGCTCGCTCAGGATCGCTTTAACCTTCTCTAAAACCATTCTTTCGTTCCTCCTCTTATAAAAATTTTCAGGATTGGCAGGATAAAATCCGAAGGCCGCGCACCCTTCCGGTAGACAAACGCAGACCAGTGTGCTACAATGCCCTTGCACCCATATTATTAGCAATTCCTGACTTTGTCAATATTCAAATCAGAAAATTTTTAATTTTTTCTAATTTTTAACAAAGGATGAGAAGAAAAAAATGCAAAATTCCAGTTTTTTGGTGATTGGACATCCCATCGGGCACACTATGTCGCCGTTTATTCACCAGCGGCTTTTCTCCCTGCGCGGCAAAACAGCCGAATATGGCGTGAAAGATATTCCCATTATGGACGCGGAGGCTTTCGCACAGCTGCGTCCGCTGCGCGGCTTTAATGTGACGATCCCTCACAAAACCACGGTGATCCCGTTTTTGGACAGGCTCGACCGTAAAGCGGAGGTTTTCGGCTCCGTCAATACCGTATCGAACGACGGCGGCGTCCTCACCGGCTACACCACCGACGGCATCGGTTTCCTGCACGCCATCGAGGCGGAGGGCGCTTCCGTGTCGGGGAAAGTCCTGATGCTGGGCAGCGGCGGAGCGGCCCGCGTGGTCGCCTACGAGACGGCGCTTGCCGGCGGCGAGCTTACGATTGCCGCGCGTTCCCCGGAAAAGGCGGAGCTGCTCGCGCGCGATGTGCGGGACGCCGTTCCCGGGAGCCGGATCCGCTGCCTGCCGCTCTCCGATCTGGAGACGCAGCGCGAAGAATACGATCTGGCGGTCAATACGACGCCTGTGGGGATGTATCCCAAAACGGGGGTATCCGTTATCCCGAAGGAGGTCATTTCGCGCTGCTCCGCCGTATTCGACGCCGTCTACAATCCCGACCAGACGGAGTTTATCCGCCTGGCGGAAAAGTGCGGGAAAACGGCGGTGCGCGGCATGGCGATGCTCGTCTGGCAGGCCGCCGCGGCCCATACCATCTGGGACGGCTCCACGTACACGGCGGAGGAAATCGACACTATCTGCCGGGATGCTGTAGCCGACATGGAGCGCAGCTTCTATGCCAAAAAGGAGGGCGAGGAATGATGGCCCCCCGAAAAAACATCGTGCTGTGCGGCTTCATGGGCAGCGGCAAATCGACGGTCGGGAAACTGCTCAGCCGCCGCCTGAATATGGAATTTATCGATATGGACGACTATATCGAACAGCAGCAGGGCATGGAGATCCGCGAGATCTTCGCGTCGATGGGCGAGGCCGCATTCCGCCGGATGGAGACGGAGGCGGCCGAGGAGTTGTCCGCCACAGGAGGACACGTCATTGCGGCAGGCGGCGGGACGCTCCTTTCCACACAAAACGTGGAAATTTTGCGGCGAAACGGCATCATCGTCCTGCTGGACGCGCCGCTCGACGCCTTACAGCAGCGGCTGAAGCGGGACCGTACCCGTCCCCTGCTGCAAAAGCCCGACCGCGAAAAGGTGATCCGGGAGCTGCACGCCCAGCGGATGCCCCTCTACCGCGCGGCATGTACGCTCTCTGTCAATGCCGGACAGCCGCCCGCACAGGTCGCGGAGGACATCGCCGCCGCTGTCGCAGACAATATCCAGGCGCAGGCCTGACGCACCCATCCGTTTCATCAAAAGCATTTTCGATACAGGAGGCCCCATGACAACACCACTGCTTGACTGCCACAGCCACAGCGCCTTTTCTCCCGACGGCCGCGACGCTGTGAACGAAATGTGCGCCCGCGCCATCGATTTGGGAATAACCGTATATGGCCTGAGCGATCACTGTGAGATCGACCGCTTTCAGGAGCAGGGCTATCAGGATCGGCTTACACATTCCTGGAACGCCATGCTGGAACAGAAAACGAAGCTTTTCGGCCGGGGGATCACCCTGCTGGCCGGCGTAGAGATCGGGCAGGCGCTCACAGATTTCCCGCTCGCACAGGAGATTTCCGCACGCACGCCGGATTTTGTCCTGTATTCGCTCCACCGCACGCGCGGCATCGACGATTTCTATCTTCTTGACTTTGAACACGAATACGCCTCTCCCGCGAGCCGGAAGGCGCTTCTGGATACCTACTACACAGAACTGCTGGAAATGGCGCAAACGGGCGATTACGACATCCTCGCGCACCTCTCCTATCCCCTGCGGTATATCTCGCATCTGGGGATTACGCTGGAAGCCCAGGCGGATCTGCTCGACGAGATCCTCCGCACGCTGGCACAGCGCGGAAAGGCTCTGGAAATCAACACTTCCGGACTGCGTCAGGAAGGCGGGTTCACCATGCCGGATTTCGATACCGTGAAGCGGTTCCGGGAGCTGGGCGGGGAACTGCTCTCCATCGGCTCGGACGCGCACACCGTCCCGCATCTTGGGATCGGTCTGAAAACCGCGCACCAGATGGCAAAGCAGGCGGGGTTCCGATATCTCACCTACTTCGAGGGCCGCACCCCGAAGCACCTGCCCATACCATAAAAAAACCGGATGCTCTGTTTTTACACAGGTGCATCCGGTTTTTTAAGTGAAGAATAATCAAGCTTAGCCTGTCTTGCGGGAAACAGCCAGAAGATGCGTCGACATACCGCTGATGTCCTCGCGCAGATCCAACAGCCTGACTGTTTTCATCAAAGCCTCTCTTGATACGGGATCTTTCCATAGAGTATCAATATCCGGCGCAATCCATGCGCCCCCTACAACGCCATGCACTTTAGTATCATAAAAACCGCTAAGCTCCAATTCTGCTTTCAACTCCGATGCGCTGTGAAAATGGGAACGGCCTATTCCCCGATAGCTCCCAGATTCCGGACGGATATGCTCCCCATCTGACAATTCCCTTTCCACCATCTTGATAAAAGGCTCTTCTTCCAAAAGGCGGTTTTTCGTCCCAAAAACCGAGATCGCCCACAAAAGCGTAGCGTAAGGGGTGATAGCCGCAGAGAATAAAAGCCCGCCTCTTTTCAACAGTCTGAAGCTTTCCCGAATTGCCAGAAGCCGCTCCTCTTTTTCTACAATATGATACAGCGGTCCCATCAGCAGCACTGCATCCGCACTCTCTGATGGACGGGAAACTGCACGTGCATCGCAGATCTCCGCCGCCGCAAGGTTGGTTCCCGGATACTCGTCAGCCAATTCCCGCGACATACTGATATTGGTTTCAGAAAGATCGAATAAATGCACCGCATATCCGAGAGAAGCAAGCCACCATGAATATTCCCCGTAGCCTCCGCCGATATCGTATATCACCGCAGGCGGCTTGGGAAGATACTGCATGAGCAGTTCCTTGGTTCGCTCAAATTCTATCAGTCCCAAATCCGTTCTGAGCCTGCCGCGTTCCGCGCCGTTGTTGTAACCGTCAAGGACAGCTTTATCGATAGACTTCATCACTGCATCCTCCCTTTTATCCGTCTCGGTGAGCAGCAGGCTGAGCCTGCACCCAGATCGCGCACGCTCTCTCCGATCGCCCGGCTGGGTGATCGATTGAGCTGAGATGCCCGCGTTTATAATACTCTACTGGTATTATACCATATCCCCGACCAGCTTTACCACCGCCACAGAATATTTTTGTTGTCAGAGTTTCGGCGACCAGAGGGAGCGTGACGCGGTCTACGTCAAAGCTTAGCTTGGTTCCCGCGGAGATCGCGATGCGAGACGCGGTCTGTCCGCCGCAGGCGCAGATTTAGCCTTGTTAGATTATTATGTATTGGAGGGCTTGTTCCACTATGAAAACGACGGCTACGGAACCAACGGCTACGGTGAGCAGTCCTCTGCCCTTATAGGCCAGCAGGAGCGCTGCGGCCAGTCCAAAAACAGCGGATACCATATTCCCCGTCGAATACAGAATTTCCGGGAACGTCATGGCCGACAGAACGGCGTACGGCACATACGCTAAAAACGATTTCACAAACCTGTTCGTGATCTTCTTTTTGAAAATCACCAGAGGCGGCATCCGCGTCAGGTATGTGACGGCCGCCATGATGAAAATACACAGGAAAATCCGCGGATAGTTCATGCGCCTTCCTCCTCCTCTACCGGATACCGCATCGCCGCAAACGCCGAGGCAATCACGGCGCACAGGATGATCACCCAGCCGCTTGAAAGGCTGCTCAGCAGCGGCGTCCACCGGAAGATACAGCTCAGCAGCGCCGCCGTCACCACCACGACAGCCACGGGCTTCGTTTTCGACATCGGCGGCACGATAATCGCGATAAACATCCCGTAAATTGCGATGCCAAGCGCGCTGCGCACAGAAAGCGGCAGCAGACCGGCGGCGGTCGCTCCGGCCAGCGTACCCGCGGCCCACCCTACATACGGCGTGAGCAGCAGCCCCGCAAAATACCGCGTGTTGATCTCGCCTTTCTGCTGCATGGCTACCGCAAAAATCTCGTCCGTCACCCCAAACGACACGGCGCACCGCTGGAGAACCGTCATCGCGCTGTCCACCTTTTGCGCAAGGGACAGCGACATCAGCATATACCGGATGTTGATCACAAACGTCGTGACGGCCAGTTCCAGATACATTCCGCCGTTCAGAATGATATCCAGTCCCGCGAACTGTCCGGCAGAGGTCAGGTTCGTCATGGAGATCAGCACCGCCACCCATGCGGGCATACCGCCCGAAACCACCGCCATTCCGAAAGTGAACGAGACCGATATGTACCCCAAGCAGATCGGCAGACCGTCCTTGATTCCTTTCTGAAATGTCAGATTTTGATTTTCCTGCATGAAATCCCTCCAAAAAACGCAGCGAGGTCCCCCCGTGCAAAAACATAAAAGTTTTACTCGATTTTTTTCAAAAAATCGCGGGGCGCGGGGCTGGCCCCGTAAAAAAGGAACGCGAAGCGTTCCTCCGGAAAAGGTGAGCAAACAGTGGAGGCGAACCATCCGGTGGATGGTTCGCCGGAACGCCTTTGCGGGCCCCCAGGCGGAGCAGTACCGGACAGCACGAGCCTCTCTGCTGAAAGCTTCAAACGCGGGCATTTCAGCCCGATCAAACACCCCTGCCCGGCGACCGAAGGGAGCGTACGCGATCTGCCGTGCAGCCATAGAGAGCTGGCGCGCGATCCGTATGCGGACAGCGTATATATGGCCGGACAGAGCCCAAAAGCCCCTCTGATTCTTCTGGATCTGAATTAGATAGGGCAGCCGGGAATCTCTCCCTATTCAGGCAAAGGCTTTGCCTGAATTGGAGAGCTTTCTGCGAACCGGAACCATTTTGGCTGGGAGGATGCTGTATGCTTCTGCCTCACAGGACCGCAAAAGCGTTCAGGCGTTTCATCCACTGGATGGAACGCCTTCTCTGTTTGCTCACCTTTTCCGGTGGAACGCTCCGCGTTCCTCTTTTGGCTTGTGGGGGCTTCTCGCCCCCACACCCCGTCGCAAGCTTTTGAAAAAGCTTGAGCAAAACTTTTATGTTTTGCTCACCTTTGGCTTTTTCTTAAATCAGGCCGCACACCAGATCTCCCATCTCCCTGCACCCGACCTTCTTCATTCCATCCGCCGCAATATCCGCTGTCCGCGCGATCTCCAACACCTTTGCCACAGCGTCCTCAATCGCCTTTGCTGCATCCGGCTCGCCGAGCGAATATTTCAGCATCATCGCCACGGAAAGGATCGTCGCAAGCGGGTTCGCTGTATCTGTCCCGGCAATATCCGGCGCGGATCCGTGCACCGGCTCATACAGACCGCTCTTGCCGCTGCCGAGGCTCGCAGACGCCAGCATCCCAATCGATCCGCTGATCATCGATGCCTCATCGGAAAGGATATCGCCGAAAATATTGGAGGTCACAATCACGTCGAACTGCTTCGGGTTGCGCACAAGCTGCATCGCGCAGTTATCGACGTACATATAGGTGAGCTCCACATCCGGGTACTCCTCTTTGTGGACGCGCGTGACAGTCTCCCTCCACAGACGGGACGATTCCAGCACGTTCGCCTTATCGACGCTGCACACGCGGTTGCTTCTCTTGCGCGCCAGATCGAACGCCACTCGGGCGATGCGCTCGATCTCCGGCACGGTGTACATCTCCGTATCGAAGGCCGCCGGATGGCCGTTTACTTCCTTTCTGCCGCGCTCGCCGAAATAGATGCCGCCCGTCAGCTCGCGGACAATCATGATGTCCATCGCGCCGCCGATGATTTCATCCTTGAGCGGGGACGCCGCGCGCAGCGGCTCAAAAATCACAGCGGGGCGCAGGTTCGCGAACAGTCCGAGCGCGCCGCGGATGCCGAGCAGTCCCGCTTCGGGACGCTGGTTGCCGGGCAGATTGTCCCACTTGGGTCCGCCCACCGCGCCGAGCAGCGTGGAATCGGCGGCCTTGCACTTGTCGATGGTTTCCTGCGGGAGCGGCATCCCGGTGGCGTCGATGGCGCATCCGCCGAGAAGCGCCTCGTCATAGCTGACGGCAAAGCCGAATTTCTCCGCCGTCTTATTGAGCACCTTTACCGCCTGATCGACGATTTCCGGGCCGATGCCGTCGCCCTTGAGCAGGGTAATTTTATATTCTTTCATGGTCAGTCTCCTTTGTGGTTATGGGGTGGATTTTATGGTGAAAGCGTCCCCGCCCGGCTTACTTTGCCGCGCGGCGGGAGCGGTTGATGGCGCAGAGGATACCCTTGATGGACGACAGGCTGATGTTTCCATCGAGGCCGACGCCGAATACGGTCTGATCGTCCGGCGTTTTCAGCTCGATATAGGAGAGCGCCTTGGAGTCCGCGCCGGTAGAGAGGGCGTGCTCGTGGTAGGAAACAAAGTGGTATCCCGTGATTCCCACAGCGGAAAGAGCCGTGAAGAACGCGTCGATCGGGCCGTTGCCGACGCCGCTGATCGCGGATTCCTTTTCGCCGTTGCTGATGACGCCCTCAAAGTGCACAGCTACCTCGCTGCCGTCCGTGGCGTTCTCCTCGTAGAGCTTATACCGCTTGAGCGTGTACGGCGCGCGCACCTTCAGGTATTCGTTCTCGAACAGTTCCAGAATCTCCTTGGGCTGGAGCTCGCGTCCGGCGGCGTCGCAGGCGGCCTTGACCACGCGGCCGAATTCCGGGTGCATCGCCTTGGGCATATTGTAGCCGAACATCTGCTGCATGATAAACGCCGCGCCGCCCTTGCCGGACTGGCTGTTGATGCGGATGATCGGCTCGTACTGGCGGCCCACATCGGCGGGATCGATCGGCAGGTACGGGACCTCCCAGTACTGCGTGCCGCTCTCGGCCATGTAATCGAAGCCTTTTTTGATGGCATCCTGATGGGATCCGGAGAACGCGGTGAACACCAGCTCGCCGGCATACGGATGGCGTTCGTGGACCTTCATCTTGGTGCACTGCTCATAAATATCGCGGATTTTATTGATGTTGGAGAAATCAAGCTCCGGATCCACGCCCTGAGAGTACATATTCATGGCGATGACGAGGATATCGGCGTTGCCGGTGCGCTCGCCGTTTCCGAACAGCGTTCCCTCGACGCGCTCCGCGCCCGCCATCAGGCCGAGCTCCGTTGCAGCGACGCCGCAGCCGCGGTCATTGTGGGCGTGCAGACTGATGATTGCGCTGTCGCGTCCCTTGAGGTGGCGGCAGAAATACTCGATCTGGTCGGCGTGACAGTTCGGCGTGCTTCCCTCGACGGTGTTCGGCAGGTTGAGGATCACCTTGTTTTCGGGCGTTGCGCCGAGCTCCTCGAGCACACGGTCGCAGATCAGCACCGCGTTGTCCATCTCCGTGCCGGAGAAGCTCTCCGGGGAATACTCGTAGCGGATATTCATGCCGCTGCGCGCGACCTCCTCCTCGGTAAGCTGGCGGATCAGTCTCGCGCCCTCGACGGCAATATCGATGACGCCCTGCATATCGGTGTGGAACACCACCTTGCGCTGGAGCGTCGACGTGGAATTATAGAAGTGCATGATCACGTTTTTCGCGCCGCGGATCGCCTCAAAGGTCTTTTTGATCAGGTGCGGGCGGGCCTGTACCAGCACCTGGATCGTCACGTCGTCCGGGATCAGGTCCTGATCGATGAGGGTGCGCAGGATTTCGTATTCTGTTTCAGACGCGGACGGGAATCCGACCTCGATCTCCTTGAAGCCAATCTCGACAAGCGTTTTGAAGAACAGCAGCTTTTCCTCAAGGTTCATCGGGTTGACAAGCGCCTGGTTTCCGTCGCGCAGATCGACGCTGCACCAAACGGGCGCTTTGGTGATGACCTTATCGGGCCAGGTGCGGTCCGGCAGATTTACCGGAGCAAACGGGATATACTTTTTGCAGCCTTCATACATAGTAAAAACACTCCTTCATGACAATCAGCTTTCCCTTGGCTTTTCAAAAACTATGGGATGCGGGGGACAGCACTCCCGCCCGGACGGGGGCGATCAAAAAATCCCGGACACGTAACCGTGTCCGGGACGAAAAAATTCCGTGATACCACCCTGATTCAGCTGTCGCTTACGCAGACAGCCCTCACGAGCCTCCAACAAGGCCCCGGCCTTTAACGCAGCCTGACGCGTCCAGTCCTATCAGCAACTGCTGTTCGGGCAGGCAACTCCGGGATGAGCTATCCACAAAAAACATTCCTCCGGCTCGCACCAACCGCCGGATCTCTGACAGCCTGTTTTCTGTCTTTTTCCCTTCAAAGTCTTTGAAACCTATCAGATTTGTTTTTTATTATATGCCCTTTCCCCGCGCTTGTCAAGTGGTTTTTTCAGCTGATGGAAAAAGGGCCGCATCCCTCTGCCGGGATATATTCCGGCAGAGGGCGCACACTTCCTCCGGCCAGATGACAAATCAATGAATCGGTTTGCGCCCGCCGCCGCGGCAGAGTATTTGAGGTTATCGGCGTTTCAGCGGGGGTCACGACGCGCGGCGCGTTTTACGTGCAGGCTTAGCCTTCCGCAAAGGCGTTCCAGTGAATCATCCACCGGATGATTCACTTTCACTGTTTGCTCACCTTGCCGGGGGAACGCTTCGCGTTCCGGTTTTACGGGGGCCAGCCCCCGCACCCCCGCAGCCTTTTGAAAAAGGCTGGCGAAAACTTTAATTTTCGTTCTTTTCTGGCTCTTTGTTTATATCGACAATCGTATAATCCGCGCTGCGTTTTAATCCTCCCGGCAGCGTCGCCTCCACCTCCGCCACCATCGACCGCATCCACAGTCCGGGCGTAATCCGCAGCGTATACCCACAGCCGTTATCGGTCAGCCAGTCGTAGAAATTAGCGCGCGGCAATCCATACGCCGACAGGATCGACATAATACACCCGCCGTGCGTCACAATCACCGCCGAGGTCGTGCCCGATCGAAGCATCCCTTCCACGATTTTCTCAAACGCCGCGCACACCCTCTGCATGAACACGCCGCCGTTTTCCCCGTTTTTCGGCTGGGCCTGCGCGCCTGTTTTCATCCATTCCAGAAAAGTGGGATCCTCTTTTTCCAGCTCTGCGGCTGTTTTGCCCTCCCAGTCTCCGAAGTCACATTCGCGCAGATCCGGGACAAGGATCGCATTTGCGTCAGGGTAGAGGATACGCAGTGTCTGCGTGCAGCGGCTCAGCGGGCTGGAATAATAGACAGCCGCCTGCGGATATTGGTACTTTTTGCGCAGCTGTTCCAGCTGTTCGATCCCCTGCGGCGCAAGCGGAGAATCGGTGCTGCCGATGTACTGGCCCAGCAGGTTGCCCTCTGTTATGCCGTGGCGGATCAGATGGATCACATAGGATTTCATAAAAACTCTCCTTTTGTCAAATCCGATAGAAAAAAGGTCTTTTTTTGATACGGATTTTGTATTTACAAGACGTTTTATTTATTGTATACTTTACTCGATGTTAAGATGTTTATGGGGGTTTTGCGGAAATGAATGGGAATTTTCCAAGAATCATCACACTTTTGCGGAAAGAACGCGGATTAAGCCAGAAAAAGGCGGCGGAAGCACTGGGGATCTCCCAGGCGCTGCTTTCTCATTACGAGAAGGGGATCCGTGAATGCGGCCTGGAATTTGTCGTGCGTGCCGCTGATTTTTACGGGGTATCCTGCGATTACCTGCTGGGACGCTCTCCGGATCGCACCGGCGCGACCCTGACGCTTGAGGACATTCCGGAGCCGGACGCGATGGGCAAGGAAAATGTGATGCGCGGAAGCCTGCTTCCCGTGCTGAATAAGAAGCTGATCGCGAATTCTCTGAATATTATATTTGGAATTTTGCAGCAATGCAACCATAAAGAATTGACAAATGAGATTTCGGCGTGTTTAAACGCGGCCGTGTACCGCTGTTTTCGGATTTTATATTCGGCGAACCCGAAAAATCCGCAGGGACTTTTTGCGGTCCCGGAAAAGCTGGCGGGCGGCTATGCGGCGGCAGCCGAAAGCGTTGCGGAATCGAACGCCCGCGCCATCGCGGAGGGAGAAAAGATCGGCGGGGACGAAGGTCTTCCGCGCGACAAAGCGCCCGCGCTCTCTCCGGACGCCCTCTCCTCCCAGTACCCGCTGTTCTCCAGCTCTCTGTTCAATCTCATCAAGAGCGCCGAATCCCGCATGAAGGGTTGAGGCTCCGCGCCTGCACCCGCCGCCAGGGGGGCTGCGCACCCCCCTGGACCCCCCCGCGCCGGGACTCGCCGCACGCGGCCCGTCCCCTTACAGGGGCCGTCCCCCTTTGTTGCTACGCAACATTCCCCCCACCCCGTGGGGGGATCTTCCCTTTGTCGCTCCGCGACATTTCCCCCGCCCCGCGGGGGAATCTTCCCGGACCCAACACATTCCCGGCATACGCCGGGAATGAAAGTTTTTTGTTTTGG
This sequence comes from Candidatus Gallacutalibacter pullicola, assembly GCA_018712265.1. Lineage (GTDB taxonomy): Bacteria > Bacillota > Clostridia > Oscillospirales > Acutalibacteraceae > Gallacutalibacter > Gallacutalibacter pullicola. Next base: position 38,527 of record DVHF01000033.1, read on the forward strand.
GAAATGTGCAATTCCGTGCGGGTCGCACGGTTAGTTGGGTGGCTCCGCCCCCCAAGCCCCCCGCGTTTCTTAGAGGATATAGAAAAGGCTTCCGTGCTGGACGGAAGCCTTTTTCATTTTTTCGTTTATTCTTTGATGAGGCTCTTGTAAAGGCGTATGTACTCGTTCGCGGAGCGGCCCCAGCTGTTGTCGCACTTCATGGCGCGGTCAACCAGCACAGACCAGCCCTCCGGCTTGGCGTAGCCCTCCAGGGCGCGGCGGATCGCCTGAAGCATATCGCCGCTGTTGTACGTCTGGAACGTGAAGCCGTTCCCCTCACCGTCGCCGCTGTCCTGAATCGAGTCCTTGAGACCGCCCGTCTCGCGCACCACCGGGATCGTCCCGTAGCGCAGGGCGATCATCTGCGAAAGGCCGCACGGCTCGCTCTTGGACGGCATCAGGAAGATATCGGAACCGGCGTAGATTTTATGCGCAAGCTCCGGCACAAATCCGAAGCACGCCGACAGCCTGCCCGGATACCTGCCCTGCATATCGCGGAAAAAGCTTTCATATTCCCATTCCCCGGAGCCGAGGATGACAAACTGCACATCCGACTCCCACATGAGCTGATCCAGCGCTTCCTTCACCAGATCCAGCCCCTTATGCGACACCATGCGCGATACCATGCTGATGATCGGCACAGAGGGATCCTCCGTCAGGTTCAGGCGCTCCTGAAGCTTCTTCTTGTTGATCGCTTTGCCGGAAAGGTCCTCTGCTGTGTAGTTGGCATAAATGTCCTCGTCCGTTTCGGGGTTGTAGAGGGTGGTATCGATCCCGTTGAGGATGCCGGACAGCTTCCACGAACGCGCATTCAGGATGCTGTCGAGACCGTGGGAGAACCACGGGTTCAGGATTTCCTCGGCGTACGTCGGGCTGACTGTGGAAACCCAGTTCGCACATTCGATGCCGCCCTTGAGGATGTTCACGCAGTTATCGTATTCCAGCAGCTGCGTCTCCGATTCCGGGATCCCGAGCACATCGCGGAGCAGTTCAATGCCGTATTTGCCCTGATACTGGATATTGTGGATCGTCAGGAGCGTCTTGATACCAGCATACCAGTCGTTGTTGGCATAGAACAGACGGAAATAGACCGGCACAAGGGCGGTTTCCCAATCGTTGCAGTGGATGACATCCGGCTTGAAATCGATGTACGGGAGCATCTCAAGCGCCGCGCGGGACAGGAACGCAAACCGCTCCGCGTCGTCGTAGTGGCCATACAGGCCGTGACGCTTGAAATAATACTGGTTGTCAATCAAATAGTAAATAACACCGCCGACCTTCGCCTCAAAAATACCGCAGTATTGGCGGCGCCATGCCACCGGCACAGAGAGGCTCGTCAGGAACCGCATATTTTCGCGCAGCTCCTTCGGGATCTCCTCATACAGCGGCATCACCACACGGCAGCCGATCAGCCGGGCGCGCAGCGCCTGCGGCAGCGAACCGGAGACGTCTCCCAGCCCGCCGGACGCAGCAAACGGCAGCGCCTCGCTTGTGCAAAACAGAACTTTCATAAATCAAAAGCCCCCTTTTCTCTCCAAAATACTCCAAATCCGGGCGGGGCCCGCCTGCCCTAGGGCGCGTCAGACGACGCTGCCCTTCGCGATAAAGACCGGGTAGGACTGGAAGCCCATCAGGGACCGTTCGCTGCGGATTTGGACATCCTTATCGGTAATCACATAATTCAGACGGCAGTTCTCGCCGATGACCGTATCCTGCATAATCACGCAGTTGGATACCTTGGAACCCTTGGCGATCTTCACGCCGCGGAACAGGATGCAGTTCTCCACCTCGCCGTCCACGACGCAGCCGTCTGCAATCAGAGAGTTCTCCACCACGGAATCGAGGCCGTAGCGCGCCGGCATATCGTCGCGCACCTTCGTGTAGATCGGCCGCTCCGGATTGAACAGCTCCGTGCGCACACTGGGCTGCATCAGCGCCATGTTCGCCTCAAAATAGGCGTTCATCGAGTCGATCACGTTCAGGAAACCCTTGAACTCATACCCAAAGACGCGGTAATTCTTGATGTTGCGCTGCAGCAGGTGGCGCTTGAAATCGTACATATTGCGGCTGACGCAGTCATTGACGAGATCCATCAGCAACTCGCGGCGGATGAGCATCTTGTTCATGCCGTAATTGCATTCGCCCTCCTGCGACGGGTTGACGAGCAGATCAATCACACGGCCCTCCGGATCCATCGTGTAAACGGAGGTATCGTTCGATTTCGCCGGCATTTTGCCGTACCGGTACAGCACGGTGATATCAGCTTCATGCTCGAGGTGGAAGCTGATCACGTCCTTGTAATCGATATTGCAGACGGAATCGCAGTCGCTGAGCAGGACGTAATCCTCGCGGGAATTCTTGAGGAAACGGCTGATGGCGGAAAGCGAATCCATCCTGTTGTTGACGTCGGAATAGACGCCGTGGATCCCGTCGAACGGGGGCAGCAGGAACAGGCCCTCGCGCTTTCTGGAGAGGTCCCACGCCTTGCCGGATCCGAGGTGATCCATCAGGGACTGGTAATTGCCCTTGGTGATAACGCCGACCTTATTGATGCCGGAATTCACCATGTTGGACAGCGGGAAATCGATCAGGCGGTAACGTCCGCCGAACGGAATGGAGCCGATTGTCCTCTTTTCCGTCAACTCATGGACAAGCTCCTCGTGGATATTGGAAAAAAGAATTCCTACTACATTATTGCCGCGCATAGCCGGGCACCTCCTCAGTTAGCTGCGGCAAGGGAAGCCGCATCGATCATCGCTTTGGGCGGGACGACAGTCCCGGGGGCAAGCACACAGTTATCGCCGACAACAGCAACGCCCCATTCGTCCTTATTCTCTACATCCTCCGGACGCGCCCCAACGACACAGTCCTTCGTGACAACGGAATTCTCCGATACAATCGCGTACTGCACCACTGCGCCTTCCTCGATCCGCGAGCCAGGCATGATGATGGAATCGCGCACCACTGCGCCCGGCGCGATATACACGCCCGAGAACAGCACGGCAAAATCGATTTCACCGTACACATTGCAGCCCTCTGCAATCAGGGAGTTCTGCACCTTCGCACCCTTGCCGATATAATGCGGCGGCATTCCGGGGTTGCGGCAGTAGATCTTCCAGGAATCCTCGCTCAGATCGAGCGGCACGTTCGGATCGAGCAGATCCATATTGGACTCCCACAGGCTCTCGATGGTTCCGACGTCCTTCCAGTAGCCCTCAAACTGGTAAGCGAACATCCTCTCCCCGGCATTCAGCATTGCCGGCAGGACGTCCTTGCCGAAGTCGTTGGAGGAATTGGGATTTGCCTCGTCGGCCTCCAGATACTTGCGCAGCTTCTGCCACGTAAACACATAAATACCCATCGACGCCTTATTGCTCTTGGGCACCTTCGGCTTCTCGTCGAACTGGTAGATCGACCCGTCCTCGTTGCAGTTGAGGATACCGAAGCGCGACGCCTCCGCCATCGGCACCTCGATCTCCGCGATGGTGCAGTCGGCCTTCTTCTCCTTGTGGAACGCCACCATCTTGGAATAGTCCATCTTATAGATATGATCGCCGGAGAGGATCACGACGTAATCGGGATTATACCGCTCAATAAAATTGATATTCTGATAAATCGCATTCGCCGTACCCTTGTACCAGTCCTGCACCTTGCTGCTGCGCTGGTACGGGGACAGCACATGGACGCCGCCGTCGATGCTGTCGAGGTCCCACGGCTGTCCGTTGCCTATGTAATCGTTCAGTACCAGGGGCTGGTACTGCGTGAGCACGCCGACCGTTTCAATACCGGAATTGACGCAGTTGGAGAGCGGGAAATCTATGATCCTGTATTTTCCTCCGTAAGGGACTGCCGGTTTCGCGATACCCTTTGTCAGGACGCCGAGCCTGCTGCCCTGCCCTCCGGCGAGCAACATGGCGACTACTTCTTGTTTTGGCAACATAAAAATTCCTCCTTGGATCAGCAAGTTTACTCTATTTTTCCACCGCTGTTTTTTTACGGGATTTCCCAGAGGGAGCCGCTTTCTTCGTTTTGACGGCCGCTGCGGCCTTACGAGGCGTTTTTTCTTTCTCCGCAGCTAAAACTGCGTCCGCCTTTTTCGGCCTGCGGCGGCGGCATTTGAGGAAGATAACGGTATTCGGAGCCAGATCCAGCAGAATACTCTGCTCGTGGCCGTGCATCGGGACATCCTCCGTACGGATGGTGTCCCCGTTGGTGATGCCGCTCCCGCCGAAGCGCGTATCGTCAGAGCTGAACAGCTCCGTATAAATCCCCGCATACGGCACGCCGATACGGTACTCCTTGCGCTCGACCGGCACGAAATTGCACACAGCAATGATCTCATTCCCCGCCTTATCAAACCGCCGGAACGCGATCACGCTCTGCGTATAATCGTCATTGGAGATCCACGAGAAGCCCTCCCATGAGAAGTCAACCTGCCACAGCGCAGGCGTCTCCAGATAGAAATGGTTGATCGCCCGGAAAAAGTCCTGCGCCTGCTTATGGTGCGGGATCGAAAGCAGGTTCCAATCGAGCTCCTTTTCAAAATTCCACTCGTCGAACTGGCAGAACTCCGTCCCCATGAAGATCAGCTTCTTGCCGGGGTGCGCCATCATATAGCAGATGAAGCACCGCACGCCCGCGAGCTTCTGCTCCAGCGTGCCGGGCATCTTATTTACCAGAGAACACTTCCCATACACCACCTCGTCATGCGAGACCGGCAGGATGTAGTTCTCGGAAAACGCGTAGAAAAACGAAAACGTAATATTATCGTGATTAAACTTGCGGTAGATGGGATCGAGCGACATATAATGCAGCATATCGTTCATCCATCCCATATTCCACTTATAATTAAACCCAAGGCCGCCGCAGTATGTGGGCTTGGACACCATCGGCCATGCGGTGGACTCCTCTGCGATCATCATCACGTCCGGCGAGACCTCAAACACCGCCTCATTGATCCTCTGAAGCAGCGCGACAGCCTCCAGATTCTCCTTGCCGCCGTTCTGGTTGGGGATCCACTCCCCGTCACGGCGGTTATAGTCGAGATAGAGCATCGACGCGACGGCATCCACCCGGATCCCGTCAATATGATACTTCTCCACCCAGAACACCGCGCTCGAGGCCAGGAAGCTGATCACCTCGTTGCGTCCGTAATCGAACACAAGGGTGCCCCACTCCTTATGCTCGCCCTTGCGCGGGTCGGCATATTCATAGCACGGCGTGCCGTCAAACTTTGCCAGCCCTGCCTCATCGCGCGGGAAATGCGCCGGGACCCAGTCCATAATCACGCCGATGCCCGCCTGATGGCATTTATTGATAAAGCTCATAAAATCCTTGGGGCTTCCGTAACGCGCGGTCGGCGCAAAATATCCCGTCACCTGGTATCCCCACGACGCGTCATACGGATACTCGGTCAGCGGCATAAGCTCCACATGCGTATAACCCATATCCAACAGGTACGGGATCAATTCATCCGCCAGCTTATCATAGGAATAGCAGTTGCCGTCCTCATATCTGCGCCACGATCCGGCATGGATCTCATAAATATTCACCGGATTGCTGTAATGCGGTTTCTGCGCCTTTTTGCGGAACCATGCGGCGTCCTCCCACTGGAACCCCTCAATATCGTAATACTTGGAGGCCGTACTGGGACGCGTCTCGAAGTGGTGCGCATACGGATCGCTCTTGAACACCTTCGCGCCCGCACTGCTCTCCACACAGAATTTATACGTCTGATATGGTTCAAACACAAACGGGAGATGCACTTCCCAGACGCCGTCGCTGATTTTCTCCATGGGATACTGCTTTGCATCCCAATCGTTGAAGTCCCCTGCTACTGAGACGGACACGGCATTGGGCGCCCAGACACGGCAAACCATACCTTCCGTCCCGTCCTCACGGGTCTCCTTATGGACTCCCATGTATTCATAGGCTTTATAATTCGTCCCCTGATGGAACAGGTACAGCGGGACACAGCCCTCTGGCTTTTTTATCTCTTTTTCCATTGTCCGCCACTTCCCCCTTTGTGAAGTCTTGTCCTCTTAATCATAACACAAATTCATAAAAATTCAAGCTTTTTGGTGGATCTTTTAGAAGATTCCATTCTGTAATCTTTGATATTCATAAAAAACGCACAAATATCCTCTGGAAATCTTATACAATCCACCCGCGCGCCTGCGGCGAGCAGAACGCGAACGCTCCCTCCGGTCGCCCGGCTGGGTGAGCGATTAGGCTGAGATGCCCGCGTTGCTGCCTGTCTGCGGATATTATACCGTGCCTGCGGTGGGCAGGCAGGCTAAGCCTGCACGTAGATCGCGCACGCGTCGTTACCTCCGCCCGGCTGGGTGCGCGATTGGGCTGAACCGCCCGCGTTTATAGTGCTCTGCGGATATTATACCACACCTGCGGTGGGCAAAACGCGCAGGCGTCGTACCTCCGCTTGGCTTAGCGGTAAATTAAGCTGCTACGCCCGCGTTTATAGTGCTCTGCGGACATTATACCATAGTGAATCACACAAAATCGCGCGAATCTTGCCCCCGGAAAATTCCGGACACGCAAAAGGGGGCGCGCCAAAGGCGCGCCCCCAGGGGTGCCGGGGATTCCATCCCCGGCTGGGGTTTGGGGCGAAGCCCCAACACCCGGACGATCCGTCCGGAAGAGAAACTCTGCCCCAAACAACATATTCCATAAAAACCTTCTTTTCCGGCAACGCCGGAAAAGGGATGGGTCCGGGACTGCGTCCCGGCGCAGGTGCAGGGGCGCGCAGCCCCTGCCAGGGGTTTGGGGGCTGGCCCCCAACTACTTACAGCTCGGCGAAGTACTTGATGGTGCGGACCATCTGGCTGGTGTAGCTGTTCTCGTTGTCGTACCAGGCAACGACCTGTACCTGATAGGTGTCGTCGTCGATCTTGGTGACCATCGTCTGGGTAGCGTCGAACAGGCTGCCGTAACGCATACCGATAACGTCGGAGGAAACGAGCTGCTCCTCGGTGTAGCCAAAGCTCTCGGAAGCGGCTGCCTTCATCGCGGCATTGATGCTCTCCTTGGTGACGTCGCTGCCCTTAACAACAGCAACCAGGATGGTGGTGGAGCCGGTCGGAACCGGTACACGCTGAGCGGAGCCGATGAGCTTGCCGTTGAGCTCCGGGATAACCAGGCCGATTGCCTTAGCAGCGCCTGTGGAGTTCGGAACAATGTTCTGTGCGCCAGCACGTGCACGGCGGAGATCGCCCTTGCGCTGCGGACCATCCAGAATCATCTGATCGCCGGTGTACGCATGAACAGTCGTCATGATACCGGAAACGATCGGATATGCCTTGTTCAGAGTGTCAGCCATCGGCGCGAGGCAGTTGGTGGTGCAGGAAGCAGCCGAAATGATCTGATCCTCTTTGGTGAGGGTCTTTTCATTTACAGAATACACAATCGTCTTGAGGTCGTTGCCGGCCGGAGCGGAAATAACAACCTTCTTCGCACCTGCCTGGATGTGAGCCATGCTCTTCTCCTTGCTGGTGTAGAAGCCGGTGCACTCGAGCACGACATCAACATTCAGCTCGCCCCACGGGCACTCCTTCGCATCCTTCACGGCATAGATCTTGATCTCCTTGCCGTCTACAATGATGGAATCATCAGTGGATTCAACAGTGTGCTTATTCTCGCCGATTACTCCCATGAAAGAACCCTGAGCGGTATCATACTTGAGCAGATGAGCCAGCATCTTCGGGCTGGTCAGATCGTTGATGGCGACTACTTCATAGCCGTCGGCCTCGAACATCTGACGGAAAGCCAAGCGGCCAATACGGCCAAAACCGTTGATTGCAATTCTGATGGACATGATTTTTCTACCTCCTAAAATTGTTAGAAAAATATCTTACCTTTATTTTATAGCATTTTCCTGCAATTTACAAGGCCTGTCACATAAATTTAACTTTTCTTTTTCAAATTTTATCAGGAACCGAAAATTCCCGCGCAAAAAGCATTTCCCCACCCGGCACGGCATAAGCTGTGTACAGGCAGGGAAAATTTCCAAGGGTGTATTCAGAAAAGTCAAAAGTGCTGGAAAATTCGCTGAAAAATGGTGGATGCAAGGCGCGAATCCGCCGCAATACTTTCGTATTGCAAGGGTGACGGGCGCGGCAGACGCCGTTTGTCAGTAGAATTTAACAGTATTGAGGACTTTTCTGAGACACCCTAAATCCCAATTTATAAAGCGTCTGCAAGCCTTTTCCGCAGGCAGGCGAGATACGACAGTACCGAGAGCGAGAAGCCAAGCAGGACCAGCGAATCCGACCAGAGATCGCTGTACCGCTCCAGTCCCAGCATCGGAACAACCAGATTAGGCACAGAAGTCACCAGTCCCACCAGGACAGCCGGAAGCCCCCACGCAAAGACAAGCCGGGTATTCCGCTCCCCGTCGATCCCTACAAGAAGCTTCGACTGCGCCGACAGGAACAACAGCAGGAAAATCACCGAAAACATCTGGTACACATTTTCCGTCGTATTGATCACTTCCGTGAACTTTACAAACAGCACAATCAGTCCCATGCAGCACCACAGAGGCGGCAGCAGCGTCGCTACCGGTGCGGATCGGAGCAGCTGTACGCCCCAGATCCACGAAATTCCTGCGATGAACAGGATTACAGCGGCCGCGAATCCGAGGATCGCCAGAAGCGAATACAAAAGCGGATGCGGTGCGACAGCCGCCATGCCCGCTGCAAGGGCTTCCTCCTCGCCGGACGTTACCTCCATCAGCTTCCGCAGGGAATCCACTACCAGCATCACTGCCGTGATCAGCGTCAGAATTCCGGTGGGGATATCCCGGTAAAACCCTGTATCAACGGCGGCTTCCCTGTCCAGACGGCAGGCAATCGCCGGATAAACCGCACCGATCGCCAGCAGCACAGAGATCACCACTGCCGTCACATTGTGATCCGTGAAGAAGCCCGTCGTTTCATCCACCAGCATAAGCTGCTGATAAATGCGCACCGGCAGGGCAATCACCAGCGCGATCAGCGAAACAAGCCAAGCATATTTCCGTTTCATTCCATACCTCTACTCAGATGATTTTCGTACCGCGGGGATCTCTGGAAAGTTGTGCTGGAACTTTTCAGAGATACCTTAACGGTCCGGGATCTCTATTATCCCTCATTTTTCATCTTTCTGCAAGAGGCAGATATTCCTGCGGCAGGGAAAGTGAACGGTACGCCGGGCGGATGATGCGTCCGCTGGTGGTCATTTCTTCAATGCGGTGCGCACACCAGCCAGCAATCCGCGAAATGGCAAACAGCGGGGTATACAAATCACTCGGCAGGCCGAGCATCTCATAGACAAGCCCGGAATAAAAATCGACATTCGCCGAAATCACTTTGCGGTCGCCCTTAATTTTGGCAAACACATCCGGCGCAAGGCGCTCTACCAGCTCAAACAGATCGAACTTTTCGCTCATGCCGCGTTCCTCTGCCATTTTTCTGGCTCTGGTCTTGAGGATCACTGCACGCGGATCGGACAGCGTATAAATCGCGTGGCCCATACCGTAGATCAGGCCGGAGCCGTCGCCCGCCTGCTTGCGGACAATTTTTTCGAGATACGAAGCCACTTCGTCCTCATCGCGCCAGTTCTGTACGTTCTCCATGACCTCGTTCATCATCATCATGACGCGGTGATTGGCGCCGCCGTGACGCGGCCCTTTGAGCGACCCAATAGCCGCAGAGATCGCCGAGTAGATATCTGTACCTGTAGAGGACAGCACACGCGTCGTAAAGGTGGAGTTATTGCCGCCGCCGTGCTCCGCGTGGAGGATCAGGCAGGTATCGAGCAGCTTTGCTTCCTCGTCCGTAAAGGAACGGTCGGGACGAATCGCGTTGAGGATCGCCTGCGCCGTGGAATGGCTGGGATCGAGCGGATGAAAATACATACTCTGCTTGTCATAGTGGCGGCGCTTGACCTGATACGCATACGTCATAATAACGGGCAGGCGGGCAATCAGCTGGATTGCCTGGCGCATATTATTTTCCAGCGACGGATCGTCCGGATTGTCGTCATAGGAATAAAGCGCGAGGACGGAGCGGCCCAGCTTATTCATAATATCCTTGGAAGGCGCTTTGATGATCATGTCCTCCGCAAAATATTCAGGCAGCTCGCGGCGATCATTGAGCACGCGGCAGAAACGCTCCAGCTGCGATTTGGTGGGCAACTTTCCGAACAAAAGCAGCCACGCGACCTCCTCATACCCGAACCGGTTTTCCGCGGTGCAGCCGTCCACGATATCCATCACGTCGATTCCGCGGTACGTCAGGCGGCCGACATCGGGGATTTTCTCTCCGTCGTCGATCAGATAGCCATGCACATTACAGATCAGCGTCAGACCGGCCATCACGCCTGTGCCGTCAGGATTGCGCAGTCCGCGCTTCACCTGATACAGGTCAAAATTTTCCGGAGCGATTTTATTATTGGCACGGAACTCCTGGCAAAGCTCCTCCATTGTCGTCGTATTCTCCTGTAAATTATCGGTCATCGAAACCACCCTTTTCTCCGCACGAATTTACCCCTCAGACGCTGTCCCATGCGGAGGGAGGAGCGCCCGATTTTCCCAATCATCCGCCCCGGCAAATTCGCTGTCTTGAGCGGTATATGGACTATTTTATACCAGCACTCCAATAAAGTCAATCCCGAAAGTAAAGATTTTTGCAATATTTTTAAGTGAATATTGCAATTTTTAGATTTTTGCAGAATTTTTGACGGTAATTCTCTCTAAATTATGAATAATTTCAGTCCCAATCATTCCCCAGATAAAAAGCAAAGGCTTTGAAGGTGACTTATGAAAGAAAGAATTTCCCTGTTTGCCGTCCTGTTTCTTCTCATGGCTGCGGCCTCCCTTTTCTCCATGTGCAGGCAGGAACCGGACAATCTCACTACAGTTTCGGAACCGGAACCATCCTCCATACCTTCGGTCACGGAAACATCGTCCCACGCAGAAGCCCTCCCGCAAAGCACAGCGGAAACCGCGAAGATCCCCTATGAGGATTTCCGTATTCTTGATGAAAGCACCGGGGAAATCCTCACAGTAACGAATCTGGATTTCCTCCCCGGCGCGATCGCTGTCGAGATGCCACTGACATATCCGGAGGAAGCCCTCAAGGCGCAGGCAGTGGTATCATACACCTATTACAGCCGGCTCCGCCAGCAAAACCGCACGTCGGAATCCCCGGCAGACGCAGATTTTTCCGCCGATCCCGCAAACTGGAAAGCCTACGTCACGCCGGAACAGATGGAGGCCCGCTGGGGCAGTGAATTTGACAAATATTATCAAAAGCTGGAATCCATTGCGGAGAGCGTCGCGGGAGAGGCGCTGTATTATCAGGGAGAACTGGCGCTGTGTGCTTACCATGCAATATCTTCCGGAAAAACGGAAGCTTCCGCCGATATCTGGGGCGGTGCGTGCGATTACCTTGTCGCAGTGGACAGTCCCGGCGATCCCTCCGCGGACGGCTATCTCTCGACCGTTTCCGTCACACCTGAGCAGGTCACAGCTGCTGCGGCGCAAAAGTGGCCGGACGCCGATCTTTCCGGCTCTCCGGAAAGTTGGTTTACGGAAATCCAGCGCACCCCCTCCGGCACAGTGGAGACTGTCCTTCTGGGAGGCATCCCAGCACGCGGTGCAGACATCCGCACTGCTTTCGGACTGCGTTCCGCCAATTTTGACATAGCCTTTCAGGACAATGCTTTTCTGTTTACTGTGCGCGGCTATGGCCACGGCGTGGGCATGAGCCAGACCGGCGCGGCCTACCTCGCCGCACAGGGGCTTTCCTACGCCGAAATCCTCGCGTGGTACTACCCCGGCACGGTTCTGTCTGTACCCGCCGCGGGCACAGACTAGCAGGGGACTCCGCGTCCCCTGCACCCCTCGCCGGGACCCGTCCCGGACCCGCTTCCGCCCGACCTCGGCGTTCTCCCACACTCGCCCCCGAGACGTAGGCACAAAAAGGACAACCATCCCCATTTAACGATGAATGGCTGTCCTTTTATTATTACAAATTTTGTCGAACTATGATATCAAGACATTTACTTGTGGATCTTGTCGATTTATGCTATACTGCATACAGGAAGGTAAGTCCGGACAACGGGCGGTTTGCTCCTCCATTCTCTGGAGGTGGTAAAAATTTCTTGCCCCTCCAGCCGGAGGGGGTGATACGATGCAAGATTTCGTCCAGATCATGGTTATTCTCGTGATCCTAACCGAATTTTTGATAAGTATCCATAATAAGAAATAGCCGCCTGACCTGCTAAGTTGGCGGCTATTTCTTATAGCTAAAAACCGAGGGGTAAACCGTTCGCGGCTTACCTTTCTATTTTTATTATAACCTCTTTTAGGGGAATTGTCAACATCAACAATAAACCGCGGCGCTCCGGATTTCTCCGAAACGCCGCGGCCATTATTTGTTATTCAGCTAAAGAGCAAACCGCACTATGAACGCGGGCAGAAAATCTTCTGACCTTCTTCATTTTTACGCCGTGCTTGCACGGCGGTGCGCGGTATACGTCAAGGCTTAGCCTTGATTAGCGGATCTCGCTGACGTTGTTGCCCTTCTCGCCGCCCTGGGTAGCATCGTTGTCAACGGTGATAGCCACGGATACACGGGTATCGCCAACAGTTGCTACGACATAAGCAGTGCCTTCGTTAACACCAGTTACTCTGTACTTGTTGCCGCCGAGGTTGGTCAGCTGGAAGACAGAGCCGGTACGGGAATCGGTGACAACCGGAGTTGCATCGACGCCAGTCACGGAGAACTGGATATCATAGATACCGCCAACAGGCAGGGTGTAGGAAGTGGTATCAGCCTTCAGGGTACCGCGAACTTCCGGCTGGGCAACAGCAGTTACCTTGCAGGTAGCAGCAACATAACCCTCGAGCTCGAAGCCATCCTCATCAACCAGATAAGCGCGGATGGTAGCGGTATTAGCCGTCTTATCATCAGCGTTGTAACCGGTCACATTGATGGTAGCAACATTAGTGTTCGGGTCAACAACAACGTTGAAGTAATCATCGTTGCCGTCAAGCTCCCACATTACTCTAGCATCAGCCGGAGCATTGGTGCCTGTCGGATAAGCGGCCAGCGTAATGGTGTCGCTGTAACCCTGAGCAATGGTTGTAAACTCCTTATCGAAGGCCAGACCAGCAAAGGAAACAGCATCAACAACGAATCTGTCAACCGTGGAAGAAGCAGCTTCCTTAGTCAGGCTATAGCCAACTGCATTGAAATCGTTCTCATCAACAGCATCGGTCGAAGCAGTAAACGCAGTGGAACCAATTGCAAGGTTATTCAGCTTAAGCATTACATCGGAAATACCGCTGTTGATATGAAGCTGACCAGCCTGTGCAACAACCATACCGTCACCGCTCATATCTTCAACAATAGCGTCCGCAGCAAATCTCAGAACACTATCTTCTTCTACTTCCATGCTTGCCAGACGAGCCGAACCATTAACTGTAACATCGGATTCATTGATAAGGTTGAAGTCCGTGTTAAAGCTGTTAGCATTCGTAACAGCAATTACCATATTGGTCTCATCGAAATTCACAGTAGTAGCATAATAATCAGCATCCAGAGTATTTACAGAAATATTGTTACCAGTGAACTCATATTCTGCATCGTCTGTGGTTGCGATCATAGAACCACCGGCAGTGAAAGAACCATCGGAAGCTTCTACATGGAACTCATCAGCCTTGATATCACCGTTTACAGTATTGTTATACTCGTCGTTATCATCAGCATTAAAGTTAGCAGTCTTTACGTTGCCAGTAACAGTCGCACCATTCATCGTAAGAACAGAAGCATCCGCATCCACATCGCTAACAGTAGCACCGTCCTCAAGGACAATGTTAGCAGCCTTCTTCAAGGTACCATTTACTCTAGCGTCCTCACCAGCAGTAATGTCGCCAAGACCATCTGTACCCTCAACGTTAATATCTCCATTAACAGTTGCATTTTCGACATGAACGCTTACTGTACCCTCAGCATCCGCCGCATCAATACCGCCGATCGTACCACCGTTTACAGTAATGTTGCCGGAATCAACCACGATGTCATAACCGGTTACAACCTTTACGTCGTTCTCGTAGTCACTGTACTTATCGTCGGAATCAAAGCTCAGATTACCACCGTTAATGCCAATCAAAGTACGAGCACCCAGCTTATCAATCTCCGCATCGCCGGACACACGCCACTTCTTCTCAACACCAACACTTACTCTAATCTTCTCGCCTTTTTTGTCGGAATCATACGACGGGCCGTTCTCATCCACTTCTACCTTCGGAGCATAAACCTCAAGCTTGGTGTTGAAAACTTTCGCCCAATCATTATCACCCTCGCTGTCATTCCACTTGAAAGCAAGGTTAATGGCGTCCTCATCTTCGTCATAATGAGTCCAACCGCTATCCTTTACCTCATCATCTTCCAAAACGAAATTCTTATCGCTGGAAAGCTTGAAGTAACCGGCAAAATCTACATCCTCCGGCTCCTCATCCTCATCAAGATCCTGATAGGGATCAATTCTTACCCATTCAGCATTAGATGTTCCGTCACTATTCCAGGAGCCAACTTTCGCCATATACAGAGCGAGATCCATACCAGAATCGTTGACAGCACCAAGTGTGATATCATCCGGCATACCATTCAGATAATCCTCAGCGTCTACCGGAGCAAGAACAACATCACCTTCTGCATAAGCAGTGATATCCACATCAATGGAACCACGAGCTGTTACTTCACGATCTGTGTTATCATCTGTATACGTGCCCTTAAAGTTGATACGAATCGTTTCTGTACCGGAAGCATTCTTTTTCAGTACCAGATTACGATTATCATCATCATCTCTCACAACTTTGACAAGAGAATCACCAGAAACCTTGGAGAACGAAACATATTCAATATCATCCAAGTCTTCACGATCCATTGTCTGCACGGAGAAAGCGTTGTCCAAATCGGAAATCAGTTCAATCTCATTATACTTATCACTGATAACCTTGTACTCATCTTGACCAGAAGCCTCGTCTACTCTAGCGTTGTTGCCAACAACTTCCTGAGTAGAAGCGGAGACGAATGTAGCCGAAAAGCTCGACACGACCATGGCCATAGCCAGGATCATAGACAGAACTTTTCCAGTATTCTTTCTCATCC
>DVHF01000034.1 GCA_018712265.1 Candidatus Gallacutalibacter pullicola
TCCACCGTGTAGCCGAAGAAATAGGCGTTGAACAGATCCTGCGCGACGCCGTTGGAAAACTGGCTGCGCGCGCCGTACTGGAGCACAACCGCTATCACGATCTCCGGATCGTCATACGGGGCGAAGCCGACGAACGACACGTTATCCGAATGAGGCGGCACCTCGGCGGTACCGGTCTTTCCGGCGACGGCAATGGGATAGTTGTTGAACAGCGAGGCTGTGCCGCCCGTCTGGCAGACGGCGCGCATCCCCTGCTTGACCAGATCAAGATTCTCCTGCGAAACGCCGGTATCGGCCACAACCTCGTTCTGATGCTCCGAGATGACGGTCTCGCGGCTGTAATCCGTGATCTTATCCACAACGCTGGTGCGCAGGCGCTGGCCGCCGTTGCAGATCGTCGCCACATAGGTGGCAAGCTGGATCGGCGTCACGGCGTTGTCGGACTGCCCGATCGCCGCCTGCACCACGTCGCCGCCCACCCATTCGCCGCCGCGCTCCTCGCGCTCCTCCGGGGTGGCGAGCAGGCCGGTTCCCTCGGAGACCTCCACGCCGGTGCGCCCGCCGAAGCCGAAGCTGCGGGCGTACGATTCCATCGCGTCGATCCCGAGCTGGTAGCCCGTCTCATAGAAAAAGATGTTGCAGGATTTCTGGAGCGCCGTCGTCAGGCCGATCGTGCCGTGCCAGCCCAGACAGCGGGGCTGGTAATCGTCCCAGCGCGTATAGACGTGGTTGCAGGTGATGCGCGTGGACGAATTGATGACGCCCTCCTGAAGCGCGGCGCACGATACCATCGGCTTGTAGGCGGAGCCGGGCATGAAGTTGCCCAGAAACGCGTTGTTGTAAAGGGGCTGGGAATCGGTGCTCAAGAGCAGGCTGCGGCGGTAATCGGGATCCTCGCTGTACTTCTTCAGATCATAGTTCGGATAATTCGCCGCGGCGAGGATGGTGAAATCCTTGGCATCCATGACGATAGCCGCGCCCACAGCGCAGTCGGAGCCGTTGCCGTCGTTGGACGCGCCGTATTCCTGCGCGGCAAGCACAGCGTGCTCCAGAGACGCCTGCGCCACGGCCTGAATGCGGCTGTCGATGGACAGATAGATTGTGTTGCCGGGGGTGGGATTCTCGGTGATCGTCTCGGATGCGACGGAGCCGGTGCGGGTCGTTTCAATCACGCGCCTGCCGTTCTCACCGCGCAGGGTGGACTCAAAGGCCGACTCGATGCCGGATTTGCCAAGCCAGTCGTTATAGCCGTAGCCGCTGATGTTGTTCAGGGAATACGTCTGGCCCTGGCTCTTGAACTCGTTGTATTCCTCCTGCGTGATGGCCCCCATTGTGCCGACGATATGCGGCGCGATCGTGCCGTTGGGATACTCGCGCTGCGTCGTGACCTGGATGGTTGCGCCGGGCAGGAGCTGCTTGTTCTCGCTGATGATCCCCACGGTATCGGTGGAGACGTCCGGCGCGAAGGTGTAGGGGTTCGACACGGAGAACGCATTCATCGTCATATTATAGCGCACCGAGACGATATCGCGCGTGTCCTGCGCGTCGTAGCCGTCGCACTCGTAATATTCAATCAGGGCTTTCATGCACTCGTCGGCGGTGGCGTAGGGATTGACGTTGACGGGATCGCTCTCCTTGAGATCGGCGGCCTCGTCCTCCATGCCCTCGATAAATTCATACGTCCCGGCGGGCGTGGCCTCGATGGGGAGCACGTCGATCCATTCCTCGCCGCGCTCGTCGAGCAGGTGCACCAGCCGGAGAATCGTCTGGTTCTGGGTATCGGATGTCATATAGGCGCGGTCAAACCGGATGCTGTACCCGGTCCGGTTGACGGCAAGCCCCGCGCCGTTGCGGTCGAGGATCTCGCCGCGCGCGGCCTCCATTTTCACGACGGAGGTATTTGTGTTGGTGGATTCCTCCAGCAGCTCCTCGCCGCTGATGATCTGCCAGTCCACCAGCCGGACGCCGAACAGGCAGAAAATGCCGCCCAAAAGGATGATACAGGTCAGATAGCGGCCCAGTCCTTTCCATTTTTCCAAGCTTGAAGAACACTCCTTTCCAGGTGGTTTCCCGCCGCGCAGGGATGGGCCTCCCCCTCCTGGGAGACCGCCCCGGAAAACAACGATGCCCGCGGCAGCGGGCCCGGCCCGGCATCCCGGCGCACAGACGGCGCAGGACGCGCGGGCAGGCTTATTCCGCCGGCGGGCGTATCAGCAGGGCAAAAGCCCGGTTAAACAGATACAGCAGCGGCATAAAGGCCCACGTGTAAAGAAGCCGCGGGAAATAATGCCGCGCAAGCACATGCCAGAATTGATCGTTATTGGGGTTGAGAACGTAATAAAACACCCATTGGAAGAAAAATACGAAAGCGAGGATCCCCGCTCCGAGCAGGATCGCTGTGAGCAGGTTGGTCTGGATGAGGTTTTTCGCCATGATGCCCACCGCATAGCAGAATACGGCCATCAGCAGGGCATGGAACCCCAATGTATTCCCCATGCCGAGATCCGTCAGCAGTCCGGCAAGCAGGCCGAACGCCATGCCGGCCGTCTCGCTCTCGAACATGGCGACAGCGATCACCGCCGCCAGCACGGGTACGGGCCGCGCGCCGTATACCTCCGGGAAAAGGCCGGGGGTCTGCTGGATGACGAACAGCACGAGTATTTCCACGGTATAGGCGAAATACCGGATCACCTTATATTTATCCGGCATCGGCTATTCCCCCTCCGGTTGTGACGAGGAGGTATCCCCCAGGGCCTCCAGAACCTCGCCCTGGCCCTCAAAATCCGTGATGACAAAAACGTCGCGCACCGTCTTGACGTCCACAAGAGGCTCCACGGTGGCGTAATAGGTAACATCCGATTCCTCCGGGAACACCTCTTTCACCTTGCCGATCGGCAGGTCGCGCGGATACAGTCCGCCAAGGCCGCTCGTGACGATGATATCGCCCTCCGAAACGGCGTTGCGCGAGGGCAGGTAGCCCAGCTTCACGACGCCCTGCTCCGCGAACTCAATATTGCTGCTGACAACGCCTGTCTCGCGGTTGACCTTGTCGACGGCGGCGATGCTCGTATCAGCAGAAAGGATGGTGGTGACGCGCGCGTAGGAGGTGGTGACGCTGGAAACCCAGCCCACAACGCCGCTGTTGGTGATGACCGGATCGTTGACCGATATCCCGGCGGCGGCCCCCTTATCGATTTGGAACGTATAGAAAACATCGTTCGGATCGCGGCCGATCACGGCAGCCGAAACGAACTGAAAATCCTGATTATCGACTTTCAGCTCGAGCACCGAACGGAACTGTTCATTTTCAAGCTTCAGCTGATAATAATCGATCAGCTGCGTGTTGAGCTCGTCAATCTGCCTGCGCAGCTCCTGGTTCTCCGCGATCAGCTCCTCGCGGGACCGCGTCGCGTTTTCGGCGGCGACGTTCGCGTTATTGGAGATGATGGTGGATA
Source organism: Candidatus Gallacutalibacter pullicola (assembly GCA_018712265.1). GTDB lineage: Bacteria > Bacillota > Clostridia > Oscillospirales > Acutalibacteraceae > Gallacutalibacter > Gallacutalibacter pullicola. The sequence goes on from DVHF01000034.1 coordinate 3,456, forward strand.
CTTTCTGCATCGGCGCGGTGATGATGCCGAGCAGATCGGAAATGCCGGATCCGCCCGCGCTGGCCGTGTAGAGCATCACGCCGAACAGCACGAACACAACCCCCAGCAGCAGCTTGAAGCCAACGCTGTGGAAAAAATCCTTCATGGAACACCTCCTTCAGAGGGCTCCCCCATGCCCCCGGCAGGGAGGGCGCGCCCCGTCCCGCGGCTCAGCGGCGGCGGCTCTTGTAGTATTCAGAGGGCATGGAGATCTCCAGCCTCTTGCCGGTGCCGGTCACGACGCAGTCGAGCGGCGTCTCCGCCACGTGCACGGGCATACTGGTCTCGCGCGCCACAAGCTGATCCAGGCCCTTGAGCAGCGCGCCGCCGCCCGTGAGCATGATCCCGTGGTCAATAATATCAGCCGCAAGCTCCGGCGGCGTCTTTTCAAGCGTGCTCTTGATCGCGTCGATGATCAGCGAGAGCGGATCGGAGAGCGCGTCGCGCACCTCGTCGGCGCTGATACGCACGTTCTTCGGCAGGCCGTCCACAAGATTGCGGCCCTTGATCTCAACGCTGACATCCTCGGTTTCCTCCGTCGGATACGCAGACCCGATGGAGATCTTGATCTCCTCAGCGGTGCGTTCACCGATGAGCAGGTTATACTTTTTCTTCACATAAGAGATGATCGCCTCGTCGAACTTATCGCCCGCCACGCGCACGGAGCACGACGTGACGATATCGCCCAGCGAGATCACAGCGACCTCGGACGTGCCGCCGCCGATATCCACGACCATGCTGCCGGTCGGTTCAGATACGGGCAGGCCCGCGCCGATCGCAGCGGCCATCGGTTCCTCGATCAGCTCCACAGAGGACGCGCCGGCCTGACGCGCGGCATCCTCCACGGCGCGGCGCTCCACCTCAGTGACGCCGGACGGGATGCACACCACGATATGCGGGCGGCTGAACGAATGGCCCTTCATGGCTTTCTTAATAAAATGCTTGAGCATGGTGGCGGTGATATCGAAGTCAGCGATTACGCCGTCCTTGAGAGGACGGACCGCCACGATAGATCCGGGGGTACGGCCGATCATCTCCTTGGCCTGCGTTCCCACGGCGAGCACCGTATCGGACCGCACGTCCACCGCCACCACGGACGGCTCGCGCATGACGATGCCCTTTCCCTTCATAAATACCAGCGTATTCGCTGTGCCGAGATCAATTCCTATATCTTTTGCAAACATCCTGTATTTTCCCCTTTCAACCACAGTTTCTCAGGGTGTATCAGAAAAGTCAAAAGTGCTGGAAAATTCGCTGAAAAGCGGTGGATGCAAGGCGCGAATCCGCCGCAATACTTTCGTATTGCAAGGGCGAGCAACGCAGCAGACACCGTTTGTCAGTAGAATTTAACAGTATTGAGGTCTTTTCTGATACACCCTAATTTCCACATTTCCGCAAACGCCCGTGCAGGGCGGGTCCAGGGTGCATCTGAAAAGTCAGGAGCATGGAACATCCGCTGAAAAACAGTGGATACAGAGCGCCGGTCCGCTGGGATACTTTCCGTGTGACGGGGACGGATGGCGCGGCAGACGCTGCTTTCCAGATGGATTTAACGATGCTGAGGACTTTTCAGATACACCCGCAATTCCGCGCAAATGCCGCGCCATCCCGATGAGGGACGGGTGCGGCGGTATTGCATTTATTATAACCTGAGCGGGATTATTTCTCAACAGTTATCTCAGGAATGTAAAAAAAAATTTCAAATTCCCGGAGGATTGCGGCAAAAAATGGGAGATTGGCGCGAAAAAATGGGAGTTTTCCCAAGTCCCCCACCGCGCCAAAGGGATTGGAACAACATAAAAGTTTCGCCAGCCTTTTCAAAGGCTGCGGGGGCGCGGGGGCAGGCCCCCGTAAAAAAGCGCGAAGCGCCCCGGAGAGGTGAGCAAACAGGGAGGGCGATCCATCCAGTGGATGGATCGCGTGACCGCCTTTGCGATCCTGTGGGGCAGAGCACGCGCGGTATCCACCCAGCCCCAAAAAGGTTCCGGTTCGCAGAAAGCCAGTCTCAACCGATCGCCGCCTCCGCAGACGATCGGCCAGCCTGCCGCCGCGATAGAGCCTTTGAGATCATCGAAAAATTAAAATCCGGGGGATGTCGTGTACTGTGAACTGCGTCTGGGTTAAGCGTAACGGGAACAAGAGGCTTTTTGGGTGCGGCGTTCGAGGTTCCGCTCCGCCCGGGGGTCCGCAAAGACGTTCAGGCGAACCATCCCCCGGATGGTCCGCCCTCTCTGTTTGCTCACCTTTCCGGGGGGACGCTTCGCGTCCCGTTTACCGCAGGGTGGCGTTGCCCCCCTGCACCCCCTACCGCCTTTGAAAAGGCGGGCGAAACTTTTATGTTTTGCCCGCCGTGGGCATGGCGTTAGTCCCGGATCCTGATCGCGCTATAAATCAATATCGCCGCCAATAATAATATCCCCTGCGCCACATTGATATTCACCAAAATCCCAAACGTAATCGTCACCACGGATAAATCGATCGGTACCGACGGAAATCCAAAGCTCGCGCTGATCCCCAGCCATTCCAGAAACGGCACCCCCTGCACCGCGATCCCGATCAGCTTCCCCAGCACGACAGCCAGAATAAACAGCACAATCAGCAGAAGATTCCTCAACAGATTTCTTTTCACGAAAAAATCAACCCCTTAGATACCAGACTAAAACTCCTCCGTGCTTTTGATTAGCACACACCCCGCGGAACACTTCCGCCCCCGGATGGTTTGGTAAACCCGTTCTCCGGACAAATCCCGGATCCGTGCTATGCTAACCGTCCTGCAGATCCGACTACGCCAGCCGTCCGGTAGATCCGAAGCCGCCCGCGCCGCGATCAGTGTCGTCGAGCGTGTCGGTTTCGGTCAGCTGCGCCGCAAATACCGGCGCGGCGATCATCTGCGCGACGCGTTCTCCCGGCTGGATAGTATACGGTTCCGCGCCAAGATTGCACAGCCCGACGCACACCTCGCCGCGGTAATCGCTGTCAATCACGCCGACGCCGTTGGAGAGCGTCAGACCGTGCTTGATCCCCAGTCCGCTGCGGGCGTACAGGAAGATCGCGCATCCCGGATCCGGGATCGCAAACGCGAGCCCCGTCGGGATCACGGCGCGTTCCCCGGGAGCGATCGTAACGGGCGCGTCGAGGCAGGCGCACAGATCCATCCCGGCGGATCCGGCGGTGGCGCGTCTTGGCAGTACCGCGCCGGGGCGCACTTTTTTTACAGGTATTGTGAGATCCATAAGAAAACATCCTTTTCCCGGGCGCATCCAGAACGAACAGCCCGAATATAGTGAATAGTGAAAAGTGAATAGTGAATAGGTAAGGGCCGTGTACCGCGGCGAAATCAGGAAATTGAGATCCGTTAGTCAGATGAAATCGAAGCGCGCGGCCATGATGTCCCGGAGATAGTCGTCGAAGCTGTCCGCGATGACGGCGAACTCGTCGGGATCGTGCAGGTAACGGACGATCTGCCCCTTCTTCCCTTTCGGCGACGGCGTGAAATCGATGAAAAGCTGGGAGGTGCCGCCGTTGTTCATGCAGTCGGAGAAATGCAGCCACCGGATCCCGCTGAGGGTATCCGAGATCCTTTCGTCGAGCGCGTCGCGGAAATCGGGTTCCCAGAAGAAGTCGTAAGTATCGGCAATCATAGTTTGATCCGCGAGCATCTCCGCGGCGGAAAGCAGGTAGTAGGGATATTCCGGGATGTCGGAGCCGAGCATATAGACGGCGAATTTCTCCCCGCCGTAGTCCCGGAAATACGAGCCGTCCACGAGGGAGAGCAGATCGGCGAGGGAATCCGGCAGATCGGGATACGCGCTGCGCAGCGCGGCGAGATCCTCCGCCGATGCGCCGTGGGACGCGTGGTAAAAATGGAGCCACTCCTCCCACTCGTCCGAGCCCCGGTACGCGGCTTCCAGCTGCGCCAGATATTCCTCTGCAAGGTTCATAGACAGAAAACCTCCCGTTGAATAAATATGCGGATGAAATTTTGAGTCAAAAATAAATTTTCAAAAAAGAAAAATAATCCGGTGGAAAACAACCAGAGAGCACCGGATTTTCCACCGGGCTAAAAATCACTAATTTGGTAATCTGTTCCGCTTTCCCCAGCAAACCAACAGCATATTCACAGGTTTTCCACATTCTCCACAGAGTTTTCCACAAGCCTCCACGGGAACTGCCGGGAAATCCACAGCGGAAAGTGGATTATTCCACGCCCCGATAGTAAAGTCCGCGGGTAAAGGAAAAATCGGGTTTTCCGGCGTGAGCGGGATCGAGATACCGCGAAAGGGTTTCCACAATTTCCACAGAGTTTTCCACTGTGAAATGCAGAACGCCGAAATCCTGTCCTTTTATTTCCACAAAACGATCCGCGAGGTACAGGGGCACGCTGTTGAGAATTTCGACGTACGATTTTCCACATTCGATGGGGAACTTCGCGCCGCGGCGATCGGTCAGCTCCGGCGGTTTTATGCAGTGCAGGCAGCCTTTCGGGGAGTTCGCGGCGGGGCAGTTGCGGCAGAGCATCAGCGGGAGACGGCCGTAAATCACGAGGCCGCGCGGCAGATCACCGCCAAGTGCCGCGGCCTGCGCGAGCGTCAGTTCAAAGGAAAGCTCTGTGTCGGCGAGGCCGATCTCCTGGTACCACCGGAGCGCGGGCGTGTTCATGACGTTGAGCGAAAACGCACCGTGGACGCGCATCCCGAGAGAAACGGCCAGCGCCGCCGCACCCAGATTTCCGGCGCGGCAGTCCAGAAAGCCCTCGTCACGGAGAATTTGGAGCTTCCGGGCGGCGGATTCCTCCCTGCCGAACAGGGCGCGGGGGATCTCGGCGGCAGCGGGGATCCCGCGTTCACGCAGGCCGCGGAATACCTCGATCGGCGCGGACAGCGGAATATAGACAAGCTCGCACCGCGCGGCCAGATCCGGGATCACGCTCGGGTCCGCGAACCGGGCGCGGAGCTTCATCGGCGCGGTGGGATAGTAGGCGCCGTCCGGGATCTCCGCCGCGGCGAACGGGATCGGATCGCGGCGGGCGCGCTGCTGTTCCAGAAGTGTGAGGGCGTCGCGCCGCAGCGCGTTGAGCGCCGAAGCCGGTACGGACAACCCCTCCGCGATGGTGCAGGACACAGACCGCGCGAAAAACGGCGTTCCTCCTGTTTTGGAGAGCTGTTCGCGGCACCGATCGCTGTCAATGGCGCGGTGAACGGCAGTCTGCGGTACATCGCCGTGTACCTCGGCGCGGCGGCCGTCGGGATCGGCGGCGCAGAGCGTGACAGGCTGATCCGGCTGGATAGACAGGGAAAAATCGACCGGCACGCGGGACGGTTCTTTTTGGTAGAGCGCGCGCAGGTTGGCAAAGACCTCGTTCGTCGCGCCCGTGACGTCCTCTTTGGATCGCACGCCGAACATATCGCGGCCAAGCTTGCCGTCGGGATAGCCGGTCGTGAAGCCGGATCGCGAGAACACCGCGGCCAGATCGTGCGTCAGTACCGGCGGAATTTCCTCCCCGTCGGCGGCATGACGGCAGGCGGCGGTGGCGGCCGCGACGTATTCGGGACGTTTCATGCGTCCCTCGATTTTCGCGCTGCACACGCCCGCGTCCATCAGATCGCCGAGCCGGGAGATCATGGAAAGATCCTTGAGGCTCAGATCGTGGCCCGTGCCGCCGGGCGCGGAAAACGGGAGGCGGCACGTCTGCGCGCACAGGCCGCGGTTGCCGCTGCGGGAGCCGAGCATCGCGCTGAAATAGCATTGTCCGGACACGGACATACACAGCGCGCCGTGCACGAAGCTTTCCAGCTCGATGGGGGAATCCTGTGTTTTATCGGAGATTTCGCGGATTTCGGACAGAGAAAGCTCACGCGCCAGCACGACGCGGGAAAAGCCGAGACGGGCGAGCAGCTGCGCCCCGGCCGGGGTGTGGATGGACATCTGTGTGGACGCGTTGAGGTGCAGGTCCGGGCAGCAGACGCGGAGCATCCAGATGAGGCCGGGGTCCTGGATGATGACGGCGTCGACCGGCAGCGAACAGGCGTACCGGACGAGGTCGAGGGCGGCGGGAAGCTCGTCCTGCCGGAGCAGCGTATTGACGGCCAGATACAGCTTGACACCGCGTGCGTGGCAGTAGTCTGCGGCCTGTTTCAGCTCAGAGTTGTCGAAGTTATGCGCGTTTGCGCGCGCTGAAAAGGAGCTCGCGCCCAGATAGACGGCGTCGGCCCCTGAACGTACCGCCGCAATCAGGGAATCGAAGCTGCCCGCAGGCGCGAGGATCTCAATGGAATTTTGTTTCATGTAAAACCTCTCAATCAATGGGGTTCGCCCTGCCCGGGCACGCACACAGTTTGAAGCTTTCAGTCCAGATGGAACACCGGCTTGAGATCGATGCTCACCGGGCTGTTGTCCGGATTCGTCTCCATAATGTCGGCCATGAAGTCCCACCAGCGGCGGCAGGCGTCCGTCTGGGCGAGCTGCGCCCATTTCTCCTCGCTCTCCACCTCAAGATACCCGACGAGATCGAGCGTAGCCGGATCGAGGAAGATCGAATAATTGTGGCCGCCGTGTTCGTGGATAGCCGCTTTCATTTCCGGCCAGAGCAGGTTGTGGCGGCGCTCATATTCTTCCTCGTTTCCGGCGAAAAGCTTCATTTTTACCATTTTCCGAATCATTGCGGATTCCTCCCTGCATAGACGTTTTATTTTGGGACAGACTTTCTGTTGGAAAATTCTGTATGGGTTTTATTCTTCGTCCTTCTTCTCAAAGAAAGAGATAAAATTGCTCCCTTCCGGCTCCTCAGGCTCCTTCTGCGGGCGGGCGTAATTCCCCACCTGCATCGGGGACGGCGCGTGCGCCTGTGCGCCGCGGCTGGGCTGCTTGGCCGGATGTCCCGCAGCGGCGGCGGGATCGGGCGCGGATTCTTCTGACAGCCGGGCGCGCAGCGTCTGGATCTCGCGCTTCATGCGATCGATCTCGCGGCGCGCCTCCTCCGCCTCAAGCCGGGCGCGGGAGGATTCCTCCAGATAATCGCGGATCTGGCCGCGGAGATTGTCGGCATCGTCGAGGGCGTGCCGTTTTTCGTCGCAGAACCGCAAAGCGGCCAGGATTGCCGCCAGCGTGACGGAAATCCGCTGGTTCTGATCCATGAATTCCGTGACGGCCTTTTCTACCTCGTCGCCCATGGCGCGGACGTAGCTCTCTGGATCGTCTGTGGAGAGCAGGCACTCGTTGTTGCAGATGACAAGTTTAATCACATTCTTACCCAAGATAAGTTCTCATCCTTTCGGAAACGCCGGGACGGCGGGAATTTTTTTGTTTGTTCTATTATAAATCATTTGACAATATTTAGAAAGGGATTTTTGAAAAAATTATGCTTTCCGTGTCTCCAAAAACAGACTTTTTTCGACAAAAAGTAAAATTGCAGAGGCGGAAAAGAGCGGGAAATCGCTTTTTGTGAAAAATGACGAAAACAAATCGGAAAAAATCTGTTGTGGGGCGCCGTTCAATTTTTGCCTGAAAAATCGGCAGAAGTACGATTTTTACGCCGCTTTTGTATAGTCTGACAATTTTTTTGACAGACCTCTCTTTGAATTGAAAATGAAGCAAAATTGGTATATAATAGACATAAGCAGTTTTTGGAAATTTGACAACCGATTTTTGCCCGGCAGAGTCCGGGCTGCTTTGGAGGTTATGCAATGATTGATAAGTCCATCAAGAAAATACAGGATCAGATCGAAGAAAAGCTGACGCACAATTTCGGCGTGGTTCCTGATAACGCCACAGACGAGCAGTATTACAAGGCAGTGGCCCTGATCGTTCGGGAGATGCTTAACAGAGGCCGCAAGGAGACGAAGGAAGCCGCCGAAAAAACAAACACCAAAACTATTTATTATCTCTGTATGGAATTCCTGGTGGGGCGTTCCCTCAAAAACAACCTGTACAACCTGGGGCTGGAGGAGGATTTCCGGCAGGCGCTTGAGGGGATGGGTGTAAAGCTGGATAACCTGTACGAACAGGAACCGGACGCCGGCCTCGGCAACGGCGGTCTGGGCCGTCTGGCCGCGTGCTTTATGGATTCCCTCTCCACGCTGGGATATCCGGCCATGGGATATTCCCTGCGGTATGAGTACGGGCTGTTCCGCCAGAAGCTTGTGGACGGCTGGCAGACCGAGCTTCCCGATTTCTGGCTCCCGGGCGGGCAAATCTGGCTCCAGCCCGCGGCCGACAGATCCATCGAGATCCATTTCGACGGGCATATTGAAGAATATTGGAATAACCAGTACCATATTGTAAACCATAAGGACTATAACAAAGTCATCGCCGTGCCGTATGATATGTACATTTCCGGCAAGGACGGCAAGGCGGTCAGCGTGCTGCGCGTCTGGGCGGCGGCTCCGGCTGATTTCGATATGCGCCTGTTCAACAGCGGCGATTACATCCGCGCCATCGAGCAGAACGCGCTCGCCGAGACGATCACCAAGGTGCTTTACCCGGAGGACAATCACCTCGAGGGCAAGTCCCTGCGCCTGAGCCAGCAGTATTTCCTCGTTTCTGCCACGATTCAGGATATCATCCGCCGTCACCTGTTCAAGTACAGCACGCTGGACAATCTCCCGGACGTCGCGGCGATCCACCTCAACGATACCCATCCGGTGCTTGCGATCCCGGAGATGATGCGCGTCATGCTCGACGAATGCGGATACGGCTGGGACGATGCCTGGAACATCGTGACACACACCGTTTCCTACACGAACCACACCGTCATGTCGGAGGCTCTGGAATGCTGGGGCGTCGATATGTTCCGGTTCCGCCTGCCGCGTATCTACCAGATCATCGAGGAGATCAACCGCCGGTTCTGCGCCGATATGCACGCGCGCGGCGTGGACGGCTATAAGGTGGGCCGCATGGCTCCGCTCAACGACGGCTATGTGAAGATGGCGAACCTCGCCGTGGTGAGCAGCCATTCCGTCAACGGCGTGTCCCAGCTGCACAGCGACATCCTCAAGGATTCGGTGTTCCACGATTTCTACACCGAGATGCCGGAGAAGTTCAAGAATGTCACGAACGGCATCGCGCACCGCCGCTGGCTCAACCAGTCCAACCCGGAGCTTGCCGCCAGCCTCAGCGAATGGATCGGCGACGGCTACGTCATGGACGCAAACAAGCTTTCCGATCTTCTCAAATACAAGGACGACAAGCAGGTGCTCGACCGCCTTGCCAAAATCAAGTATGACAACAAGGTCCGTTTTGCCGAGTACCTGAAAAAGACGCAGAATATCACCATCGATCCGCAGACCATCTTCGACGTGCAGGTCAAGCGGATGCACGAGTACAAGCGCCAGCACCTGAACGCGCTGCACATCCTGTCGCTGTACCAGTGGCTGCGCGACAACCCCAACGCCGATTTCACCCCGCACACCTACATTTTCGGCGCAAAGGCTGCGGCGGGCTATTATTTCGCCAAGCAGATGATCCGCTTTATCGTCTCCCTGGCCAATGTGATCAACAACGATCCGCGCGTCAACCAGAAGCTGCGCGTCGTGTACGTGGAGGATTACCGCGTCACGGTTGCGGAGCAGCTGATCCCGGCGGCGGAAATCAGCGAGCAGATCTCCCTGGCCGGAACCGAGGCGAGCGGCACCAGCAACATGAAGTTCATGATCAACGGCGCTGTGACGCTCGGCACGCTCGACGGCGCGAACGTGGAGATGCACGAGGCTGTGGGCGACGAGAATCTGCTCCTGTTCGGCATGACGACCCCGGAGGTCAACGCGCTCAAGCGGAGCGGCTACCATCCGCAGGTATTCTACAACAATAATCCGAAGATCCGCATGGCTCTCGACGAGATGCGCCGCGGGATCGGCGGATTCAGCTTCAGCGACATTGTGGATTCCTTCCTGAAGGTAGACCCGTACATGGTGCTCGCCGACTTTGATTCCTACGCAGCCGCCCAGCAGAAAGCGGTGGGCCTGTATCACGACGCGGAGCACTGGAACCGCATGGCCCTGATCAATATTGCCAATTCCGGACGCTTTGCCGCCGACAGAGCGATCCGCGAATACGCGCAGAACATCTGGCACGCCTCACCGCTTCCGTCCGCAGAGGGGAAGAAGGCGTAATCCACAAACAACCAGTAAGGCCGGACACACGCTGTCCGGCCTTATTTTCGGCTTCATCAAGATGGGGTCTTTCGTCCAGCCTGGATACACCGCACCCAGTTTAAAGTTTGCGGTTCCATTGTTTTGGTTTTATCGGCCCTAGAAGCTTCCAGCGCGCGGGGGACGCGCTGGAGGATCCACCGCGGTAAGCGTTGGGGCCGCAGGCCCCTAGCGTGGCTGTCTTCCTGCCCAGTCAGCGCGAAACAGGGAGAGGTTACACTGCGAGGATTCCGGACATCCCGCGCCCGAAATAAGCGAAAGAGCCTGCCGGGCAGTTGCCCGATAACGTAAAAGCCTTTATAAAGAACGGAATTTTTCCGGCAAAGGGAGCGCGCCTAATGGCTCTCAACATGATTGCTGTTACCACTAAGGATCCCGGCCGTGGGGTCTGGGGACGCGGCCAGAGCGCTCCCCAGCGGGGAATCTTTAAGGGGGCAGGAGCCCCCTTAAATGGTCTTTTGCTTCCTTTTCTTCCAACAAGAAAAGGAAGAGCCGTGGGGTGTTAGGGGCGCGGCTTGAGCGGCCCCTTTCGCCGGGACCTCGCAGGTCCGATAGAAAAACGGTGAAGCGTCAGGCTTCAAAATACTCCGCCCCGCCCGGGCAGGGCGCAGAATCCCGGCTCGGTGAAGCCGAAGGTTTCAAGCTTTGTGGGGCGAAAAGCCCGTTCCTCGGTGATGTTATGCGCAGGCCCAGCCTGCTTAAAAAGAGAGGTTTTTTGTTTATGTTTCAGTCTCGGAACCCGGTGTACCGGTACCCACTGGGAGCAGTGGAGGAAGGCACATCGGTCCATTTCAAAATTTCCATCGGCAGGGACCTGCATTGCTCCGCCATGTATTTCTGCGTGATTGACGATTCCACATCGGAAGAAACGCACTACTCCATGTTCTGGTGCGGCATGGACGGCGAAAACGCCGAATATTGGGAATGCGACTACGCGCCGCCGCACGCCGGTCTGTTTTTCTACCACTTCGAGGGCGATACCTGGCACGGCCGCCAGAAATATATGCGCGGGATGTATGGCCGCGACCAGCTCGGCGGCGACCGCAGCTGGCAGCTGACCGCCTACCGGAAAGGCTTCCAGACCCCCGACTGGCTGTCGGGCGGCGTGATGTACCAGATTTTTCCCGACCGTTTCCATTATTCCGGCACGGAAAAATCAGGCGTCCCGGAGGACCGCCGGTTCCATACCAACTGGAACGAACAGCCGCAGTGGGAACCCGATCCCGACGGCGAGATCCGAAACAAGGATTATTTCGGCGGCGATCTGGAGGGGATCACCCATAAGCTCGATTATTTGCAGTCGCTGGGCGTCACCTGCATCTACCTCAACCCGATCTTTGAAGCCCATTCCAACCACCGCTACGATACCGCCGATTACTCCAAAATCGATCCCCTGCTCGGCTCAGAGCAGGATTTCCGCCGCCTCTGCCGGGAGGCCAGAAAATATGGGATCCGCGTCATCATCGACGGCGTGTTCAACCATACCGGCAGCGACAGCGTCTATTTCAACCGTGAGGGCAGGTATCCTGAGCCGGGCGCGTACCAGTCGCAGGAATCGCCCTACTATCCCTGGTACGCCTTCAGCAAATGGCCGGACGAGTACGCCTGCTGGTGGAACTTCAAGACCCTCCCCGACGTGATGGAGGAAAATCCCCAATACAAGGACTATATCACCGGGGAAACCGGAATTATCCAAAAATGGATCGCGGCCGGGGCGTCCGGCTGGCGTCTCGACGTCGCCGACGAGCTCCCGGACAGCTTCATCGACAGCATCACCGAAGCGGCGCGCCGTCAGGATCCGGACGCCCTTGTGCTCGGCGAGGTCTGGGAGGACGCCTCCAATAAATGCGCCTACGGCCAGCGCCGCCGCTATCTGCTGGGCGGCCAGCTCGACAGCGTCATGAATTACCCGTTCCGCAACGCGATCCTCGGCTTCCTCACCGGCGGCGATCCCAGCGCGCAGATGGAAATTATCCTCGACGTGCTTGAGAATTACCCGCCGCAGGTGATCCGCCTGCTGATGAACCACATCGGCACGCACGACACGGAACGCGCCCTGACGATGCTCGCCGGGGATCCTGTGCGCGGTCACGGCCGCAAGTGGCAGAGCGCGGCCCATCTCACAAAGGAACGCCGCGCCCACGGCCTGCGTCTGCTGCGGCTCGCGTCGCTGATGCAGTACACGCTGCCGGGGGTGCCCTGCGTCTACTACGGCGACGAGGCCGGTCTTGAGGGCTACCGCGACCCGTTCAACCGCGGGACGTACCCGTGGGGCAACGAGGATTTGGAACTGCTCGGCTGGTACCGGCGGCTGGGAAAGCTCCGCCAAAAATACCGCGCCGTGCTGGCGGAGGGGGATTTTTCCCCGCTTCATGCCGGAAATAACTGCATGGCGTATATCCGCGCCTCCCATGAGGGCGCTGTGCTGGCGGCGTTCAATGCCTGCGGCGAGACGCGCAGCCTTCAAGTGCCGTCGGAATGGAAAACCGCTTACGCTGAACTGGGAACGGCTCCCGGCGACGATCTCGTTTTGGAACCGTACGGCTGCGCGATGTTAGTTCTGCCGTGAGGTCCCGTGGCGGTATGTTCTCGGGCAGAAAACGGAAGATTAAAAGCGCTCCCCCGTTTTGATTTTTTCTTTTTTTAATAAAAATTACATTTTGCATGGACACTTTCCCCATTTGAGCCGTCTTTCTTTACAGAAGCCCAAACCAAAGAATAAAGGGGAGTTGTTTTGCATGAGCGTTTATAAAAATCTTCCAGTTCTCGATCTTCGGAAAATGTCTGTGGAGGAGGCCAGGCAGATCGAAAAAATTACGAACGTGGCGGCTCTGCTCCTTCCGGATGACGGGGATCCGGAACTGCGTTCCGCAATAGCCGCCATCCCGAAGAAAAATGTGGCGTGTGTTGTGCCGGTGCCCTCTCAAGTTCCCAGTGTTATCCACAATGGAATTTATATCGGGACGAAAGAGGATCTGAGCAAAGATCAGATCCTTATCGTAAATGGGGCCGGCGTTATTTCGGATTGCCCGGCGGAATCCCGTGCGCGCTTCATTGTCAATGGAATGATGGTCCGGAAAAAGGGGACAGATCTCAATATTCTGGAGATTAACGGATTAAATGTATTTTTTGATTTTGAAAATGTCGTAACACAGCTTGAGGGCTTGGAAGTGGATCGCGATCTTCTGGAATTTAGTGAGAATAAGACATTGTTCCTGTCAGTCGACGAAATGAAAATTTCTGAGGATGTTTCCAAGGAACTTCTGCTGGAAAAACAGCCGTATTTTGTATCAGTGGCCGAGATACGGTGCGCAAAGGAAATTTCGGCCTATGTGCGCCTTCACGCGCAAACTATGGCTGGCGTGGAGATTTTCAGCGGCGATGAAAACGAAGACGATTGATCCCATAAGGGACGCTTCCGAACGGTTTCAGGAGGCTTATGAAAAATATGCGCCCGATCTCAGGGCTTATTTTTCCATCTGCTTTGGGGATTCCATGGCGGAGGATCTCACGCAGCAGCTGTTCCTGAAGCTGTGGGTCTACCTGCTGGGCCGTCCGGGATTTGTCCCGGAGAACTGGCGGGCGTGGCTGTTCCGCGGGGCGGTGAATCTGAAAAACGATACCATCCGTTGGGTGAGAACCCTGCCGCAGCCGTTCGCGCTCGATGAGGACGAGGACGCTCTCCCCTCCCCAGCCCGCATATCAGACGATACGGACGAAAGGCTCCGCCGGATTGCAGTGCGGACGGCGCTGTTCCGTATGGATACCCGGGAAAGGGATCTCATCCTGTTGAAATATATGGGATTCCACAGCGGGGAGATCGGGGAACTGCTGCGCCTTTCGGCTTCGGCAGTGCGTTCCCGGTCCGCCAAGGCGCGCGAGCATTTTGAGAAATTTCTGCGGGAGGCCGGCGGCCATTGGGAAGGATAAGATAGTTAGCCGCATTTGCCCATACTTGATATAAGTAAGTAAAGCAGACCATCAAATTCAAAACAATCATATAAAAGCGGCGCACGGAGATTTTCCTCCATGCGCCGTTAATTTGTTGAAAAAAGTTTGCGCGGTGCGCTGGGGATCGCAGATTCGGGGCTGCGCCCCTGTCTGCTCACCTCGATTTCGGGGCCGCTTCGCGCCCCTTTTTACGGGGGCCAGCCCCCGCTCCCCCGCCGCCTTTGAAAAGGCGGGCGAAACTTTTATGATTTGCCTGCTTTAGGCTTCGTCCTTGCCGCAGCAGTTTTTATACTTCTTGCCGCTCCCGCACGGACACGGATCGTTCCGTCCTACCTTTTTGGTATTCTGCACCGGGCGTTTCACATCCGTCCCGTCGGAGCTGGTAGCGGTCGGCTTGGCGACCTGCTCGCGCTTCGGCGGTCCCGCGTTGATGCGCAGCTTTACGGTGAGCATCATACGCGCGGTGTCCTCGCGGATGGCCGCGATCATCTCGTCGAACATATCGAAGCCCTCGATGCGGTATTCCACAACCGGATCATGCTGGCCGTAAGCGCGCAGGCGGATGCCCTTCTGGAGCTCCTCCATCGCGTCGATGTGATCCATCCAGTAGCGGTCGACGTTCTTCAGCAGGATGACGCGTTCCAATTCGCGCATGATCTTATCCCCGAACAGCTTCTCGCGCAGGGCGTAGATATCCTTGGCGCGCTTGGTGAGGAATTCGATCACAAAGCTGGGATCCAGCTCTTCCATTTCGTCGTCGGTAAAGACGAGATCCTGTTCGCGGATCATCCAGCCCATATAGTGGTCGCGCAGACCCTTGAGGTTCCATTCCTCGTGCGATACCTCGGCGGGCAGGAAACGCTTCACGTTCGCTTCGATAGCCTGCTCGATCATGCCGATCACCTGCTCGCGGATATCCTCGCCGTCGAGCACCTTGTCGCGCTGGGAGTAAATGATCTCGCGCTGGCGGTTGAGAACGTCGTCGTATTGCAGGACATTCTTGCGGATGCCGAAGTTGCGGCCCTCCACCTTGCGCTGGGAATTTTCGATTGTCTTGGTGAGCATCCCGTTTTCGATCGGCATATCCTCGTCGATCTTGAGGGTATCCATCATGGCCTGGATGCGTTCGCCGCCGAACAGGCGCATCAGATCGTCCTCGAGGGAGATATAGAAGCGGCTCATGCCGGGATCTCCCTGACGTCCGGAACGGCCGCGCAGCTGGTTGTCGATGCGGCGGGACTCGTGGCGCTCCGTGCCGATGATGTACAGGCCGCCGGCCTTGCGCACCTCGTCGGCCTCCGGCTCGATCTGGCTCTTATATTTGTCGTTCAGTTCGCGGAAGGTCTTGCGCGCGGCGAGGATCTGCTCGTCCGTCGTCTCGGAATAGGCGGTGGCCTCCTCGATCAGCTCCTCGGGGATCTGCATCCGGCGCATCTCGGCGAGCGCCATAAACTCGGCGTTGCCGCCCAGCTTGATATCGGTACCGCGGCCGGCCATGTTGGTGGCGATGGTGACGGCGCCCTTTTTGCCTGCCTGCGCGACGATCTGCGCTTCTTTCTCGTGGTACTTCGCGTTGAGCACCTCATGCTTGATGCCGCGGCGCTTGAGCATGGCGCTGAGCCGCTCGGATTTCTCGATGGAAATCGTGCCGACCAGCACGGGCTGACCCTTTTCGTGGTGCTCGACAATATCGTTGATTACAGCTTCAAACTTCGCTTTTTCGGTCTTGTAAACGACGTCCGGCATATCCTGACGGATCATCGGACGGTTTGTGGGGACCTCGATGACGTCGAGCTTGTAGATCTCGTTGAATTCCGGCTCCTCCGTCATCGCCGTACCGGTCATACCGGAGAGCTTGTCGTACAGGCGGAAGAAATTCTGGAACGTGATCGTCGCGAGCGTTTTGCTCTCATGCGCGACGGTGACGCCCTCCTTGGCCTCAATCGCCTGGTGGAGACCCTCGTTGTAGCGGCGGCCGTACATCAGACGTCCTGTAAATTCATCGACGATGATGACCTCGCCGTCCTTCACGACGTAGTCGATATCCCTCTGCATGACGCCGCGCGCCTTGAGCGCCTGGTTGATGTGGTGCTGGATGGTGATGTTTTCGGCGTCGGTCAGGTTCTCGATGTGGAAGAATTCCTCGGCCTTTTTCACGCCGGACGGGGTGAGCGTAGCGGTCTTGGCCTTTTCGTCCACGAGATAATCGGCGTCGGAATACAGCTCGTCGTTGTCCTCTTTCTCGTTGAGCTCGGCGACTTTTACCATGCGCAGCGAACGCGCGAAGCGATCCGCGATGGTGTACATATCGGTGGACTTTTCGCCCTGTCCGGAGATGATCAGCGGGGTGCGCGCTTCGTCGATCAGGATGGAGTCCACCTCGTCGACGATGGCGAAGCTGTGGCCGCGCTGCACCTTATTCTCTTTATAGATTACCATGTTGTCGCGCAGGTAATCGAATCCGAATTCGTTGTTGGTGCCGTAGGTAATATCGGCGTTATAGGCGGCCTTGCGCTGGTTGTTGTCGAGGTCATGGACAATCAGGCCGACGGTCAGGCCGAGGAAGCGGTAGACCTTGCCCATCCATTCGGAGTCGCGGCGGGCGAGGTAATCGTTGACAGTGACGACGTGCACGCCTTTCCCCGACAGGGCGTTGAGGTATGCGGGAAGCACGACGGTCTGGGTTTTACCTTCACCGGTTTTCATTTCGGCGATGCGGCCCTGATGGAGCACGATGCCGCCGAGGATCTGCACTGGGAAGTGGGGCGTGCCGAGCACGCGGTCGGTGGCCTCACGGCAGACGGCGAACGCGTCCGGCAGGATATCGTCGAGCGTCTCACCCTCCTCGAGACGCTGTTTGAGCGCGGGCGTCTGGGACTGGAGTTCCTCGTCCGTCATTTTTTTGTATTTTTCCTCCAGTGCGAGCACCTCGTCGCAAAGCGGCTGGATCCGCTTGAGTTCACGCTTGCTGTAATTTCCAAACAGCTTTGTGAGTATATGAGCCATTCATTTCACCTCATAAAAATTAAATATCCGACGAGCCTGCCGCCGCGGCACAGTACCTGCGGCAACGGCATTTCAGCGGCCGGAGGGAGCGATCCCCGTTTTACGTTCGGGCTTGGCCCGGCGCGGACTGCTCACCGCCGGTGCGTCCAGACTTAGCGTTCTGCGTAGAAACTATGCCTGCTGCCCACCGCAGGTGCGTCAAGGCTTAGTCTTGACGTTTATAGTATTCTGCGGCATAATACCGCGATTTTACCCATGCTTCTTTATTATATCACAGACCGGCCCGAAAATAAAGGAAATTCTGTAAACAATCGATTTTTCCGCATTTCTCAGGATTCCGGCAATTTCGGATGAAGTTTTTTCCGGCCGTATTTCGTCATAGTATACAGGCGCGTATTTTTTGTATACTTTCCTTTCCAAGGATTTTCTGCGCGAAATTCGACGAAAAAACCGGCGCTTATTTCCGTGTTGGAAATAAAACAACTGTAAATTAAAGTATAATATGATCCGCGCCCGGATTTTTCGCCCTGCCCGGGCGGGGGCAGAGTTTTTGAAGCTTTCGGCTTCACCGTTTTATTTTATCGGACCTTGCAGGTCCCGGCGAAAGGGGCCGCTCAAGCCGCGCCCCTAACACCCCCCGGCTCTTCCTTTTCTTGTTGGAAGAAAAGGAAGCAAAAGACCATTTAAGAGGGGCGTTGCCCCCCTTAAAGATTCCCCCAGGGGGAGCGCTCTGGCCGCGTCCCCCTAAGCCCCCACGGCCGGATTCCTTGGTGGTGGGAGTAAGCTTATTGAGAGCCAATAGGTGCGCTCCTTTGCTGGAAAATGCTGCACCTTATTGGGCTTTCCCAGAATCGCGCAACTGCCCGGCAAGCTGTTTCGCCTGTTTCGGGCGCAAGCCGTCCGGAATCCTTGGAGTGTAACCCCGCTCTGTTTCGCGCTGACCGGGCAGAGTGGTCATCCCGCGTGGGCCTGCGGCCCAATGCTTTGGCATCCGGAAAAACTGTCCGGTGGACATTCACAGGAATACTTGGACTGTACAGATTTTTTGGTTCGGAACATCTCCGGGTTTCCGGAAATGTGCGTACATTTGGCGCGCTCTCCAGCAAGCCTCCCACCGCGACACCGTGCCCGCGGCAACGGCATTTCAGCGACCGTAGGGAGCGATCCGCGGTCTACGTCCAGACTTAGTCTGGTGTAAGAAGTTTTTAAGAAAATCCTCGCGGGGATTGTAAGGGTTTTGGAATATCCTAAAAAAAGCCAGCCGCGGGGAGATTCATTTCTCCCCGCCGGTTTTGGCGGGCGGATCGAAGCGGCTTTCGGGGATCTGCTTCTGGCGCAGGCGGTGCGTGGTGTTGACGCGCAGCAGCGTGTACAGCACCGACGCCGCCGGGACGCCCAGCAGAATCCCCACCACGCCGAACAGGTCGCTGCATACCACAACCGCCAGCAGTACCCACAGTCCCGGCAGGCCGATAGACGTACCCACCACGCGCGGATAGATCACGTTTCCCTCGATCTGCTGCAAAATCACGATGAACAGCAGGAACCACAGGCACTGCATGGGATCGATCAGCAGCAGCAGGAATCCGCCGATCCCCGCACCAAGATACGCGCCAAGGATCGGGATGATCGCCGTCAGCCCCACAAGCGTGCTGATCAGCGGCGGGTACGAAAATCCAAAGATGCTCATCCCAATATAGCACAGTACGCCGAGGATGATCGCTTCCAGAAGCTGGCCCGTCACAAAGCCCGTGAATATCCGGTTCGAGAGCGACGCGATCTCAACAATCTTTTCCGCGCGTTCCTCCGGCTGATAGGCAAACAGCACGCGCTTGAGATTGCGCAGCAGCTTCTCCTTGCCGGCAAGCATATACACCGAGAAAATCAGGCTCAGGATCCCTGTGATAATCCCGGAGGTGAAGTCCATAAACACAGACAGCAGAGACGACATCACATCGCCCGTGTACTGCGATATCTGCGACAGCACTGCGTTCCAGTCGATCTGGATTGCCCGCAGCTGTTCCTGCGTGATGCCCATTTCCTCCAGCAGCTCCGTGGCCCGCTGGGAGAAATCCATAATATACCCCGGCGCGCGGTCTGTGAACATCTGCAAAGAGGAAACCAGCTCCGGAATCACATACAGGATAATGCAGGTGATGATTACGCATACCGTTACAAACGCCAGCAGGATGCTGACCCCTCTCTGAGCTTTCAGCCAGATCCGGCCCGGCTTCCTGATCAGCTTCGCAAAGACCCTTTCCTCATACAGCCGCACCAGCACATTGAGCACAAACGCCACCGCGATCCCGGTCAGGAACGGCGCGGCGATCCCCAGTGCGCTCAGGCTCATATCACGAAGCCTGTCCAGATTGAACATGGCGAAAATCAGCGCGACCGTGAACAGGATAATCACAAAAATTTTCCTCATCAGGCGCTGAGACAGCTGGCGGTTGTTGATCAATTCTTCAATTTTCATCCGGATTCCCCCTTAAAGCGATATTCCCGGCCTTTCCCTGCGCTCCCTGCGCAATTCCCCGGCTCTGCCTTAATCGTACAGGATTTCGGTACGCTTGTCAATCGCGCGGTTTCTCCCGTCCGCGCCAGCCCGAAAAATCCTCACGGAAGATTGCAAGCAGCCCCAGATCAGGCTATAATAAAATCAGCGCCTGCGGCGGGCAGAACGTGGACCTGCGGTCAGCAGATCGCGGACCTGCGGTCGGCAGAACGCGGACCTGCGGTCGGCAGAACGCGCCCGCTCCCTCCGGTCGCCCAGCCGGGTGGCTGATAGGGCTGAGATGCCCGCGTTGCAGCCTGCCTGCGGATATTATACCACGTCTGCGGTCGGCAGATCGCGCAGGCGTCGTACCTCCGCTTAGCTTGGCGGTCGATTAGCCTGAGATGCCCGCATTTATAGTGCTCTGCTGACATTATACCGTATCCACGACAAGCCCGTCACCGCGACACAGTACCCGCGGCAACGGTGTTTCAGCGACCGTAGGGAGCGATCCGCGGTCTACGTCAAGGCTTAGCCTTGCGACCGTAGGGAGCGATTCGCGGTCTACGTGCAGGCTTAGCTTGCCTGCGGATATTATACCATAATAAGGGGGGAAATAATATTGCTTGACATTTTGGAAGATTGGCAGTATTATTGTATTAGTTCAATAATACAATTCACGTAAAAACAGACGTCTCAAAATATGTCCGGTTATATTCCGGGAATGGGGAGTGACAAAATGTCCTTTATCCAGGAATTTTTCAGCAACTATATTCTGATTGCAGCTATCCTGTCATGGCTTGCGGCACAGGTGCTCAAGACTATCATCGATTTTTTCCTGAACCGCAAATTCCATAAGGAACGGCTGATCGGCGCGGGCGGGATGCCAAGTTCACATTCCGCGCTGGTATGCGCCTTTATGGTAGCTACTGCGCGCCAATACAGCTTATCCTCGTTTGAATTTGCGTTGTCATTTGTGTTCGCAATCGTCGTCATGTACGATGCGATGGGCGTTCGCCGTGCTGCGGGAGAGCAGGCGAAGGTGCTCAATCTGCTGGTGGATAACCTTTCCGAGGACGACGATTCGATTCCGTGGCCGGAGAAGAAACTCAAGGAGTATCTGGGGCATACGCCTACACAGGTGCTGGCGGGGGCGATTCTGGGCGCGGTGATCGCGTTGCTCCTGTAAGCCAGCAGCAAGCCAAAGGCAAGCAAAAACATAAAAGTTTCGCCCGCCTTTTCAAAGGCGGTAGGGGGTGCAGGGGGGCAAAGCCACCCTGCGGCAAATGGAACGCGAAGCGTTCCTCCGGAGAGGTGAGCAAACAGTGGAGGCGAACCATCCGGTGGATGGTTCACCGGAACGCCTTTGCGGTCCTCAGAGGCAGAACGCCAGCGGAATCCTCACAGCCAAGACGCCGGAGGTCCGCACCGTGCCGCAGCGGCAGACTGGTTGTTAAGGTGTATCTAAAAAGTCCCCAATACTGTTACATCCTACTGACAAACGTCGTCTGCTGTGCCCGTCACCCTTGCAATACGAAAGTATTGCGGCAGATTCGCGCCTTGCATCCACCGCAGTCTTTCATCCCCAGCGAAACTTTTTGTTGATATACCATTCAGAGAGAAACCCAAAAGAGAGAGGCCGAAGCCCGTTTCCCGCAGATACACCCTGGGGAACGGCGTTTCGGAGTGTCAGGAGGTCTGATTCATGAAAAAGAAAAAGGTTGTGATTACGGCTGTCGCTGTGCTGGCCGCCGCAGGAGGACTTTTTGCCTGGACGTCTGCCAATGCGCAGTCGGTGCCGGCGGTGGAGGCGGATACCTCCACGCTCGAGCGGGGCACAATCAGCGAGAAGGTCAGCGCGTCCGGGACAATCGAGAGCGCCAGCAGCGTGAACGTCTATGCGAAGTCGAACCAGTCCAGCCCCGTCATGGAGGTAAACGTGAAGGTCGGCGACGTGGTGCAGGCCGGAGACGTGCTGTGTACGCTCGATCCGCAGGCGGTGCAGGAGAGCATCCGCAGGGCGCAGGCGAATCTCAGCGCGGCGGAATCGTCGGGCAGTCAGGCGGTCAAATCGGCGCAGCAGTCGTACCAGAACGCCAGAGAAGCCCTCGAACAGGGCCTGAATTCCCAGCTGAACGCGGCTTCCGACGCCGTGCAGCAGGCGCAGGAATCGAAGGACGCCGCCCAGCGCGCGCTGGAAAAGGCGCAGAAATCGTACAACGACGAAAAGGCAAAGCTGGAAACCAACCTTAACGCGGAGATCCTCGCGGCAGAATCGACGCTTCAGAACGCGAAAACGGCGATGGACCGCGCCCAGAAGGCTTACCGGGAACGCCGCGACGAGCAGACCACCGCATATAAGGACACACAAAAGGAATACCGCGACCAGAAAAAGGTGGTGGACGAAGCGCGCGATTTCCTCGAAGCCGCGCAGGACGAGACGCCGCCCGACGCCGCGAAGATTGCCCGCGCCCGCACCAACCTGGAGGACGCCGAGGCCCAGCTGGCGGAGCTGAAAAAGGAGCTGGACGACTACGAAGCCAACGACGAGGGCTACGATGAGGACGATCCCACGCGCCAGTCGCTGCGACAGCTGCGCGAGGCCGCGGAGGACGCCGAAGCCGCTTACAGCGCAGCCTATAAGAATCTGGAAGCCCTGCGCGCCGGGACCAGCCAGCAGCTTTCCACATTGGAGGACGAGGTGAACGAGGCGCAGATCCAGTGCGATCAGGCGGATGCCGCGCTCGCCAACGCCCAGCGCGACCAGCAGGCGGCGCAGCTTGCAGTGGAGCAGGGCCTTGAGGACGCGCAGCAGGCGGTTGCCACCAGTCAGGCGGGCGCGGATCAGCGCGTGCAGGAAACGGAACTGGAGATCCTCCAGGAGCAGCTCGAAAGCTGTACCGTGTATGCGCCTGTCTCCGGGACGGTCACAGCCGTCTATGCCGAAGTGGGCGCGCCCGCCAGCGGCGTGATGTTTGTGATTGAGGATACGGACGCGCTTCAGGTGCGCGTGGAGATCAACGAGTACGACATCAACAACGTCACAGAGGGCATGAAAACAATGGTCCGCGCCGACGCGATCGACGGGCAGGAGTTCGAGGGAGTGCTTTCCAGCATCGCCCCCGCCGCGATCAAGAACGATCCGGAAACGGAGTCGGGACGGCAGGACGTCCAGTTTGAGGCGATCGTCACCGTCACGCAGGCGGATACGCCCCTGCGCATCGGCATGAGCGCTAAGGCCGATGTGATCACCGAGGAAAAAACGGACGTATTTGCCGTGCCGTTCGAGGCTGTCACAACGGACGCGCAGGGCCAGGAGATTATTTATACGGTGACGCCGGGAGAAAACGGCCTGTACATACCAGAGGAAATTCCCGTAGAGACAGGGCTTGAGGGCG
Organism: Candidatus Gallacutalibacter pullicola; assembly: GCA_018712265.1. GTDB lineage: Bacteria > Bacillota > Clostridia > Oscillospirales > Acutalibacteraceae > Gallacutalibacter > Gallacutalibacter pullicola. The sequence goes on from DVHF01000034.1 coordinate 26,489, forward strand.
ATTACGACGTGGAGATTTCCGGCGACGGCCTCACCGACGGCATGACCATCATCGCAGACGGGAAGTCTGTGATTCCGGGCGTGCCTGTGTCGGTGCCGGAGCTTGCCGCGGCGCAGGGGGCCGAATCCTCCGGAGAGGCAGGCGGCGCGCAATGAGCGGGAAAAGTGTCATTGAAATGACGGACATCGTCAAGACCTATTATCTCGGCACGCCGAATGAATTGGAGATCCTGCACGGGATCAATCTGTCGGTGCAGGAGGGGGAATTCGTGTCGATCGTGGGGCCGTCCGGGTCCGGCAAGTCGACGCTGATGAATATTATCGGCGCGCTCGATCACCAGACGAGCGGCGAGTACACGCTCGACGGCGTGCCCATGCGCCAGATGGGCAGCTACAAGCTTTCCCAGATCCGCAACAGGAAAATCGGGTTCGTGTTCCAGACCTTTAACCTGATTCCGCGCTCCACCGCGCAGGGCAACGTGGAGCTGCCGATGCTGTACGCCGGCGTCTCCCGCAGGGAGCGCGCCCGCCGCGCCGCCCAGCTTCTGGAGATGGTGGGCATGGGGGAACGCGCCCGCCATATGCCGAACGAGCTTTCCGGCGGACAGAAGCAGCGCGTCGCGATTGCCCGCGCTATGGCGAACGATCCGGCCATCCTGCTGGCCGACGAGCCGACCGGCGCGCTCGACAGCGCCACCGGACGCATGGTGATGGATATTTTCCACCGTCTGCACGAGGAACAGGGGAAAACGATCCTGCTCATTACGCACAACAACGAGCTTGCACTGGAAACGGAGCGGATCATTACCATCCGCGACGGCAGGATCCATTCGGACTGCCCGAACACCCCCATCAGGCCGGAACCGGAGGAGGCGCGCTATGAATCTGCTTGAAAATATCCGCCTTGCTCTCGAGGGCCTGCGCGCCAACAAGATGCGCGCCCTGCTCACGATGCTGGGCATTATCATCGGTATCGGCTCTGTCATCGGGATTGTGAGCATCGGCGGGGCCATGACGAACACGCTCACCAGCGAGGTGACGCAGCTCGGCCTGAACAAGATCGCCGTACAGGTCTATCCGCGCGACACCTCCGGCGCGTGGTATTACACAGAGGACGACGTCTTTACAGATGAGATCATCGAGGAGTACCAGCGGCGGTACAGCGACGAGGTCGAGGCTGTCGGGTATTCGTATATGCTGGGAGACGCCACTACGACGGTGCGCCGCGTGGAGACGAAAGCCAGCGTCAACGGCGTTGTGCCGGGCTTTGAAAAGAGTTATCCGTCGTCGGTGAACATAACGCACGGGCGGTTCATCAACGAGAGCGACGTCAACAGCGCGAAATATGTGGCGGTGGTGGCGGAAAGCTTTGCGGAGACGGCCTTCCCCGGCGTGGAGAATCCGGTCGGGCAGGAGGTCAAGCTGGATATCCAGAACATCGGCCGCGAGACGTTCACGGTGATCGGCGTCTACGAGGAACAGCAGAACGGCGTTTTTGTCTCAACGACCGGCCCGACGAGCGAGTTTTACATTCCCATCACGACGGCGTATAATATTGAGGACTACCATCCCGCGGGGACGCAGTATTTTTATGTGGCTGCCACGCAGGGGATCGATTACACAGCCTTTGCGGAAGAAACCGCGGAGTTCTTTGATAATTATTATTTTAACCGGAACGATCGGATGCACTGCTACACGGAGAGCCTGGAATCGACGGCGTCGATGCTCAGCGATATGCTGGGGACGGTATCGATGGCGATTGCGGTTATCGCGGCGATCTCGCTTCTGGTAGGCGGTATCGGCGTGATGAACATCATGCTTGTTTCGGTGACGGAGCGCACGCGCGAAATCGGGATCCGGAAAGCCCTCGGCGCGCCGGACAGCGCGATCCGCGTGCAGTTCATAGTGGAATCGATGATTATCTGCGCCATCGGCGGCATACTGGGGATCCTGCTGGGAACAGGGATCGGTTCGCTGGCGGGGATGCTGCTGGGGTCTCCGGCAGCGCCGTCCCTCTCTGCGATCGTGGTAGCTGTCGGGTTCTCGATGCTCATCGGCGTCTTTTTCGGCTTCTACCCGGCCAACAAAGCCGCCAAGCTGGATCCTATCGAATCGCTTCGATACGAGTAACACACAAATTTTGAAGCCGCAGGCTTCACCAGAATATAATCTATCGGACCTTGCAGGTCCTAGGGCCTTCCACCCAGCCCGGGCGCACACATAAATTTAAAGCTTACAGCTTTGCAGAATTTTTATATCGGCCCTCGCAGGTCCCGGCGTCGGGGGCCATTCGGCCCATGCCCCCGAACCCCCAAGGGCCTTCCTTTTCTGAACGCCAGAAAAGGAAGCAAAAGATCGTTCAAGGGGAGTCCCCCTTGAAAATCCCCCTAGGGGGAGCGCTCTGGCCGCGTCCCCCTTTCACCCCCACGGCCGGGATCATCGGTGGTAACGGCAAGCATATTGGGAGCCAATAAGCGCGCACTTTGTTACTGAAACAACCTGCACCTTATAAAACATTGCCGTTGTCGAACAACTGCCCGGCAAGCTGATTCGCCCCTTTTGGGCGCGAGCTGTACGGGAATCCTCGCCATGTAACCTCACCCTGTTTCGCGTTAACCGGGCAGGGCGTTAGCCACGCTAAGGGCCTGACGGCCCAACGCTTACCATAGTGGATCCTAAAAAGGGCCGCGCTCTGCGCGGCCCTTTGTGCGTTTCAGGGGGCATGTGGAGGATTATGTACCTCGCTTGTCCAAAAGATCGAATATTTCGTCCATATCGAGATCGAACATCCGGCTGTCAGGAGAGATAGGCGCAAAATGGAACTGCACTTTTTCAGCGCCAAATTCCCGCTCAAGTGCGTCCCATTCACCGGACGAAAGCAGACAGAATCCAAGGGTGTCCGATCCGAGAGAATCGGCATACCACCGGATCTGGTATGCTGGGGATAGATATTCCTGCGCGGCAATCAGTGTGACGTCACGGGAGGCGTAATCATCGTCATACGGGATCGGCGTGCGTGTGCCGTCCTTTTCCAGAATAATGTCAAAGCCGCGTTCCGTGTCGTTGTCTGCCACCTCAAAACGGATTTTCCTGTCCTCCGGCAGATGATTGTTAAAATACCGGAGGATATATTCGTCTTCCTCTCCCCAATCGATCCAGATGACAGCGTCGCTGGATTCAAAATCGCCAGCATTATTTTCGGGATCGCGAAGGAAATTTTTTATCTGTTCCAAATCTTTCATAACAAAACCTCCCAAAATAAATATCAATACAATGTCTCCCACCGCGGCAGAGTACCCGCGGCAATAGCGCTCCCGCAGAGGTCACGACGCGCGGCTCGATAGTAGATCCCCTTTGGTAAGCGTTGGGCCGCAGGCCCCTAGCGTGGTTAACACCCCGCTCAGTTAGCGCGAAACAGGGTGAGGTTACAAGCCGAGGATTCCGGACATCCCGCGCCCGAAACAGGCGAAATAGCCTACCGAAAAGTTGCTCAATTCTGGAACAGCCCGATAATGGGCAGGCTATCTAGGTAACCGGGTGCGCGCTTATTGGCTCTCAATATGATTACCGTTACCATCGAGGCTCCCGGCCGTGGGGGTGAAAGGGGGACGCGGCCAGAGCGCTCCCCCTTGGGGGTTTTTAGGGGGTGTCCCCCTAAATGGTCTTTTTCCATATTTTCTTCCATAAGAAAATATGGGGCCGGGGGGTATAAGGGGCGCGGCCTAAGCGGCCCCTTACGCCGGAACCTGTAAGGTTCGATAGAATAAAAACAGTGAAGCTGAAGACTTCAAATTTGTGTGCTCCGTCCGGGCAGGGAGGAAATCCTCCAGCGCCGGGACCTGCGAGGCCCGATAGATCATTTTCTGGTGAAGCCTTCGGCTTCAAAATTCGGGCAGGGCGGTTCAGCCTTGAAATCCGGCCATGGCGAGGGAGAACAGGCCCGTGTACAGCAGGGCCGCGGGAAGTCCCCGGAACGACGCCGGGACAGCCGGATCGCGGAACGCCTCGATCGCTTCGCGCAGGATCAGGGACGCCAGCAGGAACGCAAGCCCCGTCCCGATCGAAAATCCGATTGCCCCGGACCAGCCTGCGCCGAGGATCCGGTTCATGAACGGCATGGACAAAACGATGCAGTTGATCGCCGCGGGCGCGAGGATCGGCCGGAACCATGCGTACAGACGCGGGCAAAGCTGGCGCAGTAGAATCGCTGCGCCGCAGTAGAACAGCGCCATCAGCACCGCAAAAATCACCGGGCTGAAAAACAGCGCCCAGTCATTTTGCCGCAGCAGCGGCGTGAGCGCCTCCCCGCAAAGGGAGAGCAGGAGCGAGAAGAACGTCACCGCGGCGGCGTAGGCGGGCAGGCTGTGCGGCTTGCGCGCCGCGCGCAGGGCACGGCTCAGGCCGATGCCCCCGGCAAAAAGCAGGTTCTCCGCCGTGAGCGCCAGCACCGCGTAAAGCAGAAGCTGTGAGAAAAAATTCATGCCTGTCCCCTCCTTTCACGGGTCCTGCGCGCTCTGCGGCGCGCCCGCCTGCGGTTGAGAAGCTGTAAAAATGCTGCAAGGAATCCCAGCAGGATCAGCGCGCTGAACGGGTGCGCCTCCACAGCGGGGATCCGCACGGGATTCTCCCAGAATCCGCGCTGCATCCACAGCGTGCGCATGACGCTTACCAGGATTGCGACAGCCGCGAATCCCACCGAACACCCGATGCAGTCGGCCAGCACGGCGATCACCTTGTGATCCGGCGCGTAGTCGTTCGCGTGTGACAGCAGGAGCGAGTTTGTGATCACCAGCGGCGCATACAGCGTCAGGAGAGGCAGTACGCCGGGAACGAGCCAGTTCACAAGCAGGAACGCCGGGGCATACAGCGCCGCCGAACAGACCGCGACCACTGCCGGACGGATCCAGGAGGGGATCCGCCTGCCGATCAGGCAGGAGATCAGGCAGACAGGCGTCATGGTCAGCAGGAGCATCAGCGCAAAGGCTACGCTTGTCTTGACGGTGAGCGACGCGGCCGCCGCGGGATAGATCCCGAGCGCGGCGGTCAGTATGGGATTGCGCCACAGCGCGGAATTCGCAAATATGGCGCCGCTTTTGCGCAGGGTGTTTTTCGTTTTCCGATCCATCAGACGCCGCCTCCCTTTCCGTCAGGCAGCCCGGCGCGACGGGCCGCGCGTTCCATGAGACGCTCCCGCACGGACAGCACCAGCCGGTCGGTTACGGGAGAAAACGCGTTGAGCAGAAGGATCGCGAAGCACGCGCCCTGCTCGTAGGCCCCATAGGAGCGGATGAGCATCGCGAGGATGCCCCCGAGGATGCCGTAAAGGATTTTTCCAGGCCCGGTGCGCGGCGCGGTGACGGAATCGGCGGCGAGGAACACGGCGCAGAACAGCAGCGATCCGCACAGCAGCTCGTATTTCACGGAGGTGAGCGGCGTCGTCATGATGCGCGGGAACAGCGCCGCGTAGACCGCCGCGGATCCCACAAAGCACAGGGGGATGCGCGCGTCGATTGTCTTTTTCAGGGTCAGGTACAGGCCGCAGGCGCAGATTACCAGCGTGGCGGTCGTGCCCATCGGTCCGGCGAATTGTCCCCACAGCAGATCGAGCGGCAGGATCTCAGGCTTAAGCCCTTGCTTGAGGGCCGTGTCCGGCGAGAGCACGGTCGGAAACTCGGAGCAGTCTCCGAAGATCGGGAGCTTCTGCCCGCTGGAAAGATCCGGGTAGGAGAATACCAGGTCAGGCCAGCAGAATGTGACGAAGGCGATCCCGGCGGCGGCAGGATGGAACGGCGTGTGCCCTGTACCGCCGAACGGGCCGCGTGCGATGACAGACGCGAACAGAGACGCCGCGGCCGCGAGCCAGAACGGCGCGCTTGCCGGGAGAAGCATGGCGATGGTCATGCCGGTGGTGATGGGAAAGAGATCGTAGATGGAGATATCGCGGTGCGCCGCAAGACAGCAGATGATTTCGCCCAGCATACAGGCGGCGGCCGATACGGCTGTCAGGGTGAGGACGCGCGGACCGTTGTAGACGGTCGGCACGATGAGCAGCAGGAGCAGGGCCACAAGATAGTCCTTGCCCATGGTGCGCACAGATTCCTCGCGCCGCACAATCAGCGCGTTGTGCTGTCCCTTTGTCATTCGGCGTCCCCCCTTTCACGTTCCATTTCGATGGGCTTGGGCGTCTCTGCGCTCTCGGCGTGGCGGCGAACAGCTGCCTCCAGCCGGATCCGCGACGGGCACGCCGCCTCGCACGCCCGGCACCCGATACATTTTTCTGCCCCCGGCAGAGAAAGCTCCGTCTGGGAGCGGCGCTGCTCGCGGTAGAAATACCAGGGCAGCAGCCCCTGCGGACAGGCGGCGGCGCACCGGCCGCAGCCGACACATTCATATACCTTCGGGACGGGCGGGTTCACGCGCGCGAGGATGCAGCGCGTATCCGCTGTGACGGGGATGTCCCAGTTATCCGCGGCGGCCCCGCAGACGGGCGAGCCGATCAGGATGTCCGCGTTTTCTGCCGCACCGCAGTATTCCAGCACGGTGCGCAGCGGCGTCCCCAGCGTCACGCGGAGGATTTTCGGTTCCGCGACGCCGTCCCCCGTGACAGTGACGACGGCGCTCGTCTGCGGCGCACGGCGATAGACCGCAGCATACAGGGCTTCGCACGCCTGTACGCCGACCGATCCGGCGGGCCGTCCGGATGCTGTCAGCTTATTTTTGAGCACGGCGCAGGCAGGGTAACGGCTGCCCGCTTCCATCAGGAGCGACGCACGCGCCGGGTCGCGGAATGGTTCCAGGCGTTTCCAGCGCGGCACACCGCGCACCGCGGCGGCATACTCCTGCGCGCCGCAGGCGATCGCGGCCAGCGCCAGGCCCGCCAGCGCCTCCGCCGCGTTCTGGTGCAGGATCGCTTCCCCGGAAAACACATATGGCTCGCTGTCGGAGGCGTCGGCCAGGAGCGTGCGGATCCCCTGACGGTGCAGCCGCCGCAGCTTTTTATATAACGGCACGCCGTCGCGCTCGTCGATGATCCCGGCGGCGCGCGCCTCCATCAGCAGCTGTTCCGGATCGTGCTGTTCCCGCGCGATTTCCCGCACAGGCGGATCGGGGGCTTTCCGGCATTCCAGGACGGCGCAGACGGTCTCGCCGTGCAGCGGCAGATCGATGCGCCTGAATTCCCGGACTATCCCCGGACGCGGCGCACAGACCACGATATTCTGCGGCGGAGCGGCCAACGGCTGTCCGCGCTCCACGGAATCGCCGGGCTTCACCATCCAGCTTCCCGCACCGTCCGCGCCGGGCAGCGGTACAAGCAGCGTCCCGCCCGCGAAGAACGGCTCGATATCAGGCGTTTTGAACTCCCCGGTTTCCGGGCTGAGATCTACGCCCCGGGGCAAAAATGGAATCATAGGGTCACCTCTTTCGGCGGACATTTCTCGCCGCGCCGTAATACTATATAGGGATTGGATTTCCCGCCGCGCGGCGGAGAGATCCGGAAAAGCGTACAAAAAAGCCGGCGGGACGCGCGTCCCGGGGATTGGAGGGAGTGGCTTGAGGAAAAAGGAGATCGACCCGGCGCACCTGCTGGTGATTCTCAACCGGCAGGAGGCCGAGATATTCGGGCTGGATACCGCCGCAAACTGGGGAAGTTCCGCATGCCGTCTGGCGGTTGCGAGGCTGTTTGCCGCCGCCAGCGAGGGGACGGGGCTGGCCCATGTGCGCGGGCAGATCACCATCCGTGCGGCGCAGGCGGAGGATGGGCGGCTGGTACTGCTGTTCAGCACGGCGTTTCCGGTCAAGGGGAAGCTGCCGGGCGGACGGCGGGTGTTCCGGGTAAAGGATCCGCCGGGGCCGTACGTGTACGGGTTCGCGGATGCCGGGGATCTGCTGGACGCGCTGGCTCAGCTTTCCCGGACAGGAGCGGGCGGGCGCGGTCTGCGGCTGGTGCAGTGGAAGAGTGGGTACCGGCTGCTGCTGCCGTTCCCGCTGCACAGTGCGGCGCGCGCCGTCCTGACGGAATACGGCAGGCTGTGCGGCAGGGGATCGGGCGCGGCGGCGTACACGCTGGAGCACGGAAAGCTGCTCAGCAGCGACGCGGTGCGGGAGATCGGCGCGAAGCTGTCCGGGGGCACTCCCCTGTGACGCTGCGGGGATCCGTGCCGGTTTCCCGTGTGCGCCCCGGAGCTCCTGCGCAGCTCCATATGCGCGATCACTTCCAGCACGGTCTGCCGTGTGCGCCCCGGAGCTCCCTGCGCAGCCCCGTATGCGCGCTCACTTCCAGCGTGGTTTGCCGTGTGTGCTCCGGAGTTCCGCACGGCTCTTCCCTGTGCGTCCCGGAGCTTCCGGTTCCTTATAGGCTTCCTTGAAATTGCCGGTGGAGCTTCCCTGCTCCAACGGGCTTTGCGCCTGCGGTCCCTTTATTCCGGGATGGCGATGGCGCGGATAGCGGCCGCGCGGTCATCCGCCCGGAATACGCTTGTCCCGGCGACGCAGATGTCGACCCCCGCCGCCGCGCACAGTCCGGCGTTTGACGCCTTGATGCCGCCGTCCACCTGAACGAGGACGCCGGGCGCGGCCTGCTTGATCTCTTTTACCTTGGGAAGCATATCCGCCATGAAGCTCTGGCCGCCGAAGCCCGGCTCGACCGTCATGACGAGCACCATATACAGGCGGTCGAGGTACGGGAGCACGGCCTGCGCGGGCGTTCCGGGACGGATAGCCAGCGCGGGCTTTGCGCCGGATTCCGCAATCATTCGGATGGTATCGTCCACGGGATCGTCCGCTTCCAGATGGAACGAGATGATATCGGCTCCGGCCTCCCGGAACTGCGGGATATACTTCATGGGGTGGCGGATCATCAGGTGCACGTCGAACGGCAGATCGGTGCACCGGCGGATCGACGCGATCACCGGGATTCCCATGGAAATATTGGGGACAAACTCCCCGTCCATGACGTCCAGATGGACCCAATCGGCCCCGGCGCGCTTGATGGAATCCAATTCCTCCCCGAGCCGGGAGAAATCGGACGCGAGCATAGATGGTGCAACTAACACAAAGAACTCCTCCTTATTGAAAGCAGAGCCCTCCCTTTGGAGAGCCGCCAAAATCGCACACAGCCCAAAAATTTCGGCTTCACCGAGCCGGGAGTTTGTGCCCTGCGCGGGCAAGCACACAGTTTGAAGCTTTCGGCTTCACCAAGCCGGGGGTTTGTGCCCTGCGCGGGCGGGGCGGAGTTTTTGAAGCTTTCAGCTTCACCGTTTTTGGGGGTATCCCCCAAACCCCGCACGTGTATTTTGGAACCTTGCAGGTTCCGCATTGGGAGGCGGCTCAGGCCGCGGGCGCAGAATATGAAACTGCCGTTTCGGGGCTTTTGATCTATCGAACCTCGCAGGTCCCGGCGTTGGGGGCGGCTCAGGCCGCGCCCCCAAACCCCTGCCGGCCCTTCCTTTTCTTGTTAGAAGAAAAGGAAGCAAAAGACTATTTAGGGGGTTCCCCCCTAAAGACCCCCAGGGGGAGCGCTCTGGCCGCCCCGCACGCGGGCCGTCCCCTTTTGTCGCTACGCGACATTTCCCCCGCACTGCGGGGGAATCGTCCCCTCCCCC
>DVHF01000035.1 GCA_018712265.1 Candidatus Gallacutalibacter pullicola
ATCACAAATTTTATCAAATATTTTCAGTTATTTTGATCTTGATATATTGGAAAATTTTGTTATAATTATAAAAGAGAATAAGGGGGGCTATCGCTCTATGAAGTATGTGGTTTTTAGCTGTGAAACAGCCGATCCAGAACAGGAAATCGGCTGTACCTACGGAATTTATGCGGAAAATCTCAGAATTTCTGACATCACCTCCATCCGCGAGGAAGCAGAAGAACTCGCCGCTCTTTTGAATCGGATGGAGGTATCCCCAATCCACTTCCGGGATGTAGTGGAGGATTTTGTTGAGGAAAAGTCTTCATTATGAAGTGAATCACAATCACTTAACATTTGCTAATTTTAATATGACCCGGGAGAGCCTTTCAGACAATATCCCGGGTAATTTTGAACTGCCCCGCCGAAATCAAGATTTTTCCCAATAAACGAAGAAATCCCCTCCGTATCGACTGCGGAGGGGATTTATATTGTATACTTTAGCGTAAAACCCCCGGCTTGCCGGGGATCATGACTTACCATGAAAAGGGATTTTCAGTCAAGAGGATTCCAGTTGTTCAGACAGATCGCCCCAGCGGATGTAAAGAGAATCGCTGTGCTCTTTGAGAGCTGCGAGGCGCTCGGACAAATCCGCAACAGACTGGTAATCCGCCGCAATCTCAGGCTTTTGGAGCTCCTCCTCCACCCCGGCAATTTCCTCTTCCGTTTTCTGGATCTCCTCCTCTGTGCGCCGAAGGGCTGTACGCAGCTTCCGCAATTCGGAATCACGCAGCTTGCGAAGCTTGTATTCATTCACGCGCGGGGCGGATTTCTGTTCCTCCGCCTCCTGCTGGCGCTGTGATTCCCGGCGGCGCTCCAGAAAATAGTCGTAATTCCCGCCGTACTCCGTAACACCGGTGGAATCCAGATAGTAAATGCGATCGGCAATTTTATTGATCAGATAGCGGTCGTGCGATACAATCAGCAGCGTGCCCTCGTAATCCTGGAGAGCATTTTCCAACGCCTCGCTGGACGCAATATCCAGATGGTTGGTCGGTTCGTCGAGCAGCAGGAAATTCGCCTGCGACAGCATCAGTCGGAGCATCAGTACCCGCGCCCGCTCGCCGCCCGAAAGCGCCGACACCGGCTTGAATACGTCCTCGCCCTTAAACAGAAAGACCGCCAATGCGCTGCGCACTTCTGTGTGCGTCATGTTCGGATAGAGATCCCAAACGGCATCCATCACTGTTTTATCGCCGTCCAGCCCCTCCTGGATCTGATCGTAATATCCGACGTCGATCCCCGCGCCGAAACGGATCTCCCCTGTGTCCGGCTTATAAATGGAAAGCAGTGTCTTGAACAGAGAAGTCTTTCCGCAGCCATTCGGACCGATCAGAAAGACGCGCTCCCCGCGCTGGATGTGCATATTTACGTTTTGGAATAATGTGCGGCCGTCGAAGCTGAGCGAGACATCCTCCGCCATCAGGACATCGTTTCCGCCGCGCTGACGGATCCCGAACTGGAAATGCAGCGTTTCCGGTGCTTCGTCCGGCTTTTCCAGCGTGCTTTCCAACCGCTCGATCACCTTGAGCTTGCTCTCTGCCGTGCGGATATTTTTCTCCCGGTTCCATTGGCGCTGCTGTGCCACAACGCCCTCCAGCCGCGCAATTTCCTTGCGCGTATTGTCGTATTTGCGCTGCATTGTCAGGTCGTTTTCCGCCTTGAGCACAAGATAATTGGAATAATTGCCTTTATATGGGGTGAGGCGGTGGTTTTGCAGTTCAAAGGTACGGTTCGTCACGCGGTCGAGGAAGTAGCGGTCGTGGGAAATAACGATATACGCGCCGCTGTAGGAGCGCAGGAAATCCTCGAGCCACTCCACTGAGGTGATATCCAGATGGTTGGTCGGTTCGTCGAGCAGCAGAAGATTCGCTCCGCACAGCAGCATTTTGGCAAGCTGCAGCTTTGCTTTCTGGCCGCCGCTGAGCACGCCGACAGCCTGTCCCATCTGCTCATCCGTGAAACCAAGGCCAAGCAGTGCGGAACGCGCGCGGGCGCGGCAGGTCAATCCGCCGTGCGCGACAAGATAATCGTTCAGATAAGTCTGGCGGTCGATCAGCTTGTCCATATCCTGCGGACGTGCCTGAAGCTGCTGCGTGATATATTCGAGCTCCTTTTCCATTTCGAGCAGATCGGAAAAGACGGTGAGGACCTCCGAATAGGCGGAGCGTTCCAGATCGCGGCAGACATGCTGCTCCATATATCCGAGCACAGTTTCCTTTGCCTGATAGATATTGCCGTCGTCAAAGGAAAGCTCCCCGGTGAGCATTTTAAAAAGCGTGGTCTTGCCGCTGCCATTGACGCCGACAAGCCCCACGCGGTCGTTTTCCTGAATCTCAAAGGATGCGCCTGTCAGCACAACATCCGTGCCAAAGGACTTACTGAGATTGCTTGCGCTGAGAAGTGCCATAAAAACGCGTTCTCCTTTATGTAGCCCGCGGGCTGCGGGCCTGATTATCTTTATTATTATAATGAAATCGTCGGACAAAAACAAGTCCCCGCACAGAAACTTGCGGTTTCCGCTTGCAACATTACAATAGTTAGTACAGTAGAGAAAGGAAAAAGATTCTCCTGTTCCCGAATTGATTTTATCGCGAAACGATTAGGAAAGATAAACATTGGCTTTCTTGCAGACAGGGCGTCCATCAAGTTTCAGATGGCCGCCCCTTTCCGTTCGTCTTAAATAAACCGGGGGCGCTTTCATATAAAAAATCAATCAGAGGTATTTTTTAAGCTGCTCCACGCTTTTTTCCTCGAAGTTGATAAAATCCTCCGCCAGACGCCGCGCGCCGGCATCCGAATCGCCAAGCTCGCTGATTTTTTTCGTCATGTCCACAATTCCCATAGTGGTGCCGTTAATTAGCAGTTCCGCCATATGCTCCGGACTGGAATCCATCAGCGTATTCATCTGGACAGAACCCCACAGCATGGCCTTTTTCACCCCGTCGTGCGTCTGGGGGATCGCACCCTTGGCCGCCAGCATTTCCTCCGCGCGGGAAACAAATTTCTGATAGACGGCCTCCTCCCGGCGAATCTCCTTTTTCAGCTGTGTATCCTCGATTTTCGGTGTAACTGCCCGGATCCCCTCCAATCCCATCTGCGTAGCCCGGTAGACCTCTTCCAAAAGATCCTGGTTCTGATTCTGCTCCATACTTATCCTCCTTGCAAAATTTCCGTGTCCCGCATATCGCCGGGACACATACGGCCCTTGCCGCGTATCCTTTAGTATGTGCGCATTCCTACCAATTATCACAAGGCTAAGCCTTGACGTAAACCGCGAATCGCTCCCTCCGGTCGCTGAAACTCCGATAGGAAAAATTACTCTGTCGCGGTGGAAAACTGGTCAGGGATATGGTATAATGTCAGCAGACGGCTATAAACGCGGGCGTTTTAGCCCAATCGAATACCAAGCCAGGCGGAGGTACGACGCTTTCGCGTTTTGCTCACCGCAGGTGTGGTATAATATCCGCAGAGCACTATAAACGCGAGCATTACAGCACAATCGACCACTCAGCCGGGCGACCGGAGGGAGCGGGCGCGATCTGCTCACCGCAGGTGTGGTATAATATTTGCAGAAAGTTACAAACGCGGGTGTCTCAGCCCTATCGCGCACCCAGCCAAGCGGAGGTACGACGCCTGCGCGATCTGCTCACCGCAGGTGCGCGATCTACGTGCAGGCTTAGCCTGCTGCTCACCGCAGGCGCGCGATCTGGGTGCAGGCTCAGCCTGCCTTAGGAGAGAATATTTGGAATGAAATTGGGAGTATCAACGGCCTGTCTGTATCCCGAGGTCCCGGAGATCGCTCTGGACCACCTGATCGCAGGCGGGATCCGTTTTTTTGAGATATTTTTGAATACGGTCAGCGAAGTAAAGCCGGATTTCGTGCGCGGATTAAAATCCCGGCTCGACAGCTGCGGCGGCGAGGTCAGATCGATCCATCCGTTTACGTCCGGATTTGAAACGATGATGCTGTTCTCCGATTACCGCCGCCGTTTCCTCGACGCTTTGGAACTCCACCGCTATTACTTCGAGGCCGCAAATATTCTGGGCGCCTCGATCTTCGTCCTGCACGGCGAGCGCGATTACCGGCGCCGCCGGATTACGGAACAGGAGTATCTGGAACGGTATGCGAAATTATATGAGCTTGGGAAATCTTTCGGGATCACGGTCGCACAGGAAAACGTCAACCTGTTCCGCAGCGAGGATCCCGCTTTTATCCGCCGCATGAGGGATACTCTCGGGGATAACTGCGCGTTTGTGCTGGATTTAAAGCAGGCTGTGCGCGCGGGCTTTGATCCGTTTGAGATGTGCGCCGCAATGGGCGAACAGCTGGTGCACCTGCATTTGAACGACCACAACGACACCCAGGACTGCCTGCTTCCGGGCCATGGGGTGACAGACTATACGCGCCTGAGACGAATTCTGGACACGCTGCAATATTCGGGCGATGCGGTGATTGAGGTTTACCGCAGCAATTTCAGGGATGAAGATGAGCTTGTGCAGTCATGCGGTTTTCTGAAACGAATCTGGGACGTTTAACTCTGTCTTTTGGGAAAGAAAAGAGGTTTTTGTGATGGGAATGAATTGGGACGAGCTGGAAAAGCAGTGTAAAGAGTGTCAAAAATGCAAGCTGTGCGAGACGCGGCATAATGTGGTATTCGGCGTGGGAAACCGCAGCGCGGATATTATGTTTATCGGAGAGGGCCCCGGAGAAAACGAGGATCTTCAGGGCGAGCCGTTTGTCGGGCGTGCCGGGAAATATCTGGACAAGCTTCTGGCCGCGGTCGATTTCAGCCGTGAAAAGGATATTTATATCGCAAACATGGTGAAATGCCGCCCCCCGCAGAACCGCGATCCCCTGCCGGAAGAACAGGACGCGTGCATCGGCTGGCTGAATACGCAGATCAGCCTGATCCAGCCGAAAATTATCGTCTGTCTGGGAAGGATCGCGGCGATGCGCCTGATCAAGCCGGACATCAAGATCACAAAGGAACACGGGATTTTCTTCGATAAAAACGGGATCAAAATGGTCGCTATGCTGCATCCGGCGGCGCTTCTGCGCAATCCGGCCAGCAAGCCCGCCGCCTTTGAGGATATGCTCAAGCTCAGGCAGGTGTACGATGAGCTCACCAATGGGTAAGCTCTCCTAAAAACAAGATAGAACGAAAAAGAAGCTTTCCGTACAGTGCGATACGGAAAGCTTCCTGTAAGTAACGGTTTTAAACTGCGCGTTTCAGTTCTCTGCGGAAAAGCTCTTGACTTTCTCCAGGAAATCCTGCGGATCGTCGCTCTCCACCTGAATGGTGACAGGCTTGGAGAGATCCAGGCTGAACACGCCCATGATGGACTTTGCGTCAATCTTATACTTATCCGTGGTGAGATTGATGGGAAAATCGTAACGGTTCGTCAGCGTTACAAACTTCTTTACTGCCTCAATACTGGATAACATAATGGTTGTTGTGTACATAAAAAAGCCTCCATTTTAAAAGGAACGTTGTTTCATCGATTTGTCTTTATCATAACGCAACGTGTCGCAGAAGGTCAATACACATTTTTACTAATATCGCACCGTTTTTTCGCGCTATTTTTCGGTTACTATGGACTTTTTTCTTCTTTGTCATACCCGTTTTTCATAAAACCCAACGTTTGGGGAAAGGATTTTTTTAACATGAAGGTTTCCGCAATCACCCTTGGATGCAAGGTCAATCAATATGAATCACAGGCAATGATCGGCCAGCTGTGCGCAGCAGGCTTTACTGTCTGTTCGGACGGAGAGATCCCCGATGTGGTGCTGATCAACTCCTGCACGGTGACAGCCTCCAGCGATCAGAAGGTCCGCCAGACGCTCCGCCGCGCCCGCCGCGATTATCCGGACGCCGTCATCGTGCTGACCGGCTGTATGCCGCAGGCGTTTCCCGAAACAGCCGAATCGCTTACGGAGGCCGACGTGGTGCTCGGCAATTCCAACCGCGCGTCGCTGCTCCCCGATATTCTCGCCTATCTCTCCTCCCACCACCGGATCGTGGACATTGCCCCGCATCAGAACGGCGAGAAATTTGAAGCGATGGCCGTCACGGAGTTCCATGAACGCACGCGCGCGTTCGTCAAGATTGAGGACGGCTGCAACCGGTTTTGTTCTTACTGCATCATCCCTTACGCCCGCGGCCGTGTGCGCTCCAAACCGCTCGATGAAATTCAGGCGGAAATTGCCGCGATCGGCAGTCAGGGGTACCGCGAGGTGGTGCTCACCGGGATCAACCTCCCCGCTTACGGGCAGGACATTGACGCGGATCTCTGCGGCGCGATCGAGGCGGCCTGTTCCGTTCCGGAAATTGCCCGCGTCCGTCTCGGATCGCTTGAGCCGGAGCAGCTCACGCCGGAGGTGATCGCCCGCCTTGCACGGCAGGAAAAGCTGTGCCCGCAGTTCCACCTCTCCCTGCAAAGCGGCTGCGACGATACGCTCCGCCGCATGAACCGCCACTATACCGCGCAGGAGTATTTTACGATCGCCCAAAATCTCCGGTCCGCTTTTCCAAACGCCGCAATCACGACGGACATCATGGTGGGATTCCCCGGAGAAACCGACGATGAATTCGAGCGGTCGCTTGCATTTGCAGAACAGGTCCGCTTTGCCCGCGCGCACGTGTTCGCATACTCGCGCAGGCCCGGAACCCGCGCGTTCGATATGCCCGATCAGGTCCGCAACGCCGTCAAGGAGGAACGGAGCCGCCGCATGATTGAGACTACACAGCGCACCAAACAGGAATTTTTGCAACAGCAGATCGGACTGTGTGAGGATGTCCTGCTCGAACGCGAAATCCGTCCCGGCATTTGGGAGGGCTATACCCCCAATTATACGCTGATCCACGTATCCGGCACAGGCGCGGAATCCGGAAAAATCCTCCCGGTGCGCATCACCGCGGCCTTTGCGGATTGGTGCGAGGGAGAAATCACCGCATAACTGTTTCCGCAGTGCGGCCGGGAAAAATCGCATTTGCTTTCTTTCCGGTTTTGGAATACAATAAAAGAAGATTTTAGAAAGACAGGAGAATGAAATATGATTGTCGAGCCAAAAACAAGAGGGTTTATCTGCACGACCGCCCATCCCACCGGATGCTTTGAGAATGTCCGGCGCGAGGTGGAATATGTGAAGTCCCAGCCCCATGTGGATGGTCCCAAAAGGGCGCTGGTGATCGGCGCATCCACAGGCTACGGCCTTGCTTCCCGCATCGTTTCGGCGTTTTCGTGCGGAGCGGCCACGCTTGGAATTATTTTTGACAAGCCCGCCAAAGGCCCGCGCACTGCCAGTGCAGGCTGGTACAACACCGCCGCATTTGAGAAGCTTGCCGCTGCCGACGGCCTTTACGCCAAAACGATCAACGGCGACGCTTTCTCTAAAGAGGTAAAGGATCAGGCCATCGAGATGATCCGCAGGGATCTGGGCACAATCGATCTGCTGGTTTACAGCCTTGCCGCGCCGCGCCGCACCATGCCGGACGGCACGACCGTGTCCTCTGTGCTCAAGACAACCGGCGATCCCTTCACCAACAAGACGATCGATTTAAAAACGCGTTCCATCTCTGAAGTGACCGTCGAGCCTGCCACCGACGAGGAAGTCCGCGACACCGTTCACGTGATGGGCGGCGAGGACTGGAAAGACTGGATCGCCGCGCTTCATGACGCCGGCGTACTTGCGCCGAACACGGTAACGGTCGCTTACTCCTACATCGGGCCGGAGCTGACACATCCGATCTATCTCAACGGTTCCATCGGCATGGCGAAGCGCGATCTCTACAACAAGTCTGTCGAGATCACCAAGGAATTCCCCGAGGTTTCCGCATATATTTCAGTCAACAAGGCGCTGGTTACGCAGGCAAGCGCGGCCATCCCGGTTGTGCCGCTGTACATCTCCCTGCTCTATAGGTCGATGAAGGAACGCGGCCTGCACGAGGGCTGCATCGAGCAGATGTACCGCCTGTATCACGAAAAGCTGTTCCCGGCCGGACAGCCTGTGACCGATTCCGAGGGGCGCATCCGCATGGACGACTGGGAGATGAAGCCGGAAATCCAGCAGGAAATTTCCGATCTGTGGACCCGTCTCGATGACAGCGTCGTGCGCGATCACGCCGATATCGACGGCTACTGGGAGGACTTCTATCAGATGTTCGGTTTCCAGATTCCGGGTGTGGACTACACAAAAGACGTGGACACCGAGGTTGCCATTCCCAGCATTGGAGAATAAATCATGCAGGAATTTATTCTCGCGTCATCCTCACCGCGCCGCCGGGATATCCTCACACTGGCTGGTGTGCCGTTCCGGGTTCTCGTCTCAGACGTGGACGAGGTAATCCCCCCAGGAAGCACACCGGCCCAGGCTGTGCAGAGTCTTGCGCGCCAAAAGGCTGAGGCCGTGCGCCGTATGCCGGAAGCAGCCGGGTTCCCCGTCGTGGCTGCCGACACGGTGGTGTATCTGGACGGAAAGATTCTCGGCAAGCCTCATTCCCGGCAGGAAGCATTTTCGATGCTCTCCTCCCTTTCCGGACGCACGCACCACGTTTTTACAGGCGTCTGCATCCTGCCCACAGAGGGAGATCCCATTTTATTCTGCGAGGAAACTCCCGTAGAATTCTATCCTCTTTCCGCCGCTGAGATTGAGGACTACATCGCCACCGGAGAACCGATGGACAAGGCCGGAGCTTATGGGATTCAGGGCCGCGCACTCGTCTTTGTCAAACGCATCGACGGTGATTTCTTCAATGTCATGGGCCTACCCGCCGCCCGCCTGATCCGGACTCTCCGTTCTCTCCCGTGACGAAGTTACAGGGGCTTCCGCCTCGGACGAGCCGTCCCCTTTTGTCGCGAAGCGACAAAGGGGGACGGCCCGCGTGCGGGCGCAGGCCCCGTCTCGGCAGTAGGCCCCGTTACGGGAGAAGGTGCCAGATGTCGGTGCTGTACTGGCGGATGGTGCGGTCGCTGGAGAAGGGGCCGGCGTTGGCGATGTTTATCAGGCATTTGCGCGCAAAGGCTTCCCGATCCTGCGCGTAGTCGCGGTTCGCACGCAGACGCGCGCCGCAATAGGGGAGAAAATCCTGAAGCAGGAAATAGTGATCGGGCTGATGCCAGCTTGCCCCCTTCAACAGGGCGTCGTAAAGCTCGCGGAACATCCCGGTGCTACCGTCCGAAAACGTGCCGTCTACCAGCGTGTCCACTACGCGGCGGATGCGCGGGATCCCCTCGTACAGCTTGACCGGATCATAAGAATCGCGCTGTGCGTCGAGTTCCTCCACAGTCGCACCGAAAATATAATTATTTTCGCGGCCTGCGCGATCCACAATCTCTATGTTTGCGCCGTCGAGCGTGCCGAGCGTCACTGCGCCGTTGAGCATGAATTTCATGTTGCTTGTGCCGCTCGCTTCTGTTCCGGCAGTGGAGATCTGTTCGGAAATATCAGCGGCCGGAATCAGCTTTTCCGCATAGGACACATTGTAATCCTGCACAAACAGGACCTGCATCATGCGGTTGACATCACTGTCATAATTGATCAGCTTTGCCGTCTCGTTAATGAATTTAATGATTCCCTTGGCGCGGTAATAGCCGGGGGCCGCTTTTGCGCCGAACAGGAAAACTGTGGGGTAAAAATCATGGATGCGGCCTTCCTTGAGACCAAAATACAGATCCAGAATCGAGAACGCGTTGAGAAGCTGACGCTTGTATTCGTGCAGGCGTTTGATCTGGATGTCGAACAGGAAATCCGTGTGCAGCTGGAAAGCGTCGTGCGCCTGTACATAGGCCGCAAGCTGACGCTTTTTCTCCTGCTTGATTTCCAGAAGCTGGCGCAGGGAATGGGGATCGTCCGCGTATTTTTCCAGTCCCTTGAGCTGATCCAAATCAGTGATCCAGCCGCTGCCGAGCCGATCCGTGATAAAGCCGGAAAGCTCCCGGTTGCACAGCGCCAGCCAGCGCCGCTGGGTGATGCCGTTCGTCTTGTTGTTAAAGCGTTCCGGGTACAGATGGTACCATTCGGGAAGCGCCGTGTTTTTCAGGATTTCCGTGTGGATTTTTGCAACGCCGTTCGTGGAATGGGACGCATAGATCGCCAGACGCGCCATGTGGATCTGACGGCCGTCCGACAGGAAATAAATTTTCTGATCTTCGCCGGAAATCCCGCGCGCGGCAAGATCCAGACGCAGCTTGTTTTGCAGCATCACCACATACGGATACACCTCCGGCGCGACGGACAGGAACAGCGGAATATCCCATTTTTCGAGTGCTTCCGCCATGATGGTGTGGTTGGTGTAGGCGAACGTATCGCGGGCAAGCGCAAACGCTTCGTCGAACGGCACCATATATTCGCCGCACAGGATGCGCAGCAGCTCCGGGATCGCAATCACCGGATGCGTATCGTTCAGCTGGATCGCAAAGCTTTGCGGCAGCTGAGAGAAATCGTCCCCATGCGCGCGCCGGTAATCGCGCAGGATGCTCTGGATCGACGCACTCGCAAAGAAATACTGCTGTTTGAGGCGCAGGCGTTTGCCCTCGCGCGTGTCATCGTTGGGATACAGCACGGCGGAGATTGCCTCTGCAAGCGTGCGTTTCTCCGAGGCCTCTGTGTAATTCTGGCTGTTGAACTGCGACAGATCAAAGCCGTCCACCGGCTCGGACTGCCACAAACGCAGCGTATTGATACACGTTCCGCCGTAGCCGATCACGGGCATATCATACGGGACTGCCCGCACTGTCTGATCGGCGAACCGGACAAGGACGGATTCCTCTTCCCGCCGGATGCTCCACGGATCCCCAAAGCGCGTCCAGTCGTCGGGATATTCCTTTTGGAAGCCGTCCTCAAACCGCTGCTGGAACAGGCCGTACCGGTAACGGATCCCGTAGCCGTCGAGCGGGATGTTCTGCGTCGCCGCGGAATCCAGAAAACAGGCGGCAAGCCGTCCCAGCCCGCCGTTTCCGAGCGCGTCGTCCTCTATCTGCTCAAATACGGCCGGAGAAATCCCGTTCTGCTCCAGATACCGGGTGGTTTCCTCCAGCAGTCCAAGGTTCATCAAATTGCTGTAAATCAGGCGGCCCGTAAGGAATTCCGCCGAAAGATAGCAGGCGCGCTTCTGGTTTTCCGTCTTTTTCCAGCGCGCCATAAGCTCTGCCATCGCCGCACGCGACACGCTGTGATAAAGCTGCTTTGCGGTGGCCTCCTGTGCGGAGGGCGCTCCGGTTTCCCGCAGGCACCTCTCAATCGTTTCCTGAAACTGACTCATATCTAACCTCCTGCTGAAAAGTGGTCTCCCCAGTGCGGATTATTACCTTGGGCGATTATTCTCCCGCAGCGTTGAGACAGAAGATTTCTGATATTTAATGATCTATCCTGTTATATGATTACAAATTGTATTATATATACTGTTTTAACCATTCCGGCATTGAAGGATCGTCAATGTTCCAAGATTGTTCTGCTTGTTCACCCTCATCCCAGCTGTTTTCATCCCCATCAAAAAACTTCCGTCTATGGCATTTATATTTGACAACCTGATTTCCCTCAAGCCTATATTCGTTCCAATAATAATTTTGCTTGCCATAACCCTTCCATTCATTGGTCGTGTAAATTGTCATACAGATTATCCTTTCGTTTTTATCGGCCCTATCAAAGTCTGCCGTATAGGGCGGTAAAACTGCGGATTTTTTCCGCGAGCTCCGGGGAGAGCGCGTCCGCCCGCAAACGCCATTCCCAGTTGCCGCCCAGCGTGGACGGCGTATTGATCCGCGCTTCGCTGCCCAGGCAGAGGAAGTCCTGAATCGGGACCACGGCGAGCGACGCGACGCTCGCATAGGCCGCGCGGATATATTCCCAGCTGGCCCCCTGGTTCCTGCGGATATTCAGATATTTTTTGGAAAACACCACGTCCGCTTTGGCGGCGGTTTTCATCCAGCCGGTCATGGTGTCGTTGTCGTGCGTGCCCGTGTACACGATGCAGTTTTTCTCGTAATTGTGGGGCAGGTAATCGCTCTCCTCGCGGGAATCGAACGCGAATTGCAGCACCTTCATGCCCGGCGCACCGATGGCTTTCCGCAGCCGGATCACATCCGGCGTGAGATAGCCGAGATCCTCGAGGATCCACTTTGTGCCGCCGAGACTTTCCTGTACGGCCTCAAAGAACTTGATGCCGGGTCCCCTGCGCCATTCGCCGTGCTCGGCGGTCTTGTCCCCGGCAGGAATTGCGTAGTACCCGGCGAGACCGCGGAAATGATCGATGCGCACGATGTCATAAAGCTCGGAGGTGTGAGCAAGGCGGCGTTTCCACCAGTCAAACCCGGTTTTTTCCTGATACTCCCAGCGGTACAGAGGATTTCCCCACAGCTGTCCCGTAGCGGAAAAGGCGTCCGGCGGGCAGCCTGCCACGTCGATCGGGAACCCATCGGGATCGAGATAAAATACTTCCGGTTCCGACCATGTATCTGCGCTGTCCATCGCCGCGTAGATCGGGATATCGCCGATGATCCCAATACCCAGCTTGTGCGCATATTCGCGGAGCGCCCGCCACTGCTCGTCAAACTTGAACTGGCAGAATTTCCAGAACGCGGTTTCCTCCGCCAATTCAGACCGCACGGCGCGCATAGTCTCCGGTTCCCGGCGGCGGAGCGCGTCCGGCCATTCCAGCCAGCTTTTCCCGCCGAATTTCATTTTAAACGCCATAAATTCCGCGTAGGCGTCAAGCCATTGGCTGTTTCGGCAGCAGAACTGCGCATAGGCTTCCGTATCTCTGTGGCGGCTGCGATCAAACGCCTTTTTCAACAGCAGGAACCGGCCTTCATACAGGGCGGCATAATCGATTCGGTCGGGGCTTTCACCAAAGGAACATTCAGAAAGCTCGGACTGCGTCAGAAGGCCCTCCCCAGCGAGAAGCTCCGGATCGATAAAGTACGGGTTTCCTGCAAAGGCGGAAAAGCTTTGATAAGGGCTGTCGCCGTAGCTGGTAGGCCCCATCGGAAGTACCTGCCAATACTGCTGGCCCGCGTCTTTCAAAAAATCCAGCCACTGATAGGCATCCTTTCCGAATGTGCCGATCCCGTGCGGCGAAGGCAGGCTCGCCACCGGAAGCAGGATCCCCGCTCCGCGCCTGAAAACCTTCTGTTTTTTCATGTTCCCACTCCTCCGGTAGTAAGATACAAGTTACTTATCCACACTTTACCACATTTATTTAGAAATATCAACCGTAAATCTTCGGGAATCTCCGGTCATATTTTATTGATTTTTCCTAAATACATCCCAAAAACCATTGAAAATCAAGAGACTTCTCCCCATTCATCCGACAGCAGAAAACTGACGGGAATTCTTCACACGGCAGGTACTAAAAAAAGATACACCGTCCTGGCGAAAAAAGTTTAAAAAAACGCAAAAAAACCAGTAGGATTTTTTTATAAAATATGTTATAATCATCATATAATAATTTGAATAAAGTCCACAACCTTTTGACGTATCCCCAAATAGGCCTTGATTGAAAATAGAAAAAATGCCGGACTTTTCATCAGGGCAGGACGATTGCAGGCCAAAACATGAAAATATTTGATGTATTTCGTCTATTTTTGCTGCCTGCGGCGGCTGTTATGATGAAAAAGGCCGGTGATGTTTCAAACAACGCCTTACTTCAGGAGCCGTAAAAGCACCGGAAAGGAGAGAATTTTATGAAGGAGTTTACCTACCAAATCAGGGAACAGAACGGGATTCATGCGCGTCCGGCGGCGCAACTCGTCAAGGAAGCACAGAAATTCTCAAGTGATCTGACGGTGGAAAAGGACGGCAGGAGCGCAAATCTGAAAAAGCTGTTTGCGCTGATGGCCCTGAATGTCCGCTGCGGCGATAAGGTGGTCCTTTCGGTCAGCGGGCCGGATGAGCAAAATGCAATGCAGTCTCTCAAAACCTTTTTTCAGGAATATCTCTGACGCCGCTTTTGAAAATGTCTACATACTTCCCGGCCCGGATGCTTTTCCGGGCCGGATTTTTATGTCCGGCCGCGCGGCTCTGGACAATCCCCCAAAATTCCAGTACAATGATTTCAGGCGGATTTCCGCCCCGAAAGGAGAGTTTTTATAATGCGGATTCTTGTCATAGATGGTCAGGGCGGCGGATTGGGCCGCAGTATTGTGGAAAAAATCCTGGACCGATTCCCGCAGGCCGATTTGACTGTGCTCGGCACAAACGCGATGGCTACTGCCAACATGATGCGCGGCGGTGCAAAAAAGGGTGCGACCGGAGAAAACGCGATTCGATACAACTGTGCCCGGGCCGACGTGATTCTCGGACCTGTAGGCATCATCCTGCCCAATGCGATGCTGGGGGAAATCAGCCCGGCGGTATCGGAAGCTGTGCTGAGCAGTCCGGCAGAAAAGCTGCTGTTCCCGGTCTCCAACGCGCACAAGCTCCATGTGCTGGGACACACAGAAAAGACCTGGCAGGGCTATTTTGAAGAAGCCGTCAAGCTGCTGGAGGAGTTTGAAGCCCAACAGAGGGAAAGCAGAGCATGATAAACGCACCTGCGGTGGGCAGATCGCGCACGCTCCCTCCGGTCGCCCGGCTGGGTGGTCGATTGTGCTAAAATGCCCGCGCTGCAGTCTTTCTTCAAATATTATCATAATTCCCGACCGGCCTCCCATCGCGGCACAATGCCAAAGCAAACGGTGTTTCAGCGACCGGAGGGAGCGCGGCGCGGTCTACGTGCAGGCTTAGCCTGCCTTAGCCTGCCTTAGCCTGCTAAAATGAGGGATGCGCACCATACGGTACGCATCCCTGTGGAAAATTATTCGCTTTTTTCCTTATCCGGGCTGGACGGGAGCTGATTCACATCTACGGTCAGCTTCTGGGTGGTCTTGCCCTCAAAGGTGTTGGCGCGCATCACTTCGGTCATGTCAAAGCCAAGGGTATCCTTGAGAGAATCGTTGACCGCTTTCATCGCGCCCACTGTGTAGCGGGCCACATTGACCGCGCCGCCATCGGCCTGCCCGTCAGCGCTGCCGCCGTCGATGATCGTGATGTTCCCGATCTTCGCCATCGGCTCCGCGATCGCCCTCGCGATCTCCGGCAGCTTGTCGATAACCATTTGCAGCTTACCGGAATCATTCATCTTTGCCAGAGCCTCGGCTCTCTTTTCCAGTGCTTCGGCCTCCGCAAGACCCTTCTGGCGGATTGCCTCAGCTTCTGCAAGGCCCTGACGCTGGATGATCTCAGCCTGGGCGATACCCTCCTGCTTGATGCGCTCGGCCTGTGCCGCGGCATCCAGCTTTTTGGCTTCGGCTTCTGCCTGCGCACGGAGGATGCTCGCGGACTTCTCGGCCTCGGCTTCCAGCTCCTGCCTGCGCTTCGCGGCCTCAGAAGGCTTGATCACAGTTTCCTGAAGCTCAGCCTCCTTGCGCTGCACCTTCTTCTGGGCAAGCTCGATGTTCTTCTGCTCGGCGGTGATCTGAATCTGGATTTCCGCCTCGCGCACCTCGCGCGCCCTCTGCTCTTTCAGGACGCTCGCGTCCATTTCGGCGTTTGTGATGTCCTTCTGGGTGATGTTTTTCTGGATATCGTACGCCGCGTCCGCGACAGCCTGTGTCGTCTGGCGTTCTTTCTCGTAATTCAGCTTCTTGATATCAGCGTCCTTACGTGCCTCCGCGACGCGCGCTTCCGCTTCCAGACGGGCTTCTTCCCCGGCGCGCTTGGCCTCGGAGGTTTTAATCATGCTTTCTTTCATCGCTTCGGCCTGTGCGACCTCAGCGTCACGCTTTACGGCGGCAATCTGCGGTTTGCTCAGCGCGTCAAAATAGCCGTTCTGATCGCCGATCCCCTTGATGGTAAAGGATTTCAGCTCCAGACCCAGCTCAGAGAGCTGATCCTCCGCAACCTCCTTGACGCGCTCAGAGAATGTCTTTCTGTCTTTGTAGAGCTGTTCAGCCGTCATATCGGCAATGATTTCACGCAGACGGCCCTCACACACATCGCGCGCCGTCTCCATGATGTGCTGCTTTGTCTCCTCTGTGCGGCCGCAGTTGAACTGCTCGACCGCCGAGCGGATCATAACCTCGTCGTTCTTGATTTTGACAACGACGGTGCCGTTTGCTTCGATCGGGACGGCGTCTGCCGTCAAGGTTCCCTGCATATTCACATCAAAGCTGATGTTTTCGAGCGTGATATAGTCGATCCGCTGCAAAATCGGGATCACGACTGTACCGCCGCCCGTGACTACCTTTGCTTTCCCAAGCCCGGTAACGATCGCCGCCTTATCCGCCGGAACCTTCTTCCACGTGGACAGGATGCAGATCAGAATAAGCACCAGAGCAATCACAATAATTCCCACTGTTCCCAAAATTTCTGTTGGCATAGCTTTCCCTCCGTTTCTTTTCTACAAAGCTTTGCTTTGTCCCAGCGCACCGGCGCGCTGGACCGCCGCCGGGCCGCAGGCCCGGACCCAGACCGCGGATCGCTCCCTCCGGTCGCTGAAACACCGCTTCGCATGAGCACTGTGTCGCGGCGGCAGGCTCGCCCCGGATACCCATACGATTGACGAAACAATCCCCTTGCCACAAGGTGTTAAGGCTTAGCCGCCCGCATGGCAGAGAACTCACAGCGCACTTCAAGCGCGGGCATAGCGGCCCAATTAACCACCGTACTGTACGCCGTGTTTACACGGCGGTGCGCGGTTTACGTCAAGGCTTAGCCTTGTCTGCGCGGCAAAGAATCCACTGCACGCTTCAACGCGGGCATATCGGCCTAATTAACCCACCGTACTGTACGCCGTGTTTACACGGCGGTGCGCGGTTTACGTCAAGGCTTAGCCTTGTCTGCGCGGCAAAGAATCCAGTGTACACTTCAACGCGGGCATATTGGCCTAATTAACCCACCGTACTGTACGCCGTGTTTGCACGGCGGTGCGCGGTTTACGTCAAGGCTTAGCCTTGACGATGCAGGTTTTTCCGTCCTCTGAGACGCGGATCACCTTCACGCGTGTTCCCACGGGGATCCTGTCAATTCCCTCCGCGGGCAGTGCACTATAGCTGATCTTGCTCCCGATAGAACTCAAAACACTGATTGTGCCTGCAAAATCCGAGCGAATTTCCATTTTTACAATCCCGGTCCGGCCCTCAAGCTGCTCCATTTTAAGCGCAGAGGAATCGTTCCGTTTGAGCGGGAGGATCACAAACCTCCCCAGAAGATATCCTCCCAGCAGGGCATTTGCAAGAGCAATACAGAGTACCGCGGCATCCGGAATTCTCCCGAGAAAGAGAAGCCCCGCCGCCCCGAAAATGACGGCCGCAAAGGACAGGGTCATGAGATTGACAGGAAGCTTACCGCCGAAAAAACCATCCCCGTCCACATCGGCGTCCAGATCCAGATCAAGCGACTGGCCCAGGCCGTCCAGAGGAAGACCTAAAAGCCCCAGCAGCAGGTTGAGCAGCGGGATCGCCAGCCCTGCCGCGATGCAGCAATAGAACAGTTTTTCCATAACCCTTTCACCTCTTTTGGAAACCTTCGCTGAATTTGTTTTTATTATACACGAAAATTTTTGATAGTTCAACTCAAGCCGGATATTTCCTTACCGCGTCCGGACACGGCCCGGCTATCCCTGGAATCCTGCTGTATCAAAACGATTCTTTTTCGCCTAAAACGCGCTGAATCCGTCCAAATCCGGTTTTTCCCATTTTTTTGGATCAAAAGGGATGGAATTTTTAAAACTTTTCCGCTGAATTTGGAAAATTCAAACTGTATTATACAAATTGGAATAATCCGGATGACAAAATCAGAAATCCGGTGTATAATGAACCGAAAGCCGGTTCCCTCTGATTGTCAGTGGATTCCGCTCATGCAGGCTTTATTTTTAGAAAGGAGAGATTTTACGTTTTGAAGAAATATCTATTGATTTTACTTGTTGTTATAACTGCCGCTGTTTCCGGCTGTTCGCAGGTCCAGAACAGTCCGGAGAGCAGTACGGCATCGTCCAGTCCGTCAGTTTCAGAGAGTTCCTCCCCGGAAGCTTCTGAGCCGCCTTCCGAGGTATCGGAATCCTCCGCGCCTGTTTCTTCCTCTGAATCTGAGCCCTCCTCGTCCGAAATCGCAGACACGCCGCAGACACAAACCGTTACGCTGTATATTGGCATGGACGGGAATTTCACCGGATATCCCGTCGCGTTTGACGGCGATATCTCCACCCTCACGCCGGAATTCCTAATCCAGTCCATTTCAGATCTTACAGGCTGGGATCTCTCGCTCGCAGATGAGGTTACAACAGGGAAAGGCGGCATGACCGTCTGCTTCAGCAGCGAATGTGCGCTGTTCACCGGGCCGCCGGATCCGCAGAACGAGGAATTCTTCGTCTATGATTCCTACCAGCTGGCGCAGACGATTCTGGACAGCATTCAGCACACACTGCAATATAACTTTGTGGATCCCACGCTGGGCGATCCATCCTCCCTGCCGATCTATTACTGCATGGAGGACAACCAGCCGCTTACGCTGGAAAGCCTGAATATCACGTTCCCGCTCGACGAACCGTATCCCGGCTGGCCAAAAGGCTGAAAAATTTTCTGCGGGCGCAATGTATAGATTCGTATTTTTTTCATATGCTATTCTCACAAGATTTGCAATATATTCAAAGTTTCTACACATTTGCTGGATATAATAAAACCATCAAATCAAACAGATTACACCTTTCCTGATAACCCCCAGGAATTCGATATTACTTTTTTCATAGTATCCTCCTCTCTTTAGCAAACGCGCAGGACAAAATCCCGCGCGTTTTTGCTGTCCGGAAAAAACTTCCACCGATCCTTTGGCAGAAGCCTTGTAACTTCGCCGGGTTCGTGGTATGATAGTCCTGTTACGTCCCCGCAAAAGCGGGATTTTATGAAAGGAGGCTTTTTCCATGGCCAGACAAGTGGAAAGCGATTTGACTAAATTAGATATGCAGGCGATTGCGGCAGCTTTACAGCAATATCTTATTTCCTCTCAAAAGTATCTGGAGCGCCATCCTGAGGTGAAAGAGGATCTCAAACAGCGGATCGAGCAGAATATGGAGCTCGCAAAATCCGCCCAGCAGAAATTTTCTGCCTTTGAGCAGGATATGCAGCTGAGGGAAATCCGCATGGCCTATTTCTGCGTCCACAATTTCCGTCACCGTCTGAGCGCCATCCTTGCCGCTCAGAATACGCCGGATAATGTCCGCGTAAGCGCGCAGAAGCTTCAGCAGCCGTCGGAATCTGCGTTCATGAAGCTGCACCAGATTCTTGTCTCTGTTGGGGACAACCCTGCCAATTACGAAGCATAACCTGAAAGCCCTGTTTCATCGGAACAGGGCTATTTTTCTCTGTTTTGACAATGGTAAAAGGCCGGCGGCGGGACTTCTGCGGAGGTGTCCGGTGGATCCGGCT
This sequence comes from Candidatus Gallacutalibacter pullicola, assembly GCA_018712265.1. GTDB lineage: Bacteria > Bacillota > Clostridia > Oscillospirales > Acutalibacteraceae > Gallacutalibacter > Gallacutalibacter pullicola. Next base: position 19,441 of record DVHF01000035.1, read on the forward strand.
TTCAAAAATATATTGAAACGGCTTTGATGCCGCAGAAAGGATGGATGTTTTGCATGGGTCCGGTTGTTGCTTCTATGAAGGTATTCCCCGTGGCAGGGCTGGACAGTATGGAATTGAACCTTTCAGGCGCCCACGCTCCCTATTTTACCCGGAATGTCGTTGTAATGACTGATTCCGACGGGAGAACCGGCGTTGGCGAAGTGCCCGGAGGGACGAAAATCACAGCCGCACTGGAAGAGGTTGTGCCGATCGTGGAAGGGACGCGGACAGCCGATTACAAAAATACCCTCCTGCGCGTAAAGGAATATCTGGATTCCAAGGGAGAGAAGGACGAGCGCGGCGCACAGACCTTTGATCTGCGCACGGGCGTGCATGTGCTGACTGCGGTTGAGGCACCGCTTCTGGATCTGCTTGGCAAATATCTGGATCTTCCTGTAGCTTCCCTCCTCGGGGACGGCCAGCAGCGGGAAAGCGTCCGGATGCTGGGCTACCTGTTCTTTGTGGGCGATCGCAAAAAGACCGATCTTCCCTACGACCATGCGGAGGATGATCCCTGCACGTGGTACCGTCTGCGCAACGAGGAGGCGTTGACGCCGGAGGCAATCGTCGCACAGGCCAGGGCTGTCAGGGAAAAATACGGGTTTGATGATTTCAAGCTCAAGGGCGGCGTGCTGAAGGGGGAAAAGGAAATCGAGTGCGTCCGCGCGCTCAAGGCGGAGTTCCCGCAGGCGCGCATCACACTGGATCCGAACGGCGGCTGGCTTTTGGAGGATGCCGTCAGGCTTTGCAGCGATATGCACGGAATTCTTACATACTGCGAGGATCCCTGCGGTGCGGAGGACGGCTTCTCCGGCCGTGAGATCATGGCGGAATTCCGGCGCAGGACGGGCCTCCCCACCGCCACAAATATGATAGCCACCGACTGGCGTCAGATGACGCACAGCTTCGCCCTGAACAGTGTTGATATCCCGCTGGCGGATCCGCATTTCTGGACCATGGCGGGAAGCGTCCGTGTCGGTCAGCTCTGCAATGATTTCGGTCTCACATGGGGATGCCATTCCAACAACCATTTTGATATTTCGCTTGCTATGGTAGCGCACACCGCGGCGGCGGTCCCGGGGAGGCTGAACGCGATTGACACGCACTGGATCTGGCAGGAGGGCCGGGAGCGGCTCTGCCGGAAAAGCCCGGAGATTGTGGACGGCTGTGTGGCCGTACCGCGGGATGTTCCGGGGCTTGGCGTGGAGATCGATTTTGATCAGCTGGAAAAGGCGCACCGTCTCTATCAGGAGAAGTGCCTTGGCGGCCGCGATGATTCTATCGGAATGCAGTATTTGATCCCCGGCTGGAAATTCGATCCGAAACGCCCCTGTCTGGTGAGATAAAAGCTGATTTATACAGAAATCCACAAGGCGGGATAAAGCCGGTTCATACGGAAATCTATAAACGGAGCTGTTCCGGATTTGCCGGGCGGCTCCGTTTTTATATCTGCTTTGCCGTCTCTTTCTGTAGGATATTTGGGGCACGGGAATACTGCGGGATTTTTGAAATTTGACCCCGGAAAAAGGCTTTGAAATTAACATATGATAATGAATCTTTTTCCAGATTATAGTATAATGACTTCAAATATTCACATACAGCACTGAAGCCACAGCACTTTGGGGATCTGTCTCAGCTGTTACGAGGGTAAAACGGGAGTGCTTTTTGCCATATGATACAATTTGCACGGCAAAAAACTTTTTCTATGCGGAAACAGCTGTAAAAACAAGTTCTTCAAATTCAAAGGGCTGTGCGGCAAAAAGCGGGAATTTTAGGAGGGAAAACTTGATGGTGATTCGGGACTTTTTAACGGACGTTCTTCACATTACGGATGATACTGTTGTACAGGAATTTCTG
>DVHF01000036.1 GCA_018712265.1 Candidatus Gallacutalibacter pullicola
AGGCCAGGGATTCCACACTTCCATCCCAGCGTGCCTTCCAGAAGTAGATATATGACCGGCTTTTGTTGTATTTCCGGCTCGCACGGCTTACACCATATTTCTCTGCATACTGCATTAGGGATTGCCGATACCGCATGTCTTGTGTTATACTTTTACTCATGAGGGACAGAGCTCCTTTTTGGGTTTGTTTGGTGTGGTAACTTAACTATACCCTATAATGGCTCTGTCCTTCTACTTTTTTATTGCTTTTTTCCTCTCTGTCCAATATGTATTGTAGCTCTACAATCTGACTTCAAAAGATAATATTTTTTAATATTTATTTTGTATTTAGAACGGTGAGAGGTTATCAGAGCGATATCGAGGTTCAAACGAATACCCTTTGTGTATTTCACACGGGGATTATCGATATTCCAAACTGTGAATGTAGGCAGTCATTTGGAACTTTCAAAGATTTTTGCCTCACATATCAATGGCGCATCCCGTTTTGGGATGCGCCATTTCAGCTGCTGTGTTCAGCAGTATTCAATTTGTGACAGTCAGTGCAGAATCAATCCTCAAATACGGCGCCGCGTGCACCCGAGGTTACATGCTGGGCATACCGCTTCGCATACCCGGTCAGATGCTGTTCGGGAGCTTTCCAGTTCCGGCGGCGCTCCTCAAGAACAGCGTCGTCTACCAGCACATTGAGTCTGCGGTTGGTGATGTCCACTTCTACCATGTCGCCCTCCTGAATCAGAGCGATATTTCCGCCTGCGGCAGCCTCCGGAGAGACATGGCCGACAGCTGCGCCGCGGGTTGCACCGGAGAATCGTCCGTCTGTAATCAGGGCCACGCTGGATCCAAGGCCCATACCGGTCAGGGCAGAGGTCGGAGTCAGCATTTCGCGCATACCGGGGCCGCCCTTCGGTCCCTCATAGCGGATAATGACCACATCGCCCTCCTTGATCTTGCCGCCAAGGATTGCGTCGGAGGCGTCCTCCTCGCAGTCAAAGCAGCGCGCCGGACCAGTGTGCTGCATCATTTCAGGAGCGACAGCCCCCTGCTTGACAACAGCCCCCTCAGGTGCGATATTACCTTTCAGAACGGCAATTCCGCCGTCCTGACGGAACGGATTTTCCAGTGTGCGGATAATCTCGCCGTCTGCGGCGGGCGCGTTCCTGATGCGATCTGCCACTGTACCGGAGACTGTTTTGCAGTCAGTATGGATCATTCCGCCGCGTGCAAGCTCTTTCAAAACGGCCTGGATTCCGCCGACCTCGTACAGATCGGTAATAAAGACCTGGCTGGCCGGATTCAGCTTGCAGATCTGCGGAGTAGCGCGGCCGATTTCATCAATGCGGTCAATATCGAGCGGCACACCCATCTCATGGGCGATTGCCGTCAGGTGAAGCACGGAATTGGTCGAGCAGCCAAGGGCCATCTCGCCGCGCAGTGCATTTTCAAAGGCTTCGGGAGTGAGAATATCGCTCGGACGCAGATCCTCTTTCAGGATCCCCATCACGCGCTCACCGGCCATTTTAGCGAGCTGCATCCGCGCGCTGTGGACAGCGGGGATACTGCCGTTTCCGGGCAGGGCCATACCGAGCGTCTCAACGAGGCAGTTCATGGAATTGGCCGTGTACATTCCGGAGCAGGACCCGCAGCTGGGGCACGCGGATTTTTCAAGCGCGGTCAGCTCATCGCGGTCAATTTTACCGGCGGCATAGCTGCCCACAGCTTCAAACATCTCAGAAAGTCCAAAGCGCACGCCGTTATGCTTGCCGGGCAGCATCGGACCGCCGCTGACAAAGATGCAGGGCAGGTTCATACGGCACGCCGCAAGCATCATGCCGGGGACAATCTTATCGCAGTTGGGAATAAAGACAACAGCATCCACAGGATGTGCAGTCAGCATGACCTCAATGGAATCGGCGATCAGCTCACGGGAGCAGAGAGAATATTTCATCCCTTTATGATTCATGGAAAGTCCGTCGCACACGCCGATGGTGTGGAACTCAAACGGCACGCCGCCCTCGTTGCGGATGCCGTCCTTAACGGCCTGTCCGATCTCCTTGAGGTGCTTATGACCGGGGATATAGTCGCTGGCCGAATTTACAACCGCCACAAACGGGCGCTTCATTTCTGATTCAGTCAGCCCCAGTGCGTACAGCAGGGAACGGTGCGGCGCACGAGCCGGACCCTCCTTCATCAAATCACTTCTCATATTCTACACTCCTTTTTGATTGGGACCCCGTTCCAGCCCTGATAAGGCTGAAATACTGCCTGAACGATCTGCCCTTCAGAGAAAACCCCGGACAGAATATCCAACGGTATCAGCCGGCGTCCTCTCCTGTTATCATCCAGTCGAACAGGGCCTTGGATTTTTCATAATAGGCCTGCTTTTCCGGATCGTCCTCAATGGCGGTGCCCTCAAAGCAGCGCAGTCCAATATACAGGCGATCCATCAGCGCATCGACGGCTTCATTAGAATAAAGGGAATTTTCGCTCACAGAAAGATCCAGAGAGTTCAGCCCTTTTGCCTCGCTCCAGGCTATGCGCATATTCTCGTAGTCCTCCGCGCCCTCTTCCGGATTTGTGCCGTCCAGATATGACCATAGGGAGTACATCTCCATAACGTTCCGGAAGCTTTCCTCATCAGCCATAAAAATGATGCTGTCGCCGGACTGCACGTCCACGCTGAAACGCGTCACGCTGGCCATCTGCGTATTGGCATCCACTTCGGAAGTGGAATCGGATCCAATCGCCATCGGATAGCCGTTCACCTGGACCACCACCTGCCCGTCGCCGTTAAGATCCTCAGCGTGCAGGGCAAGCTGTTCGCCCAGTTTGTCCAGAGTCTCCGACGGGTAGGACGAATTTGTGATGATCCCGATCTGGTAATCGGGATCCACTTTGCTGGCCAGATCATAGATGAACCAGCTGACAATCAGCACGATCAGGATTCCCACGATCACATGCGTTTTGTGGTAGAACCAGAAATTATCCCATTTGGATTTGGGGGTATCCGCACGGATCACCTTACTGGCATCGTTTATTTCTTCCTCGCCAGCGTTCCAAAGATATCTGTCGCGGGCCAAAACAAGTCACTCCCTCGTTTTTATAGTAGGGATATCCAATCCTGATGATATCCCACCCGGGCAGATACCCGGCAGCATTTTTTTATAAGACGGTATATGGGATATCCGGTGGATTTCCGCTTCGGCAGCAGCCGGATCCGGACAGCGGCGCGCGTCTTATTTTGCTTTGCCAATTTGCTCCCATATGCTCCATATTATACTTTTTGCGGGACAAAAAATCAAGTCCCGGCCGCCGTGAAATCCCCGTTCACAGGCCAAAACAGCCAATAGTTACGGAAAGTTTCCAAAAAATTTTCAAAAATTTCGTAATTAAAATGGAGGCGGTTTTTGCTCCGAAATGTCACAATACAAAATGGATCCCGATACGGTTTGGACTATCATATTTTGCATGAGTACAGCGTTTGAAAATTTTTTTCGTATGCGTAAATTGCCGATAGGGTGCAGTAATTTTTATTCACGGATGATACGCGTTTGCAGAAATGCGGAAAAATTCGAGGGATTGTTAAATTCGATCGATCATAATATATAAAATTATATTGACAGTGTGGAATGACTTTTATAAAATGAGATACAACAGCATTTCCTTTATTTTTCATTTTGGACCGGTTCACGGTACACAAAAACAGGGAGGCGGAAGAATGTCCGTATTGAAACAGGAAGGGAACAGACTGATTTATTCCTATGATGCAGAAAAATTATGGCTGGAGCCGTGGGGAAAAAACAGCCTGCGTGTGCGCGCCGCAAAGCAGGCGGAGATGCCGCAGGAGGACTGGGCGCTGCTGCGTCCCGCGGAGGCCTCTGCGGAAATTATAATTACCGAAGAGCAGGGCGAGATCCAGAACGGAAAGCTTCGGGCCGTCGTGACAAAGTCGGGGCAGATCACCTTTTTCCATCAGGACGGAAGGGTGCTGCTGAAGGAGTATTCCCGGAACAGGAAAGATGTGTTTGCCGAAAATTGCAGCGCGTTGGAGATCGAGGCGCGGGAATTCCGTCCGATCCCCGGCGGCGATTACCGTCTGACGGTCCGGTTTGAGTCGGGCGGCAGGGACGAGAAAGTCTACGGCATGGGACAGTACCAGCAGCCGCTGCTCAACCTCAAAGGCGCCGATCTGGAGCTGGCACACCGCAATTCGCAGGCCAGCGTTCCGTTTGCGCTCTCCTCAAAGGGGTATGGCTTTTTGTGGAACAACCCTGCGGTGGGGCGGTGCGTATTCGGATCGAACACCACCACATGGGAAGCATTTTCCACAAAGGGGATGGATTACTGGATCACCGCAGGCGATTCTCCCGCGGAGATCGAGGAAGCTTATTCGTCTGTCACGGGACGCGTGCCGATGATGCCGGAGTACGCCATGGGCTTCTGGCAGTGCAAGCTGCGGTACCAGACGCAGGAGGAGCTTCTGCATATCGCCAGGGAATACAAGCGCCGGGGCCTCCCGATTTCCGTCATTGTTGTGGACTTTTTCCACTGGCCGAAGCAGGGGGAGTGGAAATTCGATCCCACCTATTGGCCCGATCCCGACGGCATGATCCGCGAATTGAAAGAGATGGGCATCGAGCTGATGGTATCCATCTGGCCGACCGTCGAGCGGGACAGCGAGAATTATCAGGAGATGCGGGAAAAGGGATACCTGATCCGCACGGAACGCGGCGTGCGTGTGGGGCTGGATTTCATGAGCCCGACCATCCACTACGACGCCACAAACCCGCAGGCGCGGGAGTACCTCTGGGGAAAGGCAAAGCAGAATTATTTCGACAAAGGGATCCGGATCTTCTGGCTGGATGAGGCGGAACCGGAATACAGCGTCTATGATTTTGATAACTATCGGTATTATCTTGGAATGAATTTACAAATAGGGAATATCTATCCCGTCTGCTATGCCAAAACCTTCTATGACGGCCAGCAGGCGGCCGGTCAGGAGAATATCCTCAACCTGCTGCGCTGTGCCTGGGCGGGTTCCCAGAGATACGGCGCGCTTGTCTGGAGCGGCGATATCCATTCCAGCTTTGCCTCCCTGCGGAACCAGGTGTGCGCGGGCCTGAATATGGGTCTGGCGGGCATTCCCTGGTGGACGACGGATATCGGCGGTTTCCACGGGGGAGATCCTACGGATCCGTCTTTCCGGGAGCTGCTGATCCGCTGGTTTGAATACGGAACATTCTGCCCGGTGATGCGCCTGCACGGCGACCGCGAACCGAAGCAGCCGCAGGTGGGTACCACGGGCGGAGCTGCCTGCCTTTCCGGCGCGGATAATGAGGTTTGGAGCTTTGGCGAGGAAGCCTTTGAAATCTGCAAAAGCTATCTGAATCTGCGCGAGAAGATGAAGCCGTACATCACAAAGCTGATGCGGGAGGCGCACGAAAAGGGCACACCCGTCATGCGGCCGCTGTTTTACGATTTCCCGCAGGATGATGCCAGCTGGGACTGTGAGGATGAATACATGTTTGGGCCGCAGGTGCTGGCAGCGCCGATCTTGTGGGCAGGAGCGCGGGAACGCCGTGTATATCTGCCTGCCGGGGCGAGCTGGACGGATTACTGGACCGGAGAGGTATCCGAAGGCGGACAGACGATCACCGTCGCTGCTCCGCTGGATCGTATCCCGATATTCCTGCGGGGAGAGCGTCCGTGGTGATCTTTTGGATCGCTTATGGAGATTCCATACAGCTTGAAAACAGATGCAGCTTGTGATGAAAAGCCGGATCGGGAAAGCAGTTTGAGAAAAGATAGTAAGCCTGATTTTATGAAAAATTGCTTTTTAAGGGATGGAAATTAAAAAAAGTTTCTCTTATCTGCGTGATGTTTCAAATAGCTTGTCCTATAATTTCTGGGGGATACCGATGGATAGAGCGGGAAATATTTCAGTCCGGCGGAAACTTTTCCGAGATTTCTGAAATGACAGATAGAAACACAGGATCGGCTTTCATTTTTCCGCCTGAATTTGAAAATAATTTTTGAATTCTGCCATTTTATTGTTTTATTTTTCCATTTTATCCTGTATAATAAAAGTATAAATCTTCAAAAGGATGGTGCATACATTATGGCAGAAAAAAGAACAGTACGCAGCCCCGAAGAACGCAAAGCAGAATTGGAAAAGAAGCTTCAATATCACAAGAACTGCATAGAAGTTCTGGAGAAAAAGCTGGATGCCATCGATAACCCGAAGAAGTCCGCGGGCAGATCGAAGGGCCTCAAGCGCATCCTGACGGAAAATAAGATTTCCGATGAGGCGGTCGCCAGCGCCCTGGGATTCAAAAACGCCGCCGAGATGAAGGAAGCCGTTTTGAACGCCATTGAAAAGAAATAATTCTCCGGCCGGGAGCTTTGCGCTCTGCGAATGGCCGCAGGATCACAGAGTCCGCAGGCAATCCTCCCAGGAGGCGGCGCCTGCGGGCTTTTTATTGTGATAGAAGGGAAAACGAAGAAGCCGCCTGTCTCCACACGGAAACAGGCGGCTTTTGTGGGATATCTATGTTAGATGGCTCAGACAGGGGGATCAGTCGAGGCCCCAGCCCTTGGGCAGATACTTCTTCTGCGCCTCGAGCATCTCCTCGAACAGCACCTTGCCGTCGTTGATGTCGATGATCATCTGCGGATCGTTCATAAAGGTGGTGAAAGCGAGATCCCTGTCGCAGGTCATAGCGGCCTTGAGGGTATTCTCCTGGTTCACCACATGGCGGATTACCAGAGCCAGCACGTTGCCCGGGAGCTCGCCGACCATCACCGGGGAGATCTCGTTGTGGCGGAACAGGGCGTTCGTCTCCACGACGGAGCCGAGCGGCAGGTTCGGGATCTGGCCGCGGTTCGGGATATTGACGTTGCTGACCATATCGCCCAAACCGAGCAGCGCCTTGATCAGCAGGTGGCCTTCCTCGCCGGAGGGCTCCATCTTGATTTCAAGCTCGCCGGATACAAAGCCGTGGCTGCGGGCAAGTCTCTCCTTGAGGTCATTGACGCGCCAGTCAACGGTGGTCAGGCGGAATTTCCAGCTCTTGACAGTCTCCGGATCCTTGAGGTACCACGGCGGCATGAACTCTGCCAGATGGCGGTCGCCGGCAGCGGCAATCAGGCCGTATTTCAGGAACAGATCGAACTTGACGCGGTGTGCGCAGGCGAAAGAGCTGTTCATCCAGTTCTTGTCCTGGCCCTCGTCGAAGCCGGTCTCGTAGTATTTCTCAGCAAATTCGCGGTAGAGCGGGAACAGATCCATTCCCTTGTAGGACGCCTTGTCCAGCCAGGTGAAGTGGTTGATGGCAAGCACATTCGTCTTGATCTCCTGACGGGTGACGCCTTCGATGCCGCACATATCCTTGAGCATGGCAGCCAGCAGCTTCTGGGTGCCGAATACCTCATGGCAGCAGCCGAACGCCTTGATCTGCGGGAACACCTCATAGAGGGTGCGCACGCACAGGGACATCGGGTTGGTGTAGTTGATAACCCACGCGTCGGGCGCGTAGTCGCGGATTGCCTCGGCAATCTCGACGAACATCGGGATGGTGCGCATCGCGCGCATAAAGCCGCCGGGGCCTACCGTATCGCCGACGGACTGGTAAATGCCGTATTTCTCCGGCGCGTGAACGTCGGAACGCATCTCCTCGAACGTGCCGGGGAGGATGGAGATCACGACGAAATCAGCGCCCTGAAGCGCCTCGCTCAGGGAATTGGAAACCACATATTTCCAGCGCGCCTTTGCTTCCGGGTGCGCGGAAATCTTGTTGCCGATGATTTCGTTATTCTTGGCAGCCTCCATGTCGATATCGTACAGGCGCACGATGCCGTCCATGTCCGGATCCATCGCCAGATCCTTCATGAAGCCCCATGCCCAGCCGCGGGATCCGCCGCCGATATACGCTACTGTCAGATTCTTAACATCCTTTTGATATTTCATAAAACAGCAACACTCCTTTTCCAGCCACCCGTCAGGACGTATCGGACATCCCCTGATGAGAGGCGTATTTTCTATAAAATAAGTATACCGCAATCCATGGTCCTGCGTCTCATACGGGATTGCTTTTTCCCGCCGATTTTAGTAAAATCTTGCTGTCATTTTCCGGCGGGATATGATACAGCGTCTAAAAACAGGGGGGATATCCCTGCTTTTTTATGCCATCACACCGGAATTATCTAAAATGGCCGGGGCAAAACAGACCGGAAGAACGATCGTTATGCCGTGATTTGAAAAAATTTTTCAGTGCTGCAACTATTTGTGTGTCCCGGCAGTCTAATAGGCGAAAAACAAAGCCCGGCCGGGTGATTGTGGAGGAAACAGCATGATTTTGCAGGTAAAACGGGCGCAGCGCGGCGATACCGGCGCGTTTGCCGCCCTGATAGAAGAAAATAAAATGGCCCTGCGCAGGATCGCACACGGCTTTTTTGAGAGCGAGGAGGATGTGGCGGACGTATTGCAGGAAACGGTGCTCAATGCCTTTGAGCATTTGCCGGAGCTGAAAAACGCAAGATATTTTAAAACCTGGCTGGTGCGGATCCTGATCAATAACTGCAATTCCCTCTATCGTGAGAACCGCCGCAGCGTGCCGTTCGACGAGCTGCCGGAGACGCTCCCCGCTGCGCCGCCGCCCTGTGATCTGGAGTTTTTTGAAATGCTCCGCAGTCTCCCGCCGGACAGCAGGCTGATTTTCCAGCTGTACTACGGCGAAAGGTTCACCACCCGGGAGATCGCTGGGATGCTGAAAATGAACGAGAGCACCGTGAAAAGCCGCCTGTCGCGCGGGAAAAAGCAGCTGCGCGAGGGACTGCGCTTTCAGGGGCTTGCCTGACGGAAGGAGGTTCCATATGAACGGAAAAAGATACCGCACGAAAAATGAAGCGATTTACTCAGAGCAGAAACTGCGTGCCGTCCTCGGGAGGGATCTCGCCCCCTCTCCCAAGGTGGACGCCGCGCTCCGGGAGGCGTATATCCTCCTTGATGGCAGAAAACAGCCGGTCCGGCCGAAGCGTCCTCTGCGCCGTCTGGCGGCAAGCCTGTGCGCGGCTGCCGTGCTGCTTGGCGGCGGTACGGCGTTCTGCATCACCAACCCTGTGATCGCCGCGCAGATCCCGCTGATCGGCAGGATATTTGCTTCGGTCGAGCAGGACATCAGCCATCCCGGCGATTACAGCAGCCGCGCCGAACCGCTGGCCGCTTCCGGCAGCGACGGCGCAGCCTATGTGCGTGAGTCCGGCGACCTGACCGTCACTTTTTCGGAGGCGTATTACGACAGCATGGCGCTGTACCTCAGTGTGCGCATCGAAAGCGCGGAAGGGTTTCCGCCTGATTTTATCCTCACGGAGAATCTGGAGGGCTATCAGTGGGACTACGATACCCTGAGACTGATCTCCACGGCCTCGATCTTCCCGTCTGCCGGCCAATCGGAGGAATTTGAGCCTGTTGAGCAGATCATCGGCCCCGATACCATCGAGGGGAAGTTCACCGACAGCCACACCTTTGACGGGGTTCTCTGCGTCGATCTCGCCCAGATGCGCACAGAGGACGGCGAACCTGTCGCTCTGCCGGATTCTTTCCAATACCGCCTGTCTGTCACGCAGGTCTGGTCGGAGCTGTTTGAGACAAAGCCGGTTCTCACCCGGGATCCCGATACGGGCGGAACGGTGACGGTTGAGGAGCCGGTCATCCAGAGGTACAGCGGCGATTGGGAGTTCACCTTCGATGTGACGCTGGATACCTCCGAGACGGTACGGGTGGCGGTCAACGATACTAATGAGGACGGGATCGGCATCGGGATGGTCGAGAAATCATCGTATACCATCCAGGCAGAACTGCTCCTCCCGGAGGGCGCGCCGGTCTACGACTACTTTGTGGCGATTTGCGACAAGGATAACCGCCTGCTTGATTTCCGCGAGGGGAATACGTCCTATGTTTATGACATTTATGGCCGTGATGTGAGCGAGGTGCATATCTACGTCTGCGACTATGTGACGTATATGGACGAATGTAAGGCGGAGAATTACCGGAACCTGCCGAAAAAGGCGCTTTACCAGACTACTGTTACTCTGACGGAGTAGGGCAGAGAATGAAAGACGGGGGAGGATCGTGTTCCGATCTTCCCCCGTTTGAGAATTGTTGAAAATTTGAGTTGTTTGCTTTGAACTTTTCTGTGGCGGGCAGCTTGGATGGGCTGGACGAAAAGTCTTTTTCTGGTGCTTTCCACCGCGACAGAGCACCTGCGGTGGGCAGACCGCGCAAGCGTCGTACCTCCGCCCGGCTGGACGATCGATTGGGCTGATTTGCCCGCGCTGCAATCTTTCTTCGTACATTTACATTAGCGAGCCGATTTAGCTTGCACAGGGGTGTATCACAAGGCTTGGCCTTGTGGTGGAGTGGGAATACTGCCTCTGGGGTCCGCAAAAGCGTTTCGGGGAACCATCCACCGGATGGTTCCCCTGCTCTGTTTGCTCATCTTTCTTGGGGAACGCTTCGCGTTCCTCTTTCATGGGGGCCAGCCCCCGCACCCCCGCAGCCTTTTGAAAAAGGCTGGCGAAAACTTTAATTTGGTTCAGCCTGCCGGGTTCCAGTCGTCTGTGCCGCCCAGCACGCGCTCCCTGGTATACTGCGCAGCCTCCTGCGCCGTCAGGCTATGCACCCAATCGGGACGCGATGCGTTTTTGGCGCCCTCCCCGGTGCTTTCAAATTCCGCACAGAATACGGTCGATTCGCTCTCGGGCTTGTCCCAGTTATCGAACCCCTCCTTGCGGATGTGCGCCCCCAGCTGGCAGCGCAGAAAGACCGCCTTTGCGAAATTGCGCCACGGACGGAACAGGTAGACGGATTCCGGCGCGCAGTCCCCGGTGAAGCGGCAGTCTGCAAATACGTAGCCGTATTCCTGCCCCTCGGCGGTGGACGGAGCCGTCACAAAGCCGTTGATTTTCTCTCCCAGATCGTTTGAGTAAAATTCGCAGCCGGAAAAATAAGCCGTCGCGGAACCGAAAATAAAATCGATATCGCCGCGGAAATAACAGTTTTCGTAGTACTGCCTGCCGTTGATGCGCGGCGCGTACTGGCGCGGCCCCTTGAATCCGCCGGGGATGATCTCTTTGGGCGGCAGCGGTCCGGTGAACAGCGTATCCTGCCAGCTCAGAAAGCGGCAGTTCCGGAAATGGACGCGGTCGGCGTCCACGTAGGCGGCCAGCGCCTGTCCCGCCTGTTTGCCGCAGCCGGCGTCGTTTTCAAAGGTGATATTCTCCGCGGTGAAATCCGAAGCCCCCACGAAAAAGGTATAGGAATTGAAGGTGCCCATTGGCGTGCCGTCCGGCAGGAGCTTCTTAGCGCCGTCGTTCCACACGATTTTGACATCGCCCTCGCCGATCATACGGATGCGCGGCTTCTCGACCGTCACCTTCTGGCGGTATACGCCGCTTTTGATATGGATCTCCGCGCCCTCCGCAGGCGCAGCGTCCACTGCCGACTGGATATCCTGAAACATGGCGCTGCCGTCCTGCGCTGCTGTGATAATTTTCATTGAAAGCCCCTTTCTACAGACTGCATAGACCGTCCGGTGCTCAGGCGGTGATGTATTGATAGACGTTGATGAAGCCCATAACGGTGATCACGGCGATCAGAACCGGCGTGATCAGGCGGATGCACCAGATCCAGGCCTTTTTCAGCGTGAATTTAACGGATCCGGACGATTCGATATGGGCGATGATTTTGCCGGGGCCCCAGAACCATCCCACATAGACACACAGGGACAGGCCGCCGATCGGCATAAGGATATTATCTGTGATCATCTCCATAAAACCGAATACAGAATAGCCGAGAATATGAATGTCCTCAAGGGCACCGTAGGAAAGTGCGCTCGGGATGCCCAGCAGGAAAGCCGCCAGTGCCGTGAGAATGACCGCCTTATTGCGCGTCCAGCCGAGACTGTCGATAAAGAACGATGCGACACTTTCCAATAGCGCGATGACGGAGGTGATAGCGGCAAAAAACATCATTATGAAGAACAGTATTGCGAACACCGCCCCGCCAGTCAGTTCACTGAACACACGCGGCAGCGTCTCAAAAACAAGTCCCTGCCCCTGCGCCGGTTCCAGTCCGAACGCGAACACCGCCGGGAAGATGGCAAGACCAGCCATCACCGCGGCCATAGTGTCCAGCCCTGCGATGGTGGCGCAGCTTTTCGGAATGTTTTCCTCCTTGCGCAGGTAGCTGCCGTAGGTGATGGTGATGCCCATGCCAAGGCTCAGCGAGTAGAAAACCTGTCCCATAGCCGCCACAAGGGAATTGGCGTTGAACCCTCCGTCGCCCGGCAGGAAGATGAAGCGAAGCCCCTCAATCGCGCCCGGCAGCGTGACGGAACGGATGATCAGGATAATCAGCAGGACAAACAGGCCCGGCATCATGACCGTGGAGGCCCGTTCAATCCCCTTTGTCCCCTTGTAGCAGACGAATGCAGTCAGGAACATGAAAACAAACAGCCATACAACAGGCTCCACGGGCTGGGCGATGTACGCGCTGAAATCAGCCGGGGCCTGGAATGTGGTGATGTAGGAGGCGATATATTTGAGAATCCAGCCGCCGATCACGCTGTAATACGATACGATGATGAAAGCGCACAGGATTCCCAGCACGCCGATGAATGTGATTTTTTTGTTGATGGTACGGCACGCGTTGACGGGATTTTTCTGCGTCATGCGGCCGATTGACATCTCTGTGATCATGACAGGGATACCCAGCACGACGATAAATATCAGATAGACTGCAAGGAATTGGAATCCGCCGTTGCGTCCCATCAGATATGGGAATTTCCACAGATTTCCAAGTCCGATGGCAGCGCCGGCCGTTGCGAGGATAAAACCGGCCTTTGAAGCCCATTGCCCCCTGTGATGATGCTGCCGCGTCTGTCCTGTTTTCTGTTCCATAAAAACACTCCCCAAATTGTGATATCTACATCATACCTGCTTTTTGATACTTTGTCCAGAAGCTTTGTGGAAAATTCTACAGAAAGGCGGCTTTTCTGCGGTGCAAATTACGCGGTATGGAACGCAAGAAATTACCATAATTGTGAAGAAAAAGCAAAAGACCGGTACGAGACCGGTCCTTTGCTTTTTTTGGGGAGGAGTTGTATTGAAAAAGGTGCGGCATCCCTGCCGCGAGGCTTGTAATCAAAGTTATTTATCTAACAGGCTTCCCTGTTTTCTGACACTATTATAGCTCATGAAAGCCGCACTGTCAACAGGGTTTGGGGCGGTTTTTGACGAATCTCTTTTTTCGATAAATTGCGATTTTTCAAAAAACCGATCTTTATTATTATTGACAATAGTTCACGGAATATTCAGGGCATAATGACGAAAACAAAGGGAAACAACACCCGTGTTCTTGTTTATTCCTGAATCCCGGGGATCTTGGGCAGGGACGCAAACCCGGGTTCCAGATCCTCGTCGGTGGGGATGTAATCGGTCATTTTGCCCTCATTGTAGGCGGCATAGGCGGCCATATCGAAATAGCCGGTGCCGGTCAGGCCGAACAGAATCGTCTTGGCCTCGCCCGTTTCGCGGCACTTGATTGCCTCGTCGATGGCGGCGCGGATCGCGTGGGAGGATTCCGGGGCCGGGAGGATTGTCTCCACCTTGGCAAAGGTGACGGCCGCTTCAAAGACGTGGGTCTGCTCCACGGCGCGGGCTTCGTCGAGCCAGCCGTCGTGGTACAGCTTCGACAGGATCGGCGACATCCCGTGATAGCGCAGGCCGCCCGCGTGGTTTCTGGACGGGATGAATCCGCTGCCGAGCGTATACATCCGCGCCAGCGGCGTGACCTTTCCGGTGTCGCAGTAGTCGTAGGCGTAGCGTCCGCGGGTAAGCGACGGGCAGGATGCCGGCTCCACCGCGATAAAGTACGGATTTGCCTTGCCGAGCAGCTTGTCCTGCATGAACGGCGCGATCAGGCCGGCCAGATTGGATCCGCCGCCGGCGCAGCCGATCACGATGTCGGGATATTCGCCGAGCAGCTCCAGCGCCTTTTTGGCTTCCAGGCCGATGATGGACTGGTGCAGCACCACCTGATTGAGCACAGAGCCGAGCACATAGCGGCAGTCCTGCGAGGTAGTCGCTTTTTCGATCGCCTCAGAAATGGCGCAGCCGAGGCTCCCGCTGGTATTCGGATCCCCGGCGAGGATCGCGCGGCCGACCTTTGTGGTGTCGCTGGGGCTGGGAATGACGTCCGCGCCGAAGGTGCGGATAATCTCGCGGCGGTAGGGCTTCTGCTCATAGGAGCCTTTCACCATAAAGACGGTCAGATCCATCCCGAAATACGCGCAGGCTTCGGCAAGGGCGGTGCCCCACTGGCCCGCGCCCGTCTCGGTGGTGAGGGAGGTCAGGCCCTGCTTTTTGGCGTAGTACGCCTGCGCCACCGCGGAATTCAGCTTGTGGCTGCCGGAGGTATTATTCCCCTCAAACTTGAAATAAATGTGCGCCGGGGTTTTCAGATACCGCTCGAGATCGTAGGCACGGTTGAGCGGGGAGGGGCGGTACGCCTTGTAAATTTCGAGGACCTCGTCCGGGATATCGAACCAGCGCGTGGTGGAATCCGTCTCCTGTGCCGCGAGCTGTTCGCAGAAGATCGGGTACAGATCCTCCGTGCGGATCGGCTGGAAGGTCACGGGATTGAGCATCGGATCGGGCTGATCTTTCATATCGGCGCGCAGATTGTACCACTGCGCCGGCATCTGCTCTTCGGTGAGGATCAGCCTGTGGGGGATTTTCATACGGTTAAACTCCTTTCATTGCTGCCGTTTCGCGGCTTTTTTTCAGGGACTTTGCCCCTGGATCCCGCGTCTGCGTTTCGGTGGGCGCTTTGTTTGTGCACCGCTCTGGCGCACGGCGCCCTTTTGAAAAAGGCGGACGAAAATTTTATGATTTTGACACAAACAGCTTTGGCCACAGGGCTTCCATATCGCTGACGAGCTTGAACTGAGTGCGGCAGCGATCGAGATTCTGGCCATCGCGGTGGATGCGGAAATAGTGATCGCCCTCCAGATAATCCGTCAGGAAGCGGATCCCGCATTCCAGCGTCATCAGCTTGGCGCCCCAGGGCAGGTATTCCTTTTCCGCCGGTGTGAGCGCGTCCCCGGCGGCTTCCAGGAATCCCTTTGTATAGATCCGGTACAGATCCAGATCGAAATTCACTTTCGACAGATCGCGCTCATCCTCCGCGCAGTGGTTCGCGCCGAACCGGATCGAATCGCCGTAGTCGTTCAGCGACAGGCCGGGCATCACCGTATCGAGATCGATCACGCAGATCCCGCGTCCGGTCGCCTTGTCTATCAGGATATTATTCAGTTTTGTATCGTTGTGCGTGACGCGCAGCGGGAGTTCCCCGGCGTCGAGAAGATCCATCAGCACGGCGCAGTCCTTTTCGCGGGAGAGCACAAACTCCGTCTCCTGCCGGACGTCCTTTGCGCGGCCGCAGGGATCCTCCCGGAGTGCTTTCTGGAAATTGCGGAACCTGTCGCGCGTATCATGGAACCGCGCGATCGTCTCGTGCAGGGAGGATGCGTCGTAGCCCGCAAGGAGCATCTGGAACTTCCCGAACGTCTTGGCGCTCTCGTAGAACTGCTCCGGCCGCTGCACCGACTGTAAACAGACGGTCCCCTCCACAAACGGATACACGCGCCAGCAGCCGTCCTGACTGTCGCGGAAATATGGTTTTCCATCGCGTGTGCGCAGCACCGTGAGCGTCTCGCGCGCCGGATCGCCGCCGTTCCGGGTGATCACGCCGCGCAGATAATCTGTGACGCCGGTGATGTTTTCCATCAGTCCGTCGGGGTCGCGGAACGTCTCCGTGTTGATCCGCTGAAGAATGTAGCGCACACAGTCGCCGTTATCGTCCTGCACATAGACGCAGAACGTGTCGTTGATATGTCCCTGCCCGTAACGCAGGGCCCCGGCGATCTCCCCGCCGAAGTCAAAGCCGTTCAGCGCCTCCTGAAGCGTCTCTTCCGCCTGGCATCTGGCCATCGTCACACCTCCCACAGATTGTCCGGGTACAGCCCGGCGGCCGTCTTTTCCGCGATTGCCGCCATGACGGCCGGCTTATCCTCGCGATAGGTGACGCCGTACCATTTATCCGGGCTGCGGAGCACCTGCACGGTGGCCTTTCCCTCGGCGATCAACTCGCTGACGACGCTGGGCAGGAAGTATTCCCCTTTGAGCGGGTTCTCCCTGAGCGCGCGATCCAGAAATGCGCTGAACCGCTCGGACGTCTCGCGCAGGAAGCTTTCCGAGAAGCCCCACAGGTTCATGGATACGATGCTGTCCGGATCGACGTCCACCCAGCTTCCGTTTTCATCGAAATGGATCCCGCCGTCGTACAGCTCGATCTTTGTGCGTTCCGTGACGCTTTGGAGCGTGTGATCGGGATTCTCCACACACACGCCGCGCGAAACGTACCCGTGCTCTGTGACGGTATTTTTCAGCAGATATCCCACCATCGCGTAGCGGTAAATGGAATCATCCTGATGCGTGGAGAGATAGCGGTAAATTTCAGAGAACGCCTCGGGGCCGTAGTAGTCGTCGGCGTTGATGACGGCGAACGGCGCATCAATGACATGGCGCGCCGCCAGCACCGCATGGGCGGTTCCCCACGGCTTTGTGCGGCCCTCCGGGACGGAATAGCCCTGCGGCAGATCGTCCAGCTCCTGGAATACGTAACGCACCTCCATCACCTTGGAGATACGGTTCCCGACCGCCTGCCGGAACGCCTCCTCAATCTCGTGCTTGATGATGAATACCACCGTCTCGAAGCCCGCGCGCCGGGCGTCGTACAGGGAATAGTCGATGATGATCTGTCCGTGGTTCCCGACAGGATCGATCTGTTTCAAGCCTCCGTAGCGGCTGCCCATTCCGGCGGCCATCACGACAAGGACCGGTTTTTTATTCACAAGAATCCCTCCTGAATCAGCACAGCGGGGAACGGGGGATGCTCCGATTCCTGTCCGCCCGCATTTTATTTTCGTCCTTTTCATTATATTACAAAATGCCGCAGCGCAAAAGCCCCGTACTGAAAATTTTCCATCATATTCCCGTAATATCCGGTAGATTTATCTGCACGGTAAAAGCAAAAGTAAAATTATCGCTAAAAATATCAATAAAATAAATATTTTTTTATTGTGTTTATTGATTATTCGCCGCTGGATCCTGTTTTTTGAAAAATTCTCTTTACATTACCGTATTAGTTTGGTAAAATACAAAAGTAACCGGGAGAGGAACCCGGGAGAATTCATTTGATTTCAAGGAGGATTCCATAGATGAAAAAAGTATTGTCTCTCATTATGGCGGCGGCGCTGTGCATCGCGATGCCCGCGTGCTCCAGTACACAGGAGAGCTCCAGCGCGGCTGAGAGCAGTGAGACTTCTTCCAGCAGCACCGAAAGCAGCGAGGCGTCCGCGTCGGAGGCTTCCGAAGCGTCCGGGAATGCAGAGGGCTCCGCTGAGGAGAGCGACCTCGCGTATATTCAGGACAAAGGGACGCTTGTGGTAGGCGTTACCGAGTTTGAGCCTATGGATTATCTTGATGAAAACGGCGAATGGACCGGCTTCGACGCCGACATGGCGCGCGAGGTGGGCGCAATCCTTGGCGTGGACGTGGAATTCAGCTCCATCGACTGGAACAATAAGATTTTTGAGCTCGACAACAAGAGCATCGACTGCCTGTGGAACGGCATGACCATCACGGAGGAGATCACCACAGCGGCGTCTGCGACGAATCCGTATGCCAACAACGGCCAGGTGGTTGTTGTGAAATCCGATGTAGCCGACCAGTACCAGACAGAGGAAAGCCTTGCAGATCTTACCTTTGCCGTAGAAGCTGGATCCGCCGGTCAGGCTGCTGCTGAGGAAGCGGGGCTCAATTTCATCACCGTGAACGCTCAGGCCGACGCTGTGATGGAAGTTGCCGCCGGCACCTCTGACGCCTGCGTGATCGATATGCTCATGGCAATCGCGATGCTCGGCGAGGGTACGGATTACGCGGATCTGACCTACACGGTAACGCTGACCGATGAGGAGTACGGTATCGGGTGCCGTCAGGGTTCCGATCTTGTGGACGCCATCAACGACGCCATGAAGCAGCTCTATGACGACGGCACCATGATGGAGATCGCTGAGAAATACAATCTTCAGGACATGATTATCGCGCAGTAACACGCGGATACATCTTATTTTTCCTTACACAGTCCAAGGGCTGGGACGTATCACCCGGTCCTTGGACTGAGGTGCGTCCAGGCCAGACTAAGTCTGGACGCACCTGCGGTGAGCAAACCGCGGATCGCTCCCTCCGGTCGCTGAAATACCGTTGCTGCGGGTACTGTGTCGCGGTGGCCAGACTAAGTCTGGACGTAAACCGCGCCGCGCGTCGTGACCTCCGCTGATGTACCGGTAACCTCCAATACTGTGTCGCGGTGGCAGGCTTGTCGTGGATATGGTATAATATCAGCCAAAAGGCTGCAACGCGGGCATATTAGCCCAATTGCGCACTCAGCCGGGCGACCGGAGGGAGCGAGCGCGATCTGGGTGCAGGCTCAGCCTGCTGCTCGCCGCAGGCGTGGCTTAGCCTGTTGCTTTTATTTTTTGACTACCTTTTAGGAATGGGGATATATTATGCTTGCAACCGTTACCGCCTCCCTGCTGGAAGGCTTTGGGACGACGCTCCAGCTTTTTTTCCTGACCCTTGTTTTCTCTCTGCCGATCGGCCTTCTGGTGGCGTTCGGTTCCATGAGCAAATGGGCGCCTTTCCGGTTCCTGCGCCGCATGGGGGAGGGATCCAGGCTGGCCGCGCTGGCTGATTTCCGTCCCATCAGCGCACTGGTGAGTGTGATTGTCTGGGTGATCCGCGGCACGCCGCTGGTGCTCCAGCTGATTGTGATTTACTACGGCCCGGGCCTGCTGTTTGACAACAATATCTGGGGATCCGGCAACCAGGGCCGTGTGATTGCGACCATCGCGGCCTTTGTGATCAATTATTCCTGCTATTTCTCCGTCATCTACCGCGGCGGCATCGAGGGCGTCCCGGCGGGACAGCGCGAGGCCGGGGAGGTGCTCGGCATGACGAAACGGCAGATTTTTGCCCGCGTCACGCTGCTTCAGATGGTCAAGCGCGTCATTCCGCCGATGTCCAACGAGATCATCACGCTTGTCAAGGATACCTCGCTTGCCCGCGTCATTGCGGTTACCGAGGTTATCAAGGCCGGCGAAACATACTTAAAGCGCGGCCTTATCTGGCCTCTGTTCTACACGGCGGTATTTTACCTTGTCTTTGTGGGACTGCTCACCATCCTGTTCAATTTCATTGAGCGCAGGCTCAGCTATTTTAAGTAAGGGGGCGCGCATATGCCAATTTTAGAAGTCAGCAATCTGGAAAAGCATTTCGGCGCGACCCAGGTTCTGAAAAACATCAGCTTTTCTCTGGAAAAGGGACAGGCGCTGGCGATCATCGGTTCCTCCGGGAGCGGCAAAACGACGATGCTTCGCTGTCTGAATTTTCTGGAGACGCCGAGCGGCGGCACGATTTCCGTCAACGGCGAGACCCTGTTTGACGCAAAGGATCCCGCTACCCAGCGCGAAAAAGAGGTGCGCAAAAAGCGGCTGCATTTCGGCATGGTATTCCAATCGTTCAACCTGTTCCCGCAGTACACCGCGCTTCAAAATATCATGCTGGCGAGCCAGCTTCTGGCAAAGGAGCGGCCTGACTATAAATCCCACAAACGCGAAATTTTCCATGAGATAGAAGAACAGGCACGCGATCTTCTGGGACGCATGGGTCTTTCCGACCGCGCAGATCATTATCCGCACCAGCTTTCCGGCGGACAGCAGCAGCGCGTTGCGATTGCCCGCGCGCTTGCCCTGCATCCGGACATTCTCTGCTTTGACGAGCCGACCTCCGCGCTGGACCCCGAGCTGACGGGCGAGGTGCTGAAGGTGATCCGCAGTCTTGCCGAGCAGAAAACAACGATGATTATCGTCACGCATGAAATGATGTTCGCGCGCGACGTGGCGGATCAAATCATCTTTATGGACGGCGGCGTGATTGTCGAGCAGGGGGATGCGCGTCAGGTGATCGATCATCCCCGTGAGGAGCGCACCCGTCAATTCCTCTCAAAGACGAGAGAAAGCTGAAAAAAAGTATATTCTCTGTATTATCTGCGGATAACAGCGGTATAACAAAAATAATTCCCAACAACAAAGAAGCAGTCACATTTTGCGGACTGCTTCTTTTTCACGCACCAGGCTAAGCCAGGCTAAGCCTGGACGTAATTCGCGCCGCGCGTCGTGACCTCCGCTGATATACCGGTAACCTCAAATACTGTGTCGCGGTGGCAGACTGGTTAGGAATATGGTATAATGTCAGCAGACAGCTATAAACGCGGGCATATTAGCCCAATCGCGCACCCAGCCGGGCGACCGGAGGGAGCGTGCGCGATCTACGTGCAGGCTTAGCCTGCACAGGGGTGCTGGGGGTGGAACCCCCGGCAAGGGCAGGCGTGAAGCCTGCCAGAACAGGAAGGAATGATGAGATTGGTACAGGGATTATTGGAATTTATTGAGAAATCGCCGACAAGCTTTCACGCGGTGGAGCAGGTGCGGCAGGAACTGCTGGAACACGGGTTCCAGGAACTCCGGGAACAGGAAATGTGGCGGCTGGAACAGGGAGGACAGTACTTCGTGACCCGCAACCAGTCGTCGCTAATTGCGTTCCAGGTGCCGCGCGGTGAAATTGGATCGTTCCGCATCGTGGCAAGCCACAGCGATTCCCCAACCTTCAAAATCAAGGAAAATCCGGAGAAGGAATCCAGCGGGTACGTCCAGCTGAATACAGAACGGTACGGCGGGATGCTGTGCGCTTCCTGGTTCGACAGGCCTCTGTCCGTCGCGGGACGCGTGATGATCCGCACGGATTCCGGGGAGATACAATCGCGGCTCGTCTGCTGCGGCAGGGATTTGGTTCTGATCCCGAACCTGGCTATCCACATGAACCGCACGGTCAACGACGGCTACGCGTATAACGCCCAGACCGATATGCTCCCGCTTTACGGCGGTCCCGGCGCAAAGGGCAGCTTTGACCGGGAGATCGCATCGCTGGCCGGAGTGGAGCCGGAACAGGTCCTGTGTTCGGACCTCTTTCTGTACAACCGCATGAAAGGCACTGTATGGGGCGCGCAGAACGAATTTATTTCCGCGCCGCGGCTCGACGATTTGGAATGTGCCTATACATCATTACAGGCATTTTTAGATGGCAATGACCGTCCCGGCGTGCCGGTCTATGCGCTGTTCGACAACGAGGAGGTCGGCAGCGGCACGAAGCAGGGCGCGGATTCCTCGTTCCTCGAAACGGTCCTGCGGCGGATCGTCAGCTCCGCTGGTCTGCCGGAGGAACAGTTCTATGCCGCGATCGCGTCCAGCTTCATGATCTCCGCCGACAACGCCCATGCCATCCACCCAAATCATCCCGACAAGACCGATCCCACCAATCCGGTGCGGATCAACGGCGGCGTTGTGATGAAATTCAACGCGAACCAGAAATATACCACCGACGCCGTCTCCGGGGCAGTGTTCCGCGAGATCTGCCGCCGTGCGGGCGCGCCGCTGCAAACCTTCGTCAACCGTTCCGATATGCTGGGCGGATCGACGCTCGGAAATATCGCGAACTCTCACGTCTCGCTGAACACAGTGGACATCGGCCTGCCGCAGCTTGCGATGCACTCCTGCTATGAAACCGCCGGGGTGCAGGACGTTGAGGCGATGACCCGCGCGCTGACCACCTTCTACAATACGGAAATCACAACGCTCGCCG
Source organism: Candidatus Gallacutalibacter pullicola (assembly GCA_018712265.1). Lineage (GTDB taxonomy): Bacteria > Bacillota > Clostridia > Oscillospirales > Acutalibacteraceae > Gallacutalibacter > Gallacutalibacter pullicola. The sequence continues at coordinate 21,877 of DVHF01000036.1, forward strand.
ACGGAAGCTACCGGCTTTCCTGAGACCGGGCAGTTAACAGGAGGCTTTCTCATGAATCATGAAACTGGAAATTGGGCCCACGACAGCGTTTTTTACCAGATCTATCCGCTGGGCTTCTGCTGCGCGCCGCGGGAGAACGACGGAGTGACCGTAAACAGGATCCAAAAGCTGGCGGACTGGATCCCGCATCTGCAAAAGCTGAACGTCAGCGCGGTATACCTTTCGCCCATCTTTGAATCCGACCGCCACGGCTACGATACGCGCGACTTTTCCAGAATAGACTGCCGGCTCGGTACAAACGGGGATTTTGCCCAGGTCTGCCGCGCTCTGCACAGCGCGGGGATCCGCGTCGTGCTCGATGGCGTGTTCAACCACGTCGGGCGCGGCTTCTGGGCGTTTCAGGATGTGCTCAGGAACCGGGAATCCTCCCCGTACCGCGACTGGTTTTTCATCGACTTCCACGGCAACAGCAACTATAACGACGGCCTGTGGTATGAGGGCTGGGAGGGCCATTACGAGCTTGTCAAGCTGAATCTGCGAAACGAGAATGTGATAGATCACCTGTTTCAAAATATCGCGCGCTGGGTGGAGGAATTTGGGATCGACGGGCTTCGTCTCGATGTCGCTTACTGTCTCGACCGCGATTTTCTGAAGCGGATCCGTGCGTTCTGCAAATCGCTGCGTCCTGATTTCTTCCTGGTCGGGGAGATTCTCGGCGGCGATTACCGCCAGATCATGAACCCGGAGATGCTCGACAGCGCGACCAATTACGAATGCTACAAAGGGCTGTATTCCAGCCTCAACTCGATGAACCTATTTGAGATCGGCCATTCCCTGAACAGGCAGTTCGGCCCCGAAAACTGGACGCTCTACCGCGGGGAACACCTGCTCAGCTTCGTCGATAACCACGACGTGACGCGCGCGGCGAGTATTTTGACGAACGAGAACCAGCTGCCGCTGATCTATGCGCTCCTGTTCGGGATGCCCGGGATTCCCTGCGTCTATTACGGCAGTGAATGGGGCGCGCGCGGCGAGAAGAAGGACGGCGACGACGCCCTGCGTCCGTGCTTTGACGCGCCGCTGGAAACCGATCTGACGCGCTGGATCGCAGCCTGTGCGGCGGCCCGCCGGTCCAGCCCTGCGCTGTGCCGCGGCGACTTCCAGATCCTGCTCATGACGAACCGCCAGCTGATTTTCAGCCGCGAGTATGAGGGAGAACGCGTGCTTGTCGCCGTCAACGCGGACGGCGAACCGTATACGGCACATTTCAACGCGAACGCCGGGCGCGCCCGCGATCTCATTACAGGTGGGATTCACGATTTCGGCGGCGGCAGTCAGCTTCCTCCGTACAGCGCCTTTTTCTGGCAGATTTTCTGAGATACTTAGAGTGATAGGGATCCTCCGCTTGGGGGTCCGCAAAAGCGTTCGGGGGAACCATCCACTGGATGGTTCCCCCTCTCTGTTTGCTCACCTTGCTGGGGGAACGCTTCGCGTTCCTGTTTGGCTTGTGGGGGCTCCTCGCCCGCAACGCGGGCCGTCCCCCTTTGTCTCTGCGCGACATTTCCCCCGCGCAGCGGGGGAATCTCCCCACACCCCGTCGCAAGCTTTTGAAAAAGCTTGAGCAAAACTTTTATGTTTTTTATGTTTTTTCGGACACCTTGTGTGGCAATAAAAAAGCCATGCCCTCGGCATGGTGTTCGTCTGTCTCGCCCGCCGGATGTCGCGTCATCCGGCGAGCTAACAGTAAATATTTCAGATGCCATCCGGCTCATTCCCAGTTGGCTGTCAGCCTGTTGGCTGCGCTGGTTCCTATTGGATCCAGCTTTTTTCCGGCACGATTGCGCCGGCTTTTGCGAATTTTATTTTAATGTGTCAATTTCCCTTTTGTGGGGGACTCTCACCCCGCCTGCCGCTTTCTGCTCTCATCTCCTTTCATCTATTACCTTTTGACAAGTATCAGTATATCCCGGAATTGTGAGGGTATTTTGATGGAATTTTAAACAAATTGAAAAGCTTTGGTTACAGCATTGTTATCCGATATGTATATTTCCGGCTCTCAAGCGGCGGAAGCAGCGTCATGCCGCGCTTTTCCTGAAATATGCCCGATTCGCCGATACAGTCGGCGCATCCGGTCCACGGTTCCAGCGCGACGAACGGCGCGTCCCCTGTGGACCAGATCCCCAGGAACCGGAACCCGGTGAAATCAAGCTCCACGCCGCGGCCGGTCAGACGGCTCACAAGGCGCACGCGTTGGGAATTCAGGTTTTCAAAGACGAGCGCGTCCGGCACAAAGAGATCGTGACGCAGCGGGATTTCGTTTTCATCACGGAGCGCGGGGGTGAGATCGCCAAAGTCGATCAGCCCCTCCTCCGTGACGCGCGGGCAGGAGGCAGTCTCTTTCTGTTCAAATTCGACGCTGTAATTTTCAAACGCATCCCCCGCATCCAGCGGCACGCGGAACCCGGGATGACCGCCGATCGCGAACGGCATCGGGACGTCCCCCAGGTTCATCACCTCCAGCGAGACGGACAACCGATTGTCCGCCAGCTGATAGCTGGCCAGCAGATGAAAGTCGAATGGGTACTGCGCCAGGGTCTGTTCGTTGGCGCGCAGGCTGAGCGTGACGGAGTCGGAGGACTGCATCACCGGACGGAATTCCTGCGCGCTGGCGAAGCCGTGGCAGCCCATCGAATATTCCCGGCCGCCGATCAGCGTCTTTCCGCCGCGCAATCGTCCGACCATCGGGAACAGCAGCGGCGACCGCTCCGCCCAGTAGCGCGGATCGCCCTGCCAGAGGTATTCCGTGCCAAGCGCATCGCGCAGCGACATCAGCTGCGCGCCCGTCGTATCGATTTCAGCAAAGCCGGCATTGGTGGCAAGATTGAGTTTCATGAAAGTTCCCCTCCTATTGTCTGGTTGAGTGAGAAAGAGTACAGCAGGCATTGGGTTACTGGCTGAGAGAAGCACTGCTGCACGGCCTCCCGGTACAGGGAGAGCTGTGCGCGGTACCGTTCCCAAAGCTCTGCCGGGGACGCGGCCCGGTCGGTTTTGTAGTCTACAATGACGAGACCGTTTTCTTCCTCAAAGATGCAGTCCACCGCGCCCTGAAGCACGATTTTCTGGTCTGCCGGATCGCCGGAAAGCTCCGGACGCACGCGCGACGCCGGGATCTCCACGGTGAAGCGGTATTCCCGCCAGCACCGGCGCGCCGACAGGATCCGCTGTGCCAGACCGCCCGCGAAAAAGGCGCGCACGCGGCGCATATCCACAACGCCGCCCTGCTCCGGCGTCAGCCAGCCGCCCTCCACCAGACGCGCGCGTTCCGCATCGGGATCCGCCGCGGCCGCGCCGTAATCGGCAAACTGCATATAGGCGTGCAGCGCCGTGCCGCGTTCCGCCGGGGTCATCCCCTTGCTGCCGAGGAACGCTGGGCGCGAAAACGCGATGTATTGCTCCTCATATTCGCCGGACGCCAGCTCCGACGCCGCCACCTTTGCCGGGACGCCGCTGAGGGAATCCCACGGGTAGATGTAGTTCAAATTTTTGCGCAGGGTCTGCGAGAAAGCGGGATCCGGCTGCGCCGTGTGCTCCAGAAGCTGGCGATCGGCTTTTTCCGGTTCCTCCGGCGGCAGGAATACGCCGATCTCCCACGGCTGCGCGCCGGGATCCGCGGCGACGATATCGGACGGCGCAAAGGCGCGGTCGCGCAGGGCTTCCCCCTCGGGGCGGCGCAGCGCGCACAGCAGCAGCCAGTCGGAGATGCTGGAGGCGGACCGCACGACGTAGGGGGAGATCCGCGGGGCGTCGGTAAGCTGGGCGGCAAGCGCGCCGAGCGTCTTGTCGAGATGCTTCGGGGAGGCGACGAGGATCAGCTTTTCCCGCGCGCGTGTCATGGCGACATACAGGATGCGCAGCTCCTCCGACATGGATTCCCTGTCCTGCTCCACGGCGATCGCCTCGCGCGGGAGCGTCGTATAGCGGCAGAGCGTCTCCGCGTCGCGCAGCTTGACGCCCATCCCCAGCACGGGATGGAGCAGCGAATCGCCGTGCTCCTTGTTGAACCGTCTGGCGCAGCCTGCCACGATGCAGATGGGGAATTCCAGCCCCTTGGAGCGGTGAATGCTCATCACGCGCACGACGTTCGACGCTTCGGTGAGCGTGGACGCGCCCGCGAGATCGTTCTCCTGCGCCTGCAGCCGGTCGAGAAACCGCACGAAGCCCGTCAGGCCGTTGTAGCCGGATTTTTCGTACCGGGCGGCGTGGCTGAGCAGCAGCCGGAGGTTCGCCAGCCTCAGCTCCCCGCCCGGCATAGCCTGCACCAGATCGGGATAGCCGGTGCGCTCGTACAGCAGGCGGATGAAATCGTCGGCCGGCATGGTCGCCGCGACGGTGCGGTATTCCTCCATATCGCGCAGGAAGGCCTGGACGCGCGGATCGTCCGGCGCGGCGGCAAGCAGCGCGAAATAGAACGGGTCCTTGCGGTTGAGACGGCGGATCCGCGCCGCGTCGTCCGGCGTGAAGCCGTAGATCGGCGACAGGAGAGACGCGAGCAGCGGGATGTCCTGCACGGGGTTGTCGATCACGCGGAGCAGCGAGAGCATCACCGCGATTTCCGACGATTCAAAGAAGCCGCCCGCCGTATCCGCCCAGGCCGGCACGCCGAGCGACTGCAATTCCCGCGCGTAGACGGGCGCGTATTTATTGGCGCTGCGCAGCAGGATGCAGAAATCGCCCCACGTGCAGGCGCGCTGTTCGCCCCCGTCCGTGACCTGTACGCCGTCCGCGATCATTTGGGAGATCATTTGGGCGATGTGGCGGCTCTCGGCGATCTCAGAGGGGGTGTCCGGCCCCTGGGAGAGATCGATAATATCGAGCCGCGCCGCGCAGCCGGGCTGATCCGGGTACTGCGCGCCGGCGGCGAGACACTCCGTGCCGGTGTATTCGACGTCGCCCGCCTCGGGGGACATCAGCTGGCCGAACACATAGTTGACGGCGTCCGTCACCTCGCGGCGGGAGCGGAAGTTGCGGTCGAGCACGATCCGCGCCGGATAAGCGGGGTGCGCGCGGCCGTAGGGCGGGAAGCTTTCGCGGCGGGCGAGGAAGATGCCGGGCATCGCCTGCCGGAAGCCGTAGATGCTCTGTTTGACGTCGCCCACCATGAACAGGTTCGATTCGTCCCGCGAGACGGCGCGGAACAGCATATCCTGCGCCTCGTTCGTGTCCTGATATTCGTCCACCATCACCTCGTCGAACCGCGCGCCGATCTCCACGGCCTCCGGGGTGCGTTCCCAGCCGTCCGGGGTCGTTTTCACCAGCAGGCGCAGCGCCCAGTGCTCGAGATCGCCGAAATCGGCGGCGCGGCGCTCCGCCTTGAGCGCGTCGAGCGTGTCGGAGAACTTCCCCGTGACCTCGAACAGCTTCGCGAGCAGGGGGGCGATCCGCCGGATGTCGTCGCCGCATTCCTCCTCCGTCATGGAAAACAGCGCCTTGAGGCGATCGATGGTGTCTTTATATTCCTTGCGGGCCGCCGCCAGACGCAGCTTGAGCGGATCGTCGCCGTAGCCGCGCAGGGGCTTGAGCCGGGCGAGGGTATGCAGCGCAATGCGGCGCGCGATGGTATCCCAGTCGCCGGAACAGGCTGCGTCGCGCAAAGCGAGAAGCGCGGCGAGATCCTCCTCATACGCCCCGCTGTAGGCCGCGGCGAGCTTTTCGTCCTCCTGCATGGCGGCGATGCCGTTTTTCACGATGGTGATGCAGTAATCCACGGCGCTGTGGGCGTAGGAGAGCACGCACGCGCCCCACGCCGTCTGCCCGGCGGGCAGGCCCTCGCGGTACATGGCGGCCTTTTCCTTGAGCCAGCGCTGCGGGAACGGATGGCTGCGGATAAAATCGTACAGGGTGTTGATCGTGCGGATGATCCGGCTGTCGTCGCGGTCGCTGCTGAACGATTCCACCAGCTCGGAGAAAACGGGATCGTCCTGCGCGTAATAGTCCTCGAGCACGCGCGTGACAGCGTCGGTGCGCAGGAGGGCCATCTCGCTGTCGTCGGAGATGCGGAAATCGGGCGGGATGTCGAGCTTGAAGAAGTTGTCGCGGACGATCTCGCCGCAGAAGCTGTGCACCGTGCTGATGCTCGCGCGCTGGAGCAGGAGCTGCTGCCGCTGGAGCCGGAGGTTCGCGGGATCCGCGGCGATCAGCTCGGAAAGCCGCAGGGCGATGCGCTCTTTCATTTCGGCGGCGGCGGCGCGCGTGAATGTCACCACGAGCAGGCGGTCGGCGTCGGTGGGATTGACAGGGTCTGTCAGCCGTTCTATGACGCGCTGCACCAGCACCGCCGTTTTGCCGGATCCCGCCGCTGCCGAGACGAGCACCGTCCCGCCGCGCGCCTCGATGGCGTCCTGCTGTTCGGGGGTCCAAATGCGTTTACTCATCGTCATCCTCCTGTTCCATCCGTTTGAGCGCCTCGGCCTTGCCGCATTGGAGCAGATCGCGGCCGCCGTCGTCGCGCTCATGGCCGCAGATCGCGAAATAGGGGCAGTACTGGCAGGCGTCACGGCCGCCCTTGAGCGGATCCGCCGCCACGTCGCCCTCCCGCAGCGTGAGCGCCATGCGCGCCGCCATTTTGCGGATATAGCCGAGGATCCGCCCCATCTCATGGCGGTCGACTACGTTGTCGCGCCGGGCCGGTTTGCCGTCCTTGAGCGCGACGGGGATGTATTTCCCCTCCGCCTTTTCTTCCATAGCGGTGATGATCTCGGGATCGTCGAGCACCAGTCCCGTCATGCGCAGCCGCTTTTCTGCCTCGCGGCGGATCTCCTCCTTCGACTGGCTGTGACGCGCCGGGACAAACGGGCGCGACGCGGGCATATAGAGCACGCCCGCAGGCTCCGCCCCGGCCGATTCGATGACGGCGGCGAGGTACAGGAGCATCTGCATATTCAGGCCGCTGAGCACGTCGGAGAGCTTGAAGTCCTTGCCGCCCGTCTTGTAATCGATGACGCGCAGGTACGTTTCGCCGTCCTTTTCGAGCACGTCCAGCCGATCGATTTTGCCCTCGATGGAGACGCTGGAGCCGTCCGGCAGCGGGATGCGCAGCGGATGGTACTTCCCGCCGGGACGGAGCTCGAGCTCATATTCGGCGGGCTGGAACCGGCTCTGCGTCAGCTCAGCGGCGATGTGGCCGATCACCACCTGCGCGGAATCGGCCAGGCGGTCGAACAGGAAGTTGAAGCGCGGCGATTTGCCCTCCTTGCCGCCCATCTTCTTTTCGACGTATTTTTCGATGTATTCGGCCACCAGCTTTTTGCGTCCGCGCCCGCTCATGGCGGCCAGCTTTTCGCTGCCCTCGTTTTTCAGCGTGTTCTCAAGCAGGTAGTGCATCAGGCTGCCGTATTCGAGAGGGTTCATCTCCGCGGGGCGGCGCTCCCGCGCGCCCAGCCCGTAGCGGCAGAAATACTGGAACCGGCACAGGTGGTACGTTTCGATCTGCGAGGCGGAAACGTGCTGTCCGCCTTCCATCAGGTCCCGGATGCACACAGGGGATTCCAGACGCATCGGCAGTCGGTTCCCGGCGCGTTCCAGAGCTTCCAGACGCGGGCCGAAGCCCTCGCGCTCCCCGAGCACCTCCCGCAGCGACGCGAGCATCGGGGAATCCTGCCGCCAGCTTCTGGCGGCAAGCTCAAAGGCGGGATCCGGCGCGCTGGCGAACGCCTGCGGCGGGACGAACAGCGCGTTCAGGCGGCGCAGGTGCGGCAGGGCGGAGAGGGCCTCCGAGAGGATGACCGAGGGCGATTTCGCTTCCCCGTCCAGACCGGCGGACGGCGCGGAGAGATACAGCCGTTCTGACGGGCTGCACATGGAGGAATAGGCGAGGAACCGTTCCTCCACGGCCTCGTCCTCCGGCGTATCGGCCAGCGTCAGGCCGAGCCGGATCAGCTCGCGGCGTTCCTCTGTGCTGAATACGCCGCCCGGCACAGCCGTCTGCGGGAATTCCCCCTGCGCTGCACCCAATAAAAATACGACCTTGGGTTCGTGCGGCCGGACGCGGTCCGCCACGCCGACCGTCACCTCATCGAGCCCCTGCGGGATACTTGCGATGTCCCCGGCGCGGATCACCTGACGCAGGAGATCGGCGTATCGCTGTGGATCCATGCGCCGCTCCCGGAGCACCAGCGCCGTCTGGTCGAGGATTTCCATGAGCATGTCCCACAGCCGCACCTGCTGCCCGGCAAGCTCGTGCTGGCCGCAGTCCTTCAGGCGGCGGTACAGGTGTTTGAGGGATTCCGCCGCCCCGATGCGTTCCAGCAGGCGGTACACGGCGCGCGCGATCCCGTCGCCGTCCGTGTCGCGGACAGCCTCGGAAAATTCGGCAAGAGGTTCGGTGATCCGTTTGCGGATGTCGTTGACGCGCGCGAGGATTTCGGCTTCCTCGTCCCCAAAGGTTTCCAGAAAGCCGCGCGGGTTTTCGGTCCATTCCTCGCGCCATTTTCGGCCGCTGATTTTCCACAGGAACACATAGTTTTCGAGTTCGGAGATCTCGTCCTGGGAGAATCCGGCAAGCCCCGTCTTGAGCCACGCGAGCACGTCGTCCGACTGGAACCCGCCGCGCACGATCCGGAACGCGCCCAGCACAAGGCGCATGAGCGGCTCCGCGTCGATGGCGCGAGGGCGGTCGAGAAAGGCAGGGACCTTCCAGCGTTCCAGCGCGGCCGGGAGGCACGTGTGGTAGGATTCCATAGATCGGACGATGATGGCGAAATCGCGGTACCGGTAGCCGTGCTCCATCACAAGGCGTCGGATGGTCAGCGCGGCGAATTCGGCTTCGTCGTAGCAGTCGCGCGCCTGGTAGATGGTGACGGCGTCGGTTTTTTCGGGATATGATTCGCGTCCCGGACGGAACACGCTGCGTTCCAGCGCGGCGAGGGCGGGATCACGGAACCGCACGCCGCCGGCGAGGTATTCGGGCGCGGCGACGGCGATGTTATTGTTTTTGGCGATGCGGATCAGGCGCTGCGCCGTCTTGCGGACGAGCGAGAACAGTCCCATGCCGTTTTCGGGATCGTCGATCCGGTCGGCGCACAATGTGACATAGACGTCCCCGGCCTGCCGCAGGATACATTCCAGCACGTCGAATTCCTGCGCGGTAAAGCCCTTAAAGGAATCGACGGCGACGGTGTATCCGGAGAAGAACGGTTCCTCCCGGAGCTTTTTGGCGAGCCGCGTGAGATCGTCGAGCGGATCGAGGTAGGTGCGCGCGACGAGCGCGTCATAGGCGGAGAGGATGAGCGCGATCTCCTTGGTTTTTTCGCGCAGCGTGCTGTCCGGGACGGCGGCTGAAATTTCCAGCAGCCTTTCCGGGGACTGCGCGCACATTTTCATTTCGGTAGAGATGCTCAGCATCAGCGAGGCGAGTTCCGGTGTGCGCGCGTGGCGGCGGTACAGCGGCAGCTGATCGGATAGTTCCTCGAGCGCAAGGCTCATCAGAATGCTTCTCCCGCCGTCGTCGAGCCGTTTCCCGGCGATCCCGCCGTACTGCCGGAACACCAGATCGGTCAGCCGCGTAAAGCTTGTCACGGAGACGCGCTGTGCGTGTTCCGGTCCCAGCAGGGAAAGCATTGATCGTTCACTTTCAAAGGAATACTGCTCCGGGACCAGCAGCATCAGCTTTTCGCGCCCCTCCTCCGCCAGCCGGTACAGCAGCTGCTGTGCCTGAAATGTCTTGCCGCTCCCTGCACATCCTAAAATCAGATGAAGCACCTTCATCCCCCTTTCGTTCTGGCAGGCTTCACGCCTGCCCTTGCCGGGGGTTCCACCCCCAGCGCCCCTGTGCAGGCTAAGCCTGCACGTAGATCGCGCCCGCTCCCTCCGGTCGCCCGGATTGGTGCGCGATCTGGCTGTTTTGCCCGCGTTGCAGCCTGTCTGCAAATATTATGCCAAGCTAAATCCCTGACCAGCCCGCCACCGCGACAGAGTACCAATGCGAATGGTATTCCCGCGGAGGTCACGACGCGCGGCGCGAATTACGTCCAGGCTTAGCCTTGTCAGCGACCGGAGGGAGCAATCCGCGAATTGCTCACCGCGGGTGTGCGGACTCAGCCCATCTGTTGACATTATATCACATAGTGGATTTCTGCGGCAACAGATTTTGGAACATTCTTTCGGTCAGCAGCTTGGGAAATATATCTGCAATATTTTAGAATCTTTTAAAACAAAGATAATATTTTTCATGGTATAATGTCCACAGAGTACTACAAACGCGGGTATCTAAGCCCAATCACGCACCTGGCTGGGCGACCAGAGGGAGCGAGCGCGATCTACGTGCAGGCTAAAGACACAGCAGGCCCAAATCCTGACTCAGCTGGATCAGTCTGTGAAGCTGGATAAGGTTTCGGAGATGACAGAGGATCGGATGCTTCAGCTCAGGAGAGAGGAACTCGCGGTCAACAGGGAATCTGTGCGCGTCATGGAATATTTTGAATACAATATCGGGTCTCTCCCGCGATAATATCCAGCGGAATATGAAGGTGAACCAGTTCATGAACCACCGCTACCGGCGTGCAGACGGCTCGTCCTACAAAATCCCAAATTCAGCCGCGTATCGGGATTCCGCCCAGTTTGCCAAACCGATCGGGCGGACCGCGGACGTTACACAGGAGGAGATGTACAACCTGTGCGATAACTTCCATATTGTGAAAGAGGGCAAGCACCTCGACGGCACTAATGCAGGAGAAAATGAACCAAAAGCCGCCATGGCGCGGGAACTGGAGCTTCAGCGTGCGGCATACCGGGAGATACGGGAATATACCGATGCCCGGCCGGAAATATTCCACAACCCGAATTTTTCTCAGAAAGATTTTTCCAAAGCCGCCGACGACTTTTTCCTGGTTCACAGCAAGGTGCAGTGCATGAATGTGAGAGGGCATACGCTCCTGTCAAGCTCCCTCTTCAGCGGTTTGTCGAAGGAGGAACAGGAGGAGATGAAGGAGATGGATGCGTTTTCCCACGGCGTTATGTGGTTTATCCGGAATATCCAGAATGACGTCTCATCTGGATTCATGAAAGATGAGCACTGGACCGACACCTCCCGCACCATGGAGGACCGCATAGAAAGATACAGAAAAACAGGCAAATGAGTCTGTTTTGAGCATAGGGGAGGGGATCTGTATTTTGCGGATCCTCTCCCTGCATTTTGTCAGAGGGGATTCGCAGAGAAAGGGAAAATTTCCCGCTTGTCAACAGATTTCTTCACGGGTACAGGATGCAATTTTCGGCTTGTCAATACAATGGAAATGCGGTATAATATTCGCAGGCAGTCTAAGCATGGATCTGCGGTCAGCAGAACGCGTCGCGCGTTGTGACCTCCGCGGAAATGCTCATAATCTCAGATACTCTGTCGCGGCGGGAAGCCGGTTAGGAATATAGTATATAATGTTTACAGAAAGTTATAATCGCGGGCCAGGCTAAGCCTGTGTATACCACTTAGCTGAGCGGAGGTACGACGCGTGCGCGTTTTGCCCACCGCAGGTGTGAGGAAAGGAAAGGTTATGAACGATAAGGATTTCGGCAATCTTGGCCATGAGCTTTATAATTTGAAAAAAGAGCTGGAACAGACTACCAGGAATATTATCAGTTCCCGGAACCCTTCCGAGCTCAGGAGGACTCTCAATAATACGGTCTGGAATGTGGTGGATACGGTAAAAAAGAGCGCGCAGGCGCAGACTCCGCCGCATCAGCCGGGAGCGAATCCACCCGGCCCGGCGCCCGGCGGAAACGGGATCCCCACCCCCCCGCCGCGCCAGCAGCAGAACCGGACATACAGCTATCAGTCTGCTTACCAGCCGCCCCAGCGTCCACAGCCGTCCAGCAGCCGTCTGCCGGTCCCGGGCTTTTTCGCACCAATAGGGCTTTTGGTACTGGGCGGCGTGATGTTTTTCCTCAGCCTGATCGCCCTGCTTGTAGCGGCGCTGTTTTCCGCCGGAGCCGCTGCGTTGATCGGCTGCCTGATCCCCGCTTTGGCAGGAGGAATTTTGATCGGGACGGCAATCAGGAAATTTTCGTTCCGCTCCCGTGTTCAGAAGTATAACCGGGCGATCGGTACGGCGAGCTTCGTCTCCATCAAGCAGCTGGCGGATTCCGTATCCAAGCCGCAGGAGCTGACGCTCAAGGATTGCCGCAGGCTGTGCCGGGAAATGTCCAGCCTGCATTTGGACGAAGAAGAAACCTGCCTGATTTTGGACAGGGAGACCTATCAGTTTTATCTGGAAGCGCAGAATTCTCAGCGCCGCCGGGAAGCCGAGGAGGAAAAGAGACGGCAGGAGGCGGAGCGGGATCCGAAACGCGCACAGCTGTATGAAACGCTCAAGGAGGGCAATCAGTATCTGAGGAAGATCCGCGAGGTGAACCACGCGCTGCCCGGTGAGGAAATCAGCCGGAAGCTTTCGCGGCTCGAGCTGGTCACAGAAAAGATATTTCTCCAGGTGGAGCAGCAGCCGGAATGTCTGCCGGATATCCGCCGGTTTATGAATTACTATCTGCCTACAACGCTCAAGCTTGTCACAGCTTATCAGAAATTTGAGGAGCAGCCCGTACAGGGATCGAATATCATTGAAGCGAAAAAGGAAATCCTTGATGCGCTCGATACAGCAGGCATAGCGTTTGAAAATCTGCTCAACAAGCTGTTTCAGGATGACGCGATGGACATTTCAACAGATATTTCCGCGATGGAAACGATCCTGTCGCAGGAGGGATTGCTGGATAATCAGCCGCGTTCCTGACAGCAGGATTTCGATCTCTGCCATAGGGGATGCAGGTTCTGTGCGCTTTATAAGGGCCTGTGCCGTGGAAGGGCCGCGCCGTCAGGGCGGGACATCTTTCTGCTGTTTGCAGCCTTTTCTGCGTTTGGAATCTGTGCCGGGAAATAGTTCCGGATTCCGTGCCATCCGGGTGTAGGTGGTATCGCTCCCCGCGGCCGGAATAAAGATTTTGGTTTTACAATATTGCGCCATATTGTGCGTCCTGCCTGCGGCGGACGTGCCAAGGCCCAGTTTCAGGAGGGAAGATTTATGCTCGATGAAGATTTGAAAACAACACCTACACTGACCTTTGAACCGTTTGAAAACGAAAAAGCGGAGATTGTTCCGGAAAAGAAAGAAGAACAGCCTGCTCCTGCTTTTGATGAGAGCAGCCTTTCCGAGCAGGAACGGAAGATGGTGAACGATTTTTCGTCCAAAATCGATCTGGCTGATACGAATCTTATATTGCAGTATGGTTCCGGAGCGCAGAAGAAGATGGCCGATTTTTCGGAATCTGCGCTGGAAAACGTCCGCACCAAGGATTTGGGCCAGATTGGCGAGATGCTCAGCGGCGTTGTGACGGAACTGAAAAATTTCGATGTTGAGGAAGAGGAAAAGGGCGGCTTCTTTGGGTTTTTCAAGCGCACCAACAACCGTATTACCAGCATGAAAGCAAAATACGATAAAGTGGAAGCTAATATTGAGAGGATCTGCGGCGTTCTGGAAGGACACCAGGTGCAGCTTTTAAAAGATATCGCCATGCTGGATAAGATGTACGATCTCAACAAGGTTTATTTCAAGGAAATTTCCATGTACATCCTTGCGGGCAAGAAAAAGCTTGCTGATGCGCGCAGCCGTGAGCTTCCGGCGCTGACGGAGAAGGCAAAGCAGACGGGACTTCCGGAGGACGCGCAGGCCGCCAATGATTTCTCCAACCTATGCAACCGTTTTGAAAAGAAGATACACGATCTGGAGCTTACCCGTATGATTTCGATCCAGATGGCTCCGCAGATCCGTCTGGTGCAGGGTAACGATACTCAGATGTCGGAAAAGATCCAGTCTACGCTGGTGAATACGATCCCGCTGTGGAAGAGCCAGATGGCGCTTGCGCTGGGCATCGCCCATTCACAGCAGGCGGCGCAGGCACAGCGCGAGGTCACCGACATGACGAACGAGCTGCTCCGCAAGAACGCCGCCGCACTCAAGATGGCTACTGTTGAGACAGCGAAAGAGTCGGAGCGTGGAATCGTCGATATGGAGACGCTGCGTGAGACGAATAACTCCCTGATCTCCACGCTGGACGAGGTTCTCCAGATTCAGGAGGAGGGCCGCCGCAAGCGCGCCGAAGCCGAGACGGAGCTTGCACAGATCGAGAACCAGCTCAAGCAGAAGCTTCTGGATATCCGCCGGTAAGATATCCCTTTAGCGGGCAGGGAGAAAAGCGGTTTTCCGGGGCCGGACACAATCCCCGGCGGCGTTTTTCTCACTGTTTTCCGGAAAGAAAGACTGTGTCGTCAGCCTTTCCGGAAGCCTGCCCGATCTCTTTTCAGCGGGTTTTTAGCACTTTTGATGTTTCAGATACACCGTAAAGGTAAAAATGGACGTATCACCGAAGCAGTGATACGTCCGTTTTTATCTCAGAGAGTTATTTTTCAGTAGGATAAAACATTCTGTTATCGCGGCGCACCTGATCCATCATGTGCATCACAGCGATAGTATTTTCAGGGGTCATGATTTTGCTCTGCTGTTCGCCGTTCTTCACACAGTTTTCGGCTTCGTAGATTTCATATTCAAAGCCGTTGATCTCAATCGGACGCTCGATAGTATAGGGATCCTTTCCGTTCGGGATCACACGGATGGACTGCGGGCACTTGAAGTCTTTGACCTCAATCCGGCCCGCGCTGCCGAACACCTCGCCCCACACAGGCATAACCGTCTGGATTGCCGAGGTGAGCTGTGCCGTCTGGCCGTTTTCATATTCCAGAAGCACAGAGGCCAGATCATCCGTTCCGAGATCGTTTTTGGAGAGGGCAGAGAGGATCCTCTGCGGGAAATAGCCCAGAAACATGGCGGCGAAGCCCAGAGTATAGACGCCCACATCAAGCAGTGCGCCGCCTGCCAGAGAGGGATCGAATTTGCGCCCGGCACGTTCCGGAGTGGTGTAGCCGAACTGGGCGTTGATCGACCGCAGCTCCCCGATTTCGCCGGACGCGATCACGCGCTCCATATCGCGGTAAACAGGGGCGAATTTTGTCCAGAAGGCCTCCATTGCAAACAGGTTTTTCTGCTTAGCCAGATCGAAGATTTCCACCGCCTCGTCGGCATTTACGGTAAACGGCTTCTCGCAGAGGACGTGCTTGCCGTGTTCCAGGCACAGCTTCATATTATTGGCGTGCTCGCTGTGCGGGGTGGCAATATACACGATGTCGATCTCCGGATCGGATACCAGCTCCTCATAGGAACCGTAAGCCTTGGGGATGCCGAACTCATCCGCAAAGGCACGGGCCTTTTCCAGCGACCGGGAGGCTACCGCAGCTGTCTCCCTGCCGTCATCCATTTGAGCGATCGTCGTGGCGAATTTGTGGGCGATCGTCCCTGTAGCCAGGATGCCCCATCTGATTTTCTGACTCATTCCGCAACAACTCCTGTACAAATAATTTGATGCTTTTACTGTACTGCGTCCTGCGGGATCTGTCAAGCCCCGGGGCCGCCGGATGACGTGCGGCGGGGCTGCGGCAATCTTTTACTTTTATATGAAAAGTAATTTATTATGGATTATGTGGAAAAAGACAAGGCGGAGAAAAGGAAATAGCTTCTCGAGATGCTTGAGAAATTGAAAAAGCTGATTGAGGAAAGAGAGGAATGGTTCGGACCGGGGCGACGCAACCGTTGATGCAGCAGGACTTTTCGGATATCCTGGCAGGGAAAAAGGGAAAAACTGAGATTTCCCCTCTGTCTTTTTCGGGAAAAATATGCTACTATAATAGGTAACAATCAGGAGAAAGGGGAGAAAACTGATGAAGTTCCGGTATATTTCCGACAGCCATATGCACACGGACTGTTCTTTTGATGGGAAAGATCCGGCAACCATGCTGTGTGAGCGCGCTGTGCGGCTGGGCTTTTACGCCATCACCATTACGGATCATTGTGAATGCAACGAATATCGGGAACAGGAATTCGACGAGGCGGTGCGGCAGTCGTGGTTTGAGAGCAGGAAAGCTGCGGCAGTATTCCGCGGTAGGCTCCATGTGCTTTCCGGAGTAGAGCTGGGCCAGCCCCTCCAGTCTGAGGAAAGTGCGCGCGATGTGCTCGAATCGCTCGATTTTGATTTTGTGCTCGGCTCCCTGCATAATATCCGCGGGGAACAGGATTTTTATTTTCTGGATTATCAAAAGATCGATCTGATGGACTATCTGCGCCGCTACTTCGATGAAATTCTGGAGATGGTCGAATGGGGGAAGTTTGATTCCCTGGCGCACATCACCTATCCCCTGCGCTATGCAGTCCAGGCAGGGATTGAGGTGCCGACAGATTATGTGCTGGAACGCAGTGAGGAAGTCCTGAAAAGACTGATCGATCGTGGGATTGGCCTGGAACTGAACACCTCCAAAATCAAGCTGATTCGGGACGGCAAGCTTCCCGATGTTGAGATCCTCCGCCGCTATTATGAGCTTGGCGGACGCTATGTGACTATCGGATCGGATGCGCACCGCTGGGCGGACGTCGGCTTCGGGATCGAGGCGGGCCTCGAAATCCTGCATAAAATCGGGTACCGCCATTTTACAGTTTTCGTAAAGCGCGAGCCGAGGATGATGCCGATTGAATAGCAATATAATATACAAATAGTATTTTCATGTTGAATAATACAGGATTAAGGCGAAAAACGGGTAAAATCCGCTTTTATTTCCCAGTTTCCAGCATACTCCTTTCTGTAAAGGAGATAACTTTACTGTGTTGGTATGCCTGTAAAGGGAAAAGCCAGATCCCGTAACATAGATATTTTATGAAGGAGTGGATAAAATTGGATAACCTGTTGAATCTTCTGAAAGAAAACGCCCGGCTTAGTACAGCGGAGCTTGCGGTAATGCTGAATAAATCGGAACAGGAAGTGAAGGATCAGATCGCCGCCTATGAAAAGGAGGGGATTATCGGCGGCTATCAGGCGCTGATCAACTGGGAAAAGGCCGGGGATACGCGTGTGACGGCATTGATTGAACTGCGCATCACGCCGCAGCCGGATGTCGGTTTTGACGCTGTGGCAGAACGCGTTATGCGGTTCGAGGAGGTAGAGAGCGTCTATCTGATGTCGGGCGCCTATGATCTGGCGGTAGTAGTGCATGGGAACACGATGCAGGATATTGCCGCGTTTGTGGCCCGCCGGCTGTCCTCGATCAGCGGCGTGATTTCCACAGCCACGCATTTCATCATGACACGCTATAAGGACGGCGGCGTTATCCTGAACCCGCTCGAAAAGAAGGACGAGAGGAGACAGGTGTTCTATGATTGATTACAATTCCCAGCTGAACCGGGAGGTTGTGCAGCTCAAACCTTCCGGGATACGCCGCTTTTTTGATATTGCCAACGAGATGGACGAGGTTATCTCGCTGAGCATCGGTGAGCCGGATTTTTCCACGCCGTGGCACGTCCGTCAGGAGGGGATTCATTCTCTGGAGGAGGGCAAGACGTGGTATTCCCCGAACCGTGGATTCCTGGAGCTGCGCGACGAGATCTCCAAATGGTTTGATCGTCATTACGGTGTAACATACGATTCCAAGACTCAGGTGCTGGTGACAGTGGGCGGATCAGAAGCGATCGATCTGTGCATCCGCGCCCTGGTTAATCCGGGGGAGGAAGTTCTGATCCCGGAGCCGAGCTTTGTGTGCTATGTCCCGCTGACAGAGATGGCGGGCGGGAAACCGGTGATCATTGAGACAAAAGCGGAGGATCAGTTCCGTCTGACGGCGGACGCCCTGCGCGAAAAGATCACGGACAAAACGAAGCTGCTGGTCCTGCCGTTCCCGAACAATCCGACGGGAGCGGTCATGCGCCGGGAGCATCTGGAAGCGATCGCGGAGGTTGTGCGGGAGCACGATCTGATGGTGCTTTCGGATGAAATTTACAGCGAGCTGACCTATGGCTCGAAGCCGCACGTCACGTTCTCGTCGATTGACGGGATGGCGGAGCGCACGATAGTAGTGAACGGCTTTTCCAAGACCTTTGCCATGACGGGATGGCGTCTCGGGTATGCGCTTGGGCCGGAGCCTGTGATCAAGCAGATGACGAAGCTGCATCAATACGGGATCATGAGTGCGCCGTCGATGGCGCAGTATGCGGCGATAGAGGCGCTGCGCAACGGGGATGCTGATATCAGGTATATGCGCGATCAGTATGATATGCGCCGCCGCCTGATTGTGGATGGTCTGAACAATATGGGGCTGACCTGTTTTGAGCCGGAGGGAGCGTTCTATGTGTTCCCGAGCATCAAAAAGACGGGGCTGACCTCCGAGGAGTTCAGCGAAAAGCTGATTTATGCGGAGCACGTCGCCGTCGTCCCGGGAACGGCGTTCGGCGACTGCGGAGAAGGCTTCGTCCGTGTCGCCTATTCCAATTCCATCAATAATATCACCGAGGCCCTCCACCGCATCCGCCACTTCCTCTCCACCCTGTAACCAGGGGGTTCGCCGCACGCGGCCCGTCCCCTCTTGTCGCTTCGCGACATTCCCCCCACACCGTGGGGGGATCTTCCCTGGACCCCCGGCAGGGACTACACCCGCACGCGGCCTGAGCCGCCCCCAACGCCGGGACCTCATAGGTCCGATAGATCAAAAAACGATGAAGCGTAAGGCTTCAAAAACTCCGCTCCACCCGGGCCGGGCAAAAATCCCCACCGCGGTGAAGCGTTAGGCTTCAAGCTTTGTGCTTGCCCGGGCAGGGCGAAAAGGAGTATTGCAGAATATGAAAATTACAGGGATTATGGGCGGCGCGTTGGGAACGAACTGCTGGCTGCTGACGGACGAAAAGTCCGGCCGGACGGCCGTAATCGATCCCGGCTTTGCCTCTGATCGGATGTTTGAAATAACTAAAACGCTTGGTCCGGACGATAAAATTCTGCTGACGCACGGCCACTTTGATCATATCACGGCGGCAGACGCTCTGCGTCAAAGGACGGGCGCGAAAATCTACGTTACGGAACAGGACGCGCCGTTTCTGAGCAGTCCGGATCTGAATCTGTCCGGCATGATGGGTGCGCCGCTGTCCCCGTTTTCCGCGGACGTCCTGCTCAGGGATGGCGATGAGATTTCGCTTGGGGAACTGTCGATCCGGGTGATGCTGACGCCGGGCCACACGGCCGGGAGCTGCTGCTATATCGTCGGGAACGCCGTTTTTACCGGGGATACCCTGTTCTGCGGAGCGGTCGGCCGGACGGATTTCCCCACGGGGAGCGGGGCCGCGATCCTCGCCTCGGTGAAAAAATTGGCCGCTATGGATGGGGATTTCCAGATATTCCCGGGCCACGGCGAGACGACTACCCTCGAAGCTGAGCGGAAAGGGAACCCATATCTTGCGATGAAGGACGGGCTTTATGATTTTGATGATTGAGGGGCATGATTTCCATTATGAGATGGAAAATCTGTGCCGGATTTTTTTCCCATATGAAAAAATAAAAACTGTGCGGGAGCGCGTGGAGCCGGAGGAAATCACGGCGTATACGGGCGTATTTGAGCGCGGGGACGAGGTGGATCTGCGCGTCTGGCTGAAAATCGGCGATCAGCGCAAAGAGGCGGAACAGACTGTTGCGGCTTCTCAGGCGCATCAGGACAAGGAATGCGAAAGGCTGCTGGCCGTTTTGCTGTACGGGCTGTTTACCGATCTCTGCGGCTATACGCCCAAATGGGGAATCCTGACCGGGGTGCGCCCGATCAAGCTTCTGCGCCGCCTGTCAGAGGATATGGGGCTCGATAATGCGCTCGATTATTTCCGGAACGGCTTGCTGGTGTCGGAGCAAAAGACGGAAAAAAGCCTGCGCACAATGGGCAACGAACAGAAAATCCTGTCCCTTTCTAGGCCGGAGTCGTTCAGCCTGTATCTGTCCATCCCATTCTGCCCCACGCGGTGCGCGTACTGCTCGTTTGTGTCGCAGTCTGTGGAACGGGCGGCGCGTCTGATTCCCAAATACGTGGAGCTGCTCTGCGGCGAGGTGGAAAAAACGGCGCAGGTGGCGCGCGATCTGGGACTTCGTCTGGAATCGGTGTATATCGGCGGCGGAACGCCTACTACGCTCAGCGCGGAGCAGCTTTCGCAGATTTGCCGCACTGTAACGGGGAATTTCGATCTATCCACGTGCCGGGAATTTACCGTAGAAGCCGGACGTCCCGATACCATTACGATGGAAAAGCTCGCGGCCCTGAAGGAAAGCGGCGTGACCCGCATCAGCGTCAATCCGCAGACGCTCAGCGACGAGGTCCTGCGCGAAATCGGCCGCCGCCATACCGCCGCCCAGACGATCGAGGCGTTTGAAATGGCGCGGCGCGCAGGATTTGGAAACATCAATATGGATCTGATTGTGGGACTGCCGAAGGATACTGTGGCAGGCTTTGAACATACGCTGGAACAGATTTTGAAGCTGGATCCCGAAAGCATCACTATCCATGCGCTGTCGCTCAAGAGATCGTCGCGCATCACGCAGACGGGCGGACGGTTCGAGAACGACGCGGAAACCGCTGGCGGGATGCTCGATTACGGGGATCGCCGCCTGACGGAATCCGGATATCTGCCGTACTACCTGTACCGTCAGAGCCGCATGGTGGGGAATCTGGAAAATACCGGCTGGTCCAAGCCGGGCTTTGAAAGCCTCTACAACGTCTACGTCATGGACGAAACGCACACGATCCTTGCCTGCGGGGCGGGAGCGGTTTCCAAGGTGAAGGAGCCGGGCACCGATAATCTCGAAAGAATTTTTAATTTTAAATTCCCATATGAATATGTAGACCGCTATCCCGAGATGATAGAAAGAAAGGATCGGGTGAAAGAGATCTATGATGAATTTTGGAAATAGCTACCTGAAATACGTCAACCATCTGGAACAGATCAACGAGGCTGCGAGGGAAGCGCCGGCGCAGATGGTCGAGGAGGTGGAGCTGTCGTACCGCCACCAGATCAACGGCGTGGTGGAACGGATGCTGTATGAGCGCCGCGGCTGCCGGATTCTGCTTCTGGCAGGACCGTCCGGCAGCGGCAAGACCACCACAGCGCACCGGCTGGCGGAGGCGATCGAGGCTCACGGACTGAACGCGGAGCTGATCTCGCTCGACGATTTTTACCGCGGGGAGAACCAGGCGCCGCTCACAGAGGACGGCCGGTACGACTACGAATCCGTGGACGCTCTGAACCTGGAACAAATTGAGAAATCATTCCTGGATCTGGCGCATACGGGGGAGTGCGACGTGCCGCGCTACAGCTTCGCGCTTCGTTCCCCGGAGGAAAAAATGCGCCATATCAGCGTGGGCGAGAGAGGGATCGCTGTGGTGGAGGGGCTTCACGCGCTCAACCCGAAAATCAGCGGCCATCTGCCGAAAAATCAGCTGTTCCGCGTGTATGTGAGCGTCAAGCAGGGGATTAAAGATCACAGCGGCATGGTGCTCGATGCCAGAGAACTGCGTTTCCTGCGCCGTCTGGTGCGTGATTATCATTTCCGCAAAACCGATGCGGAACGCACGGTCGCCATGTGGCCGGACGTCCTGCGCGGGGAGGATCGGTATATTCAGCCGTTCAAAAAGAGCAGCGATGTGACGATCAACTCGATCCACATTTATGAGCCGTGTGTGATCCGGGCGCACGCTGTTCCGCTGCTCGAGGGATATTTGGCGCGGAATCCGGATGGAAACGCG
The DNA here is from genome assembly GCA_018712265.1 of Candidatus Gallacutalibacter pullicola. GTDB lineage: Bacteria > Bacillota > Clostridia > Oscillospirales > Acutalibacteraceae > Gallacutalibacter > Gallacutalibacter pullicola. Next base: position 43,556 of record DVHF01000036.1, read on the forward strand.
GATTTGGAGCGGTATCTGCACGCGCTCAGACGGTTTGAGCCGATTTCGGAGGAGCTTATCCCGCAGGAATCGATTATCAGGGAGTTTGTGGGCGGCGGCGCGTACGAAGGATAACCACCAATCCAAAGGTGAGCAAAACATAAAAGTTTTGCTCAAGCTTTTTCAAAAGCTTGCAGGGGGTCAGGGGGACAGAGTCCCCCTGCTGCCCAAAGGAACGCAAAGCGTTCCCCCGGAAAGGTGAGCAAACAGTGAAAGCAAACCATCCGGGGGATGGTTTGCCGGAACGCCTTTGCGATCCCCGGAGGCAGTCCGCCCGCGCACATCACCATGCCATGCGAGCAAAAGGTTTACTCAACGTTTCCACAAACCGCAAACATGGAAAATCCCCTTAGAGTGTATCTGAAAAGTCAAAAGTGCTGGAAAATTCGCGGAAAAGTGGTAGATGCAAAGCACGAATCCTTGCAATACTTTCGTATAGCAAGGATCAAAGGTGATGGGCACAGCGACGCTGATTTTCAGGTGAATTCAACACTGCTGAGGACTTTTCAGATACATCCCAGTGCAGGGAAATACCGCAAAACGGCGAGGGAGAATCGGCCCGAATACAGGAATCAGGCAGGGGGATCGGGAACGGTGTCCCCGAAAAGAGGGAGGAAGTTTCATGCAAATCACGGATCTGAAGCCTTGCCATATAGAAGAAGCAGAATCGCTTGCGCTGGCGTGCTACGAGGAGGAACGGCGGCTCGTAGAGGGACTGCCGGCAGCGGATACTATCCCCGGCCTGGATAAGCTGGCGGCAAACGGTCTGGGGGTAACGGCATTTGAAAACGGCAGGATGATTGGATTCCTATGCTGCGTCAGTCCCTTCGAGCACGCGTTCGGGGCTACGGATGTGACAGGCGTTTTTTCCCCGATGGGCGCGAACGCGGCGATCCCGGAAAACCGATCCAAAATTTACGCGGCGATGTATCAGGCGGCCGGTGCAAAATGGGTGAGGGCCGGGGCGGTTTCCCACGCGGTCTGCCTGTATGCGCATGACGAGGAACTGCACAGGCAGTTCTATGAGTACGGCTTCGGTTTGCGCTGTCTGGACGCTGTGCGTCCTATGGAATTGATAGACTGCGGAAAATGTGTGGGATACGATTTTGCGGAGCTTTCCGAGGAGGAATATCCGTCCGTCTATCCGCTCGATCTGGCGTTATACCATCATTATCGCGAAAGTCCGTTTTTCATGAACCGCACCCCCGAGACGCCGGAGGAATTCCTCGCCAATTCGCTGGAGGAGGGCGCGCGGTACTTTGCCGCGAGGTACAACGGGAAGCTGTGCGCGTTTTTGAAGCTTTCAGCCTGCGGCGAAACCTTTGCCGCGTCGGGCAGCGATTACAGGCACATCACCGGCGCGTACTGTCTGCCGGAGCACAGGGGAAAAGGCGTGTATCAAAATCTGCTGAATTTTGTGATATCATCGCTCAGGAAAGAGGGAATCCCGCGTCTGGGCGTGGATTTTGAAAGCTTTAATCCTACCGGACGTGGATTCTGGCTGAAATATTTCACCGCCTACACGCATGGTGTGGTGCGTAGAATTGACGAGCGTATCATGCAGGTTGTGTGATTCCCTGTTGTTTACGGGAAAACTGTTTCTCAAATAGCGGATTCAGCCATTCTGTACGCCTTGGTCTTTGCAAATTTCCTCAAATTAAAATAAATTTTTTATAAATTGTTCACAACTATCCGAGTGGATTAGGCTATAATGTAACTATGGAAAAATCCCGCTGTGAATGCGGAATCATCTGATATTTTATGTACAAAAAGAGGAGTGTAGTGTTTATGGGAATCCTGGAAGATGTAGTAGTCAACGCGAAGTCCGCAGTCAATGCCGTCGGGAAAAAGGCCGGGATCATGGTGGATATTTCCAAGCTGCGTATCAGCGCAGCAGATCTTAATCGAGAAATCGCCGAGCGTTATGAGTCTTTGGGAAGTATCGTTTATGATTCGCAAAAGACGGGCAATTCTGTGCAGGAGTTGATCGAGGAGAATGTAGCCGCGATCGACGAGCTGTATGATCAGCTGGATTTGATCAATGCCCAGCTGCTGCAGTTCCGGAATAAGGTGGTTTGCAAAAACTGCGGCAGGGAGAATCCGCAGGAGGCATTTTTCTGCAGCTTTTGCGGAACGCGCTTGAAAGAGGACGTAAAAGACGAGGAACCGGTGGAGACTGTAACCGCGGAGAAATGCGGCTGCGGCTGTGAGTGCAAAGAAGCCCCGGCGCAGGAAGCACAGCCGGCATCGGAGGAATGTGCTTGTGAAGAAACCGCAAAGGTTTCGGATTGCGGGTGCTGTGAAGAAGCTGCTCAGGAAACCTGCGCAGAAGCCGCTCCGCAGGAGGCAGCGGAAGAATCCGCGGCTCCCGCAGAGGACCCCACCGTTGAGGAATAATTGTGAAATTCCTTTCTTAAACTGAAATAAAACTGCCGGAGGACTTCATCTTTCTGGCAGCAGCCAGAACACCCTGTTGTACGGGCGCACAGTATGCCCGGAACGACAGGGTGTTTTTGCAGCGAATTTTGATGTAAAAACGCCGTCCATTCCAAGCTTTGGGATGGGCGGCGCTTTTTGCTTTTCTTCATATGTTGTCCCGGCGGCGCATAGTTATTTCTTTAGCAGGCTGGCGGAATCCGCGTCAAGATAGAGGTACCACTGGGCATGCTCCCGGAGGGCGGTAGCGGGGATCAGATTCGTGACGGCAGGAGCCTCCAGCGTATTGCGGACAGCCTCCGCTTTTACTTTATGCGGCACAATGGAAACGATCGTGCGGCAGGAAAGAATCTGCGGTACGGTGGCGCTGATTGCCTGCCTGGGAACCTCCTCCAGACTGCCGAACCATCCTTCTCCTACCTGCTGCATCCGGCACCGTTCGTCCAGAGAAACGACGTGATAAGCCGCCTTTGTCTCAAAATCGGCGGGGGGATCGTTGAACGCAATGTGCCCGTTTTCTCCTATTCCGATGATGCCGATGTCGATCGGGCTTTTGCGGATGCTCTCCGTAACTTCATCGATCACGGCGGCAATGTCCCCTTCGCCGCTGATGTAGTGCATTTGGGCCGGACCGATTTTGTCGATAAACCGCTCCTTGAGGTATTTTCGGAAGCTGGCCGGATGGGTGATCGGCAATCCGATGTATTCATCCAGATGGAAGATTTCAACGGCTTCCCACGGGATATCCATAGCCGTGATTTCCTCAAAGAATTCAAACTGAGATTGTCCGGTAGAGACTAAAAGGCGGGCTTTTCCCTTTTCCCTCACAGTTTCCCGAATCAATTCGGCCACTTTTTCTGCTGCACGCTTTCCCATTTCCTGAGACGTGGCAGAGATACTGCATTGCATAGATCATCTTTCCTTTCTATTTTGATGTTTCGTGTATTACAGCACCCGCACCTGCGGTGGGCGGATCGCACGCGCGTCGTACCTCCGCCCGGCTTGGTGTTCGACTAGTCTGAACCGCCCGCGTTTATGGTACTCTGCGGACATTATACCACACCTGCGGTGGGCAGCAGGCTAAGCCTGCACGTAGATCGCGCCCGCACCTGCGGTGAGCAGAACGCGCCCGCTCCCTCCGGTCGCCCAGCCGGATGGTCGATTGAGCAAAACGCCCGCGTTTATAGTGCTCTGTGGACATTATACCACATTTGCGGCGGGCAGAACGCACGCGCGTCGTTCCTCAGCCCGACTAGATAGTTGATTGGGCTGAGATACCCGCATTTATGGTATTATGCGGATATTATAACACACATTCCCACACAATGAAAAAGATATCAAAGTATTTTCTGATTTTCTTATATTTCTTTTGAAATGATTTTATTGAAATGCGTGTGCTCGAATAGATGTATTGAAAATGATACCTTTCCACACGGAGTGTTTTAATTCTTTTTTGGAAATTATAAAGGCTTTTTCTTATATATTTTATCTAATTTTTTGCTTTCTATAAAAGTATAATATGTTTTACAGAATAAAACCTTTTGAAAAAATAATGCTGTTATGACTGCTCCGTAAAATGTAAGGTGGATGGTATGAAAAGACTGAGAAAAATTTTGCAGAGGATAAAGCTGCAGCACCAGATCTTGATTTTTCTTTTGGCGGTAATGACGATTTTGATCGCGGTACAGGAGATCTATCTTTCTGTGATGAATATGGCGGGGGAAAACAGACAGAGAGAATTTATCGATACGGCGTCGCAGCAAATAGAAAATGAAATTGTGAGCCTGACAGAAGAATTAAAGGACACGCTTCAGTCGGTTTCCTATAACGATATTGCGGAGCGGTTTGCCGTTACGGACGATCCCGGACTGCGGTATACGCTTGGTGATGATATCAGTCTGATCCTCGATACCATCCAGATCTCAAGCAAACGGATGGACAGGATTTTTTATACGGATTTTGACAAGATCATTTTCGGCGTAAAGGAAAGCCTTGATTTTAAGGTGCTGGATCTGATTGCCCAAAATCTCCCCGACATCCACGACGGAGATACCCCGGTGTATCTGAATTTGAGGGATCCGGATCACCGTTTACTGCAAATCTGTGTCTGTCCGTCATTCCAAGATCACACAACGGGCAGGCAGTTCTATACCGCTGCAATTTATAATATCGATAATATCAAGGAAATGATAGCCGAGTTTCAGTCCTTCGAGGGGGTGTTTTTCGGAACCGCAGATCAGGAGGGAAACCTTCTGGCGGGGAATCCGAAATTCTTCGGTGAGGGCTTAATGGGAGGGGGCCGCCAGCCTGTTGAAACGCTGGAAACTCTTCAGATTCCCGCGCTGGGCTGGACGGTCGCTGGCGTTATCCCTGCGGGCTACAAGGGACGCGAAACCGCTATGGCGGAGCAGTTTTCCCTTTGGATTACCGTCCTGTGTACGGTGCTGTTTGCACTGTTCTGCATCATTATTATCCATAATATTACCTATCCTATCGGGCAGCTTTCGCGTTTCATGGAATGCTACGGGAAAAGCTACAGCCGGGAACGGCTCCATCTGAAAGGCAGCAACGAGATCAGCCGTCTTTCCGACAGCTGCAACCGGATGCTGGACGATCTCCACGATATGACAAACCGGATTATCGCAACGCAGGAAAAGCTTTATCTGTCGGAGCTGGCGAAGCAGCAGTCGGAGCTGATGGCCATGCAGATCCAGATAAATCCCCATTTCCTGTACAATACGCTTGACTGTATCCGCAGCATTGCGCTTGCCTGCAAAATCCCGGAAATTGTCGTGATTTCCACTGCGATGGCCAAAATCATGCGGTACAGCATCAAAGGCGATCACGAGGTTTTGGTGCGGGAGGAAATTGCCAGCATTCAGGATTATCTGAGCATCGTGCAGATCCGGCATCAGGAGAAATACGAAATCCGGATAGAGGTGGAAGACAGTGTGCTGGACTTCGCCATTCCCAAAATGATTTTGCAGCCAGTGGTGGAGAATGCTGTATTTCACGGTTTGGAACAGAAATCCTCGAGCCGCCTGCTCCGCATCGCAGGGCGTGCCTGCCCCGATGAAAAAATAGAGTTCCTGGTTGAGAATGACGGCGCGGATCTTCCCGTTTCGCGGCTCTCAGAGATCCGGGAAAGCCTGCGGGCTGTGCCTGAAAACGTATTTACAGATAACGGACATATCGGTCTGAAAAATATTAACAGCCGGATAAAGCTTCTGTACGGGGAACAGTACGGCCTGGGAATTTCGTCCCGCGAGGGCGGCGGTGTTTCGGTGTCCCTCACCGTGCCGATGCGGCGAAAACCGAAAATTGTTTGAAACAGCCAAAAAGATTCCATTCTATTTCGGTAATTCAGCATTTATAATAAAACCATTCCATAAAACAGCAAGGACATCAGGGAGGGAATCGCTTATGGGAACAAAAACAGCCAGGCTTTCGGCCGGTACGGTTCCGCAAAGCCGGAAAAAGAAATTTTTGGCAAGACTTTACAATTACCGCTTTGTGTACCTTTTGGCGCTGCCGGGATTCATTTACTTCCTCGTTTTCAAAATCGCGCCGCTGTGGGGGCTGACGCTCGCGTTCAAGGATTACAACCCCTATGCCGGCTTCTGGGGCAGTGAATGGGTCGGCTTTGACAATTTCATCACCTTTTTCAAGAGCAATAATTTTTATATTATGCTCCGCAATACGGTTGTGATCAGCCTGATGAATCTGGTGTTTTTCTTTCCCGCGCCGGTCCTGCTCTCTATCCTGATGAACGAGATCCGCGGGGAAAAATTTAAGCGCCTGACGCAGACGATCGTATATCTGCCGCACTTCCTCTCCTGGGTCGTGATCGCCGGCCTGACCTTCTTCTTGTTTTCCAGCGATATCGGGCTGATCAACAAGATCATCCTGGCGACAGGCGGCGAAACCGTGGGCTTCCTCTCCGATCCGGATCTGTTCTGGTGGTTCCTGCTGGGGCAGAACATCTGGAAGGAAATCGGCTGGAACTCGATCATTTTCCTTGCGGCCATCACGCAGATTGATCTGGCGATGTACGAGGCCGCGCTGATTGACGGCGCCACCCGGATGCAGAAAATCCGCTATATCACGCTCCCGTCAATCGCGCCTACCATTATCACCATGTTCATCATCCGGCTCGGAAATGTGTTCGACGTCAGCTTTGAACAGATCCTGATGATGAAAAACTCCTTTGTCATGGACGTGGCCGAGGTATTCGATACCTATTCCTATACACAGGGCATCATGCAGGGGAATTTCAGCACAGCGATCACGGTCGGGATTTTCAAGGGCGTTGTCAGCGTCATTTTGGTGATCCTCTCGAATAAAATCATCAAGCAGCTCGGCTACGACGGCATTTATTGAAAGGAGGTGCTTTCTGTGAGTATTGCGGCAAAAAAGAAGTTAAAGGGATGGACCATCGGGGATTATGTGGTGTACGGCATCATGATCCTGTTTTCACTGATTTTCCTCGCGCCGTTCGTCTATGTGGTCAGCGTTTCCCTGACGGATCCCTCCGTCTATGTGCCCTTTAAGTTGTATCTGCTGCCGGAGAAGGTTTCTCTCAAAACATACGAATATATCCTCTCCAATCCGCAGTTCCTGTCCTCCTTGCAGAATACGGTCTTTATCACGGTGGTGGGGACAATCCTGGATATCTGCGTTACCTTTACCTTTGCCTACGCGCTGACGAAAAAAGACATGCCGTTCCGCGGTCTGCTGATGGGACTGGTTGTCTTTACGCTGATGTTCAACGCGGGTATGATTCCAAACTATATGATGGTCAAATCGCTGGGACTGATCAATAACCGCTGGGCGCTGATCCTGCCTGTCCTGACGAACGCGTGGAGCCTGATTGTAGCGAAGAGCTTTCTTGATTCGATCCCCGCGGAGCTTGAGGAATCCGCCAAAATCGACGGCTGTACCGATTTGGGAGTCTTTTTCCGCATCATCATCCCGCTTTCAACGGCCTCGATTGCAACACTGACGCTGTTCTTTGCGGTCAGCCATTGGAATACCTATTTCAATGCCCTGATCTATCTCACGGATCTGGAAAAAAGAACGCTCCAGGTATACGTCAAATCACTTTTGATCGATGCCAGCACAACCGGAATGGGCACCATGAACGATATTATGAATATGCCGTCTGAAACGGTGCGCATGGCTACGGTAATTCTTGCGATGCTTCCTATTTTGGTGGTATATCCGTTCCTGCAAAAATATTTTGTAAAGGGCGTGATGGTTGGTTCCATCAAGGGATAACCCGAAAAAGGAAGCGGATCCCGGTGTGAATTCCGCCGGTGTGGAGCCGGTGTTTTGAGTAAGGAGGAAAGAGTATGAAAAAGGTAAAAATAAGGGCGTTTTTGTGCACGGTCCTGTCGGCGGCGATGCTGCTGGGAGCCTGCTCTCAGGGGACGGTTCAGCCGTCCAGTGAGGAGTCGTCGTCCAGCGCCGGATCGTCGTCAGAGGCGTCGGAGGCAGCGGGGGAGAGCAGTCAGGCGGAAGCCGCTGAAGAGCCTCTGGTGCTTACTGGCATGGCCAACCTCTACAATACGGCCCCGACAAAGGACAGCGTGTTCTGGCAGGAGATGGAAAAGACCTTTAATGTCGATTATACAGTCGACTGGGTCCCCACGGATACTTATCAGCAGAAGGTGGAGCTGGTGCTCGCATCCGGCGATCTGCCCGATGTCATGCAGATCCAGAGCACCACACTGCCGAGCTATATCAAGGCGGTCAACGCGGGCGCGTTCTGGGACATCACCGATGAGCTTGGCGACTTTAGCAAGTATCCCAATTTCAAAAACAATACCAACCAGAACGCGTGGGTGCTCAGCAAAATCAAGGGGCGCAACTATGTTGTGCCGCGCACAAGAGGAAATCTCGATTCCTGCCTGATGATCCGCAAAGACTGGCTCGACAAGCTGGGGCTTGAGGTTCCCACCACGACGGAGGAATTTGCCGACGTCATCACAAAGGTGGCGAACGGCGATCCCGACGGCAACGGCAAAAACGATACCATCGGCCTGATTCCGTCGATTCCGGAGGACAGCTACTGGCACAGCGCCTTTGGCACCAGGAAGCTTGTTTACGACGAGGACGGCGGCCTGATCCACGAATATCTGACGGACGCTTTCGGCGACTATGTCGAGTACATGCGCGGCCTGTACGAAGCCGGCGCGGTGGCAAAAGAATTCGCCCTGATCAAGGGCCAGCAGCAGGAGGAGCTGCTCACCACCGGGCAGAGCGCCACACTCGTGAAGAACGCATGGCACAAATACCGCCTGAACCAGGAGACGCAGAAAAATTCCCCCGGCGCCGATATTGTGCTGATCCCCTATCTTGAGGGGCCGGACGGGATCGCCCATATTTATGACCTAGGCTATTTCGGCGGGATGTCGATCTCCTCGCAGTGCAGTGAGGAAAAAATGCAGCGGATCCTGAAATTCTTCGACGATATGTGCGCGCAGGAATATTACAACTTCGTGAACTACGGTGTGGAAGGCGTTCATTGGGAGATGAAGGACGGCGCTCCCGCCCTGACGGAGCTCGGGCAGAAAGAGGTTACCAACTCCTTTAACGCACCGTTTATCTTCGCCACCGCAGAATTTGCCAAGGTAGACAGCCCGCTCGCCGACAACGCCTACAACCTCCAGACACGTGAGGAAATGATGGTGCTGTACGACGTGGATGCTGAGATCGATAAGTTCAAGGTGCTCCAGTCCGATACATGGAGCGAGGTGTGGAGCCAGTACGTGGACGAATTCGGCGCGATGGAGACGAAAGCGATTTCCGGCGCCATTTCCATGGAGGAATTCCGCGACTATCAAAAGACGCTCCGCGAGATGCCTGAATTCAAGCAGGCATTCCAGGAATTCACCGTGAGCTACGGGGAATATTTCGGCAGCGAATCGTAAAGTCATCAGGAAAAAGGCGGCGTCCGCCGGAAAACGGAGGGGAAATGTATGTACCGTGTGCTTCTGGTAGATGATGAAATCTGGTCCCTCAAGGGACTGGAAAGCTCCTTTGAATGGGAAGAAGAGGGATTTTCTGTGATGGAAAGGACCACCAGCAGCACCGAGGCCATGAAGTTCATCGAAGCGGAACGGCCGGACGCCGTGTTTACCGATATCCGTATGCCGGAGCTTTCCGGGCTCGACCTGCTCCGGAATGCCCGGGAACAGGGGATAGAATCTGAATTTATCATTATCAGCGGGTATGCACAGTTCGATTACGCGCAGGAGGCAGTCAAAAACGGCGCGTTTGACTACTGTCTCAAGCCCATCGATCTGGCATATTCCCGGCAGCTTCTCCAAAGGCTCAGGGAAAAGCTGGATCAGAACCGATACAGGAAGGATGCCGCGATTTTCCAAAGGCTTTTCTATGAGGAACAGCTCCCGGAAAGTATGGAAGTATTCAGGAATACAGGCTGTCTGCAATGTATTGCTGTTTTGGGTGAGGAGATCCCCTTCCGGCTTTGGGAAGGGATCCGGGAGTCATTTTGCACGGGATTTCCGTCGGTTGTGCTTTCCCCGGGACCGGGCAGGAGGATCATCCTGTCCGGGTGCCCGGAGGAAGGGAGCGGTTTGGATGGCGTACCGCTGCGGGAGCTCCGGCGTGCCGGCGCGTATGTGGGGATCAGCCGCGTTTCCAAGGCGTTTGAGGAGATCCCGTTACTGGTGCGGGAAGCGTTTTTCGCGGCCTCCGGACGTTTTTTCGGGAAGGATCCGGGGATTTATCGGTTCAGCGAATCCGCCGATCCCTACTATGAGACGTATGGGAAAAAGATCTGCCGCCTGATTCTGGAAAACCGGTATGAGGAAGCGTGCGGCGTCCTGGAGGAGATCCGGGTGCTGATGAAGGGCGAAGAGCTGGGCGCGGGACACATCGTCATGATCTGGAATCAGATCGCGCTGATGCTTCAGGAAAGCGGCGGCGCGGGGCAGACGCTGAAAATGCAGCCGCTTGATTTCGCCCGGATTTCTCAACGCTTTCAGACGGTGGATCGCCTGTGCGATTACCTCAAGGTGATCCTTGCGGAGCTCTCGCTCCGGCAGAGGGATGAGGAGGATTCCGCGAGGACCAACGAAAATTTTGTCAATCTGCTTCAATATGTCACGGAAAACTATTGCGGCAAGCTCAGCCTGAGCGAGCTTGCCGGGCAGTATTATTTGAATTTGAGCTATTGCAGCGAGCTGTTCAAAAAAGTGACTGGGTACACCTTTTCCGATTACATCACCAGACTGCGGATGGAAAAGGCTGTGGCGCTCCTGTCGTCGCAGAAATACTCCGTCCGCGAGGCGGCGTACCTCACAGGTTATAACGACGCTTTTTATTTCAGCAAGGTGTTTAAAAAATACCACGGTGTTTCGCCGTCGCATTTTTTGAAGCGCGCCGAATAGCTTTCAGGGGAGGAATATCATGTTTATCAAAGAAGTAGCAGCAAGCCTGTACGCCTGGGATCTGGCGGACGAGGGAATTGAAACGATTGCGGATAACCTGCAGGAGCACAGCAATGTCAACTGCATGTATCTGGTGGGCGTGATGCACTACGAAAAGCGCCCCCTGACCAGCCTGTTCTATACGCACAATCCCAAGCGGAAATATTATCTTCCGGAGAACAGCCGCGTCTATTACAAAATGGATCTGAACAGCTTTAAGGATACGAAGCTGAAGCCGCGTTTTTCAGAGCGTGATTTCCTCAAGGATGTGGACTGGCTGGATGTGCTGACAAAGGAAGCGCGCAAGCGCGGGATGCGCGCCGGGATCGAGCTTTCCCACACGATATTCGATACGAATATTGCGCTGGAGGAATTCCCGGAGATGCTCCAGAAGGACGTCAACGGGAACCTGATCTCCGCCACACAGGGGATGCTCTGCCCGAACAATCCGGATGTGCACGAATATCAGCGCGCGATGTTCTACGATACCGTGAAAAACCACGATGTGGATCTTGTGCAGACCTGCCTGCTCACCTTTGCGGACGGTCTGGACGGTCAGGGCGAAATCAAAGCGCCGTGGTTCTACGATACCTGGATGGACGTGAATAAGCCCACGGTCGGCGATCTGCTGGCGCTGGCAAAGGGCGGCTGCTTCTGTGAGCACTGTCAGGCCAAGGCGAAGAAGCTCGGCTACGACTGGGAGATGATTGTCCGCGATATTAAGAAGCTCAACCGCGTCATTTACGCCACGCCGTACCGGTTCCAGGAGGAGCTGATGGAAAATAACCTCACCCTTGGCTCCAATGTGACGGACAGTATGCTCCTGATTGAATATCCGGGATTGTTTGAATTCCTAAAATTCCGCATCGACAGCATCACGGAGCTGTTCCGCGATATTTATCAGAGCATACATGAGGCGAAGCCGTCCATCGATTTCCGGTACAACAACCACAGGCGGCTGCCGGAGTACACGGGGATCTCGTTCAAGCATATCGCGCCGTATGTGGATTCCGTGCGCGACTCCGATTACAGCGAGCAGACGGGCGCCAAGGATCGCTTCGTATACAAGCGCAATACGCTGCTGAAGATCCGGCGCGGCATCGGCTTTGACAAGGATCTGATTGCGGCGGTTGCCACCCGTCCCAACGCGACGCCGGAGCTGATCCGGGAATCGCTGAAAATCATGTCCGAGCTGGGGATCGACGGCCTTTCCCTCGGCCATTACGATGGGGCGCATATGGAGCATCTCGACGCAATCGCCCAGGGGATGCGTGAGGCCGGGTACATCCTGAAAAAATAAGGATTCCTTTTCCGTATAGGTCTGGGAACGACGAAAGCCCGTCCGGGATCGATTTTGAAGATCCTGAGCGGGCTTCCTCTTTGCGGGAAAAACGGCGTGTTTCTGACGGGGATCAGAGGCAACAAGGAATGGAAAATTTCTGGAAAGAAAGATTGTGTTTTTCTATAAAAATTTTTGACAATCCGGCTTGACTTATCATGAAAAAAGCGGTATACTGATGTCACTGCCAGAAAGCGGCAGATTTCCGCGCGGCGTCCCGCTGTCCGGTTGGATGGAAAAAGGACTGCCCGCGCTGTTATCTGTTGCGAAACATGCGGAAAGGAGGCGGCATTGATGACAATCATTATCTGTTCGGAAAAAGCATTTGTTTCTATGTTGTCGTGTTTGGACGTCATTCCGCCTGCTCTGCCTGATTGATCCCGCCTTGCTGCGGGAACTTTTACAGCCTGCAAGCGCCTCCGGCCGACAGTGCCGGGGGCGTTTTTTGCGCCCGGGAGGCGAATATACGGCGCGGGGATGCAGGCGGAAAAATGCACTCATGATAGGAAAGGGGGAGCTGTCTTGAACCCTTCAAAGACAAAGAAAACGCTGGGAGAGAAAAAGTTTGCGCTGGTTTGGCGTTTCCTGCGCCGTCATCTCTGGATTTTTGGTGCGGCGCTTTTGTGCTCGATGGGCAACACGGTCCTGAATTCTCTCACACCGCAGGTTGTGCGGTACACAGTGGACTCCGTCCTCGGCGGGGAGCCATTCCCCGATCTGCTCCTGCAGATTGTGCCGGAGCAGGTCCTCCGGTCGCTCCCGCCCATGCAGGTGCTGCTGGGCGCGGCAGGGCTGATCCTGCTGATTTCCGTCTGCGCCGGGCTGTGTATGTACGGCAGCCGGATGGGGACGGCCATAGGCTCGGAAAGCTTTGTAAAGTCACTGCGCGACGCGCTGTTTGAACACATCCAGCGTCTGCCTTATGCCTGGCATGTGCGCCACCGCACCGGCGAGATCATCCAGCGATGCACCTCCGACGTGGAGGTTGTGCGGAATTTCGTCACGAACCAGCTGCTGGAAGTATTTCGGATCGTGTTCCTTATTGGTTTTTCACTGGCAATCATGTTCTCCATGAACAGCAGAATCACTCTGATCGCTTTGGCGTTTATGCCGGTGATTATGCTGTATTCCGGGATCTTTTATTCCAAGATTGCCCAGCGGTTCCTGACCGCCGACGAGGCCGAGGGCGAGCTCTCCTCCACAGTGCAGGAAAATCTGACCGGCGTGCGTGTGGTGCGCGCGTTTGGGCGCGAAAAGTTCGAGGTGGAGCGGTTCGACCAGAAAAACAACCGCTTTTCTGGGCTGTGGATCCGCCTGGGCCGCCTGATGAGCGTCTATTGGGGCGTCGGCGATCTGATGACGGGCCTGCAGATTCTGACGATCCTCTGCGTCGGCGTCGTGGCTGCCGTCAACGGTGAGATCACGCTCGGCGAGTTCATCGCGTTCCTCTCATACAATTCCTCTCTGGTGTGGCCGGTGCGCGGCCTGGGACGCATCCTCTCCGAAATGAGCAAGGCTGGCGTGTCGATTCACCGTCTGGCCTATATTCTGGATGCCGAACCGGAGCAGGATCCGCCGGATGCCCTGCAGCCGCCGATGGATCGCGATATTGCCTTTGACCACGTGACGTTCGCGTATGAGGGCCACCGCGTACTGGATGACATCAGCTTTACGATCCCGGCGGGCAGTACGTTCGCAATTCTGGGCGGAACGGGGAGCGGAAAATCGACGCTCGCCCATCTGCTGGACCGCCTGTACGATCTGCCGCCGGAAAACGGGCGCATCACGATCGGCGGCGTGGATATCGCGCAGATCAGCCGTCCCTATCTGCGGCGGAATATCGGCATGGTGCTGCAGGAGCCGTTCCTGTTCTCCCGCACTATCCGCGAGAATATCGCCGCGGTGCGGCCCGGGGCCACGCTGCCCGAGGTTCGCCTGACCGCCGGGACGGCACACATCGATGAATCGATTCTGGAATTCCCGGAGGGGTATGATACGGTTGTCGGGGAGCGCGGCGTGACGCTGTCCGGCGGACAGAAGCAGCGCGTGGCGATTGCGCGCACGCTGATGCAGGAGGCCCCGATCCTGCTGTTTGACGATTCCCTCTCAGCAGTGGACGCGGAAACGGACGCGCAGATCCGCGCATCCCTTCGCGACGCAAAGGGCGGTTCGACTGTGATCCTGATCTCCCACCGCATTACGACCCTGATGCAGGCCGATAAGATCCTCGTTCTGCACAACGGACGCGTGGCCGAGTTGGGGACGCATGAGGAGCTGCTCCGGCAGAACGGGATTTACCGCGAGATTCACGACATCCAGATGAGCAGCGCGGACCGCAGCGCCCTCACAGACGAGCCGCAGATAAGCGAATAGTTTTGCGGACCTGCGGTCAGCAGCAGGCTAAGCCTGCACGCGCCTGCGGCGGGCAGATCGCGCCCGCTCCCTCCGGTCGCCCAGATTGGCGGTATAATTGAACTGATATGCCCGCGTTGCAGCCTGCCTGCTGATATTATATCATAATCCCTGACCGGTTCGCCGCCGCGACACAGTACCCGCGGCAACGGTGTTTCAGCGACCGGAGGGAGCGATCCGCGTATTACGTCAAGGCTTAGCCTTGTCAGCGGCCGGAGGGAGCGCAGCGCGTATTACATGCAGGCTTAGCCTGCGCCTTGGAAAGGGGAGATTTATTGTGCCTGTTGGTTTTGATGACCAGGAATATACCCGGTCCTTTGACTGGTCCTGCTGGAAAAAGCTTGTGCCTTTCCTGCGCCCATACCGCAAAACGCTGGCTATGGTGCTGGGGCTGAACCTTTTCTGCTCCGTCATTGATATCGCCCTGCCGCTGTTCCAGCGATACGCGATCGACCAGTTTATTTCACAAAAGACAATCGCAGGACTGCCGGTGATGGCCGTGCTCTACGCCCTCGCCATCCTGCTCCAGACGCTGGCCGTCGTCCTGTTCACCCGCGGCTCCATGCGCATTGAAATGAACCTCGGAAAGGATATCCGCCGCGCCTGCTTCGTCCATTTGCAGACGCTGTCGCTTTCCTATTACAATGTAACGCCTGTGGGGTATCTGCTCTCCCGCCTGATGAGCGATACGAACCGCATTTCCTCGATGATCGCCTGGAACGCCGTCGATATTTTCTGGGCGGCCGCCTATGTGATCGGGGTGTTCATCACGATGATGGCGCTCAATCCCTGGCTGGCGCTCACCGTGATCCTGATTGTACCGATCATTTCGCTGCTTACCGTGTGGTTCCAGGACCGCATCCTGCGCTGGAACCGCCGGGTCCGCAAGATGAATTCCCGCATCACCAGCGCCTATAATGAGGGGATCATGGGCGCGCGCACCTCTAAGACGCTTGTCATCGAGGAGCAGAACAGCGGGGAGTTCCGCCAGGTGACGCAGGATATGAAATCCGCCTCTGTCCGTGCCGCACGGCTCAACGCCGTATATATCCCGCTGATCCTGTTTTTCAGCTCGCTGACGACGGCCATCGTACTGGCGCGCGGCGGCTCGATGGTGCTGTCCGGCACGCTGCTGATCGGTACGCTCTCCGCCTTTACCTCATATGCGGTGGGGATTTTTGAGCCGATCCAGCAGATTGCCCGCAATATCGCGGATCTGCTTTCGCTTCAGGCAAATATTGAGCGTGTGATGGGACTGCTCGATCAGGAGCCCATGATCACCGATTCGCCCGAGGTGGAGGCCCGGTACGGCACCGTATTCGAGCCGAAAAAGGAGAACTGGGAACCGATCCGCGGCGAAATTGAATTTCAGGATGTGAGCTTCCGGTATCCGGACGGGAACGAGGACGTGCTGAGTCATTTCAATCTGAAGATCCCGGCCGGATCCACTGTGGCGATTGTAGGCGAAACCGGTGCGGGGAAAAGCACCCTGGTGAATCTGGCGTGCCGCTTCTTTGAGCCTACCGCCGGCAGGATCCTGATAGACGGGCGCGATTACCGGGAGCGCAGCCAGCTTTGGCTGCACAGCAGTATCGGCTATGTGCTGCAAAGTCCGCACCTGTTTTCCGGTACAGTGATGGACAACATCCGGTACGGCCGTCTGGACGCCACCGACGAGGAAGTGATCGCGGCGGCAAAGGCTGTCTCTGCCGATCAGGTGGCGGAAAAGCTGGAAAACGGCTATCTGAGCGATGTCGGCGAAGGAGGCGATCTGCTTTCCACCGGAGAAAAGCAGCTGATTTCGTTTGCGCGCGCCGTGCTGGCCGATCCGCGTATCTTCGTGCTTGACGAGGCAACCTCCTCGATCGATACGCAGACGGAGCAGCTCATCCAGAAAGCCACAGAACGCCTGCTGCATGGGCGCACATCGTTCCTGATTGCGCACCGGCTTTCCACCATCCGGCAGGCCGATATGATCCTGGTTGTCCGGGACGGGCGAATCATCGAGCAGGGGACGCATACGGAGCTGCTCCGCAAAAAGGGATATTATCACGATCTGTACCGCCGTCAGTTTGAGGAGGAGGCATCCGCCCGCCGCCTGCGTCAGGAAGAGGCCGTCTGAGACGCTTTGAAAGCGGCCTTGCGCCACAGCTCGGCTTCTTCTGTCCAGCCCTGATCCTCCGACAATTTTATCACATCAGTGCCGCGATCCATGATTATCTTGCGGCGTTCCGGCGGGGAGAGCTGTTCCATCGTCGGAAATGCCTTGGAGAGCAGTTCCCGTGCCTCGGCCGGATACCCCACCCAGACGCAGAGCTTTGCTGTGGTGATCAGGGAAGATACATAAAGGGATGTGGGACGTTCCCATTTCTCCATTTCCGTGCAGACGTGCAGCATGGTCCGGCAGGCCGATTCGTCGTCGTTCATTTCCTGATAGGCCTGCGCCGCGGTAATTTCAAAATCCGTAAAATCCTGTCCGTTCTCCCGGCACCACCGCTTGGCCAGCCCACATAGCCGGATTGTCTCCCCGTATTCTTTCTTATCGAGGGCTTCCTCGCAGGCGCGCAGACGCACGATCCGTTCTCGATCCGGCCCCCATGCGCTTTCCGGTACGAACATCTCCCGATGCTTCGGTATGCGGTTTTCCGCCGCAAAATACTCGGTCAGCGGATTGGAAGGGATCCCCAGCAGTCTGGCGAATTCCGTGCTCAATGACAGCGCGTGGTACATACATTCCGGATAATAATCGGAGTCCCTGTATTCCCGCAGCCATTCCGGCAGGTTCATGGAGAGCCGCAGCGCCGATTCCCAATGTCCCTGAATCCGCAGCAAATGACACATGAACTCCGTCACGGCGGTGCACAGCGGCGCGCTGCCTGCCCAGTCAAGATAACCGGCCAGATATTCCACGCCGCGGGTGATCTCCTCGTCCGGCGCGCCGTAGTTGCTTTCCAGATGGAAAAACAGACATTCCACAAACCGGTACAGCGCCTGCATATCGGGATGGAGCTCGCGCCAGCCGGTCTGGCGGACGAGCGGATGGACAGTGAGGATATCCGCCTCGCTGCGGCGGATCCAACCCCGTCTGATCAGCTGGTGGAGGACGTCCGGATCGAAGTCCGGCGTCATGACGAAATCCTTCACCGACAGCCCGGAATCTGAAATGGGCAGGGCGAAGCCCATCATCCGCCGTTCCTCCTCGGATAGATCGGCCATGCGGAACAGCGCCGTCAGATGGTCCTGGATGCGGGCCATCCTGCCCTCCCGATCCTTGGCGGTGGATACGCTGACGAATGCTTTGCTGTTCCAGTCGTTTTGCGTCATCTTTTCCAGCAGGGCCTCCGGCGTGAGCTTCGGAACACTGTATTTCAGTGTGCGTGCCATCAGCTCTACCGTCAGAGTGTGGCTCTCTACAGCGTCGATCAGTCTGTCCGCCGCTTCGTCAGACAAATCGGAGACGAACCGGCGCATAAGCCGGTGCAGGAGGGGACGCGGCAGCGTGTCCGCCTCGATACCTCCTTCCGCACGGGAACGGGTAGTCACCAGCAGCCCCATAGGGAGCGCGCAGAGCTGCCGGAATTCCGGCTCGCTGATCAGACCGGAAAATCCGCCGAACCCGCCGTCCATACCGTCGAGAATCAGCAGATCGTTTTCGCTCCGTTCTCCCAGCAGGCCGAGCACCTCCCGGCAGATCTGTTCCTCCGGTTTTTCCCTGCCGCGGACGTCCTTTCGATCGTATCCGCTGAAGGCGTCGGCGATGGGGCCTGTGATGGTTCGGCGGGCGGAGCCCTGAAAGCGGACAAAATATGCCTGTCCCCGCGTATAGCGGCGGGCGAATTCAATGGCCAGCTCCGTTTTTCCCATACCGGCGAAGCCCCAGAGGATCACGGGCTTCCGTTTTTCGCGCAGGGCGCGATCCAGTCTGCTGATCTGTTCCTCACGGCCGAGAAATTCTCCCTCCGCCAGTGCGGAAAAAGAGAGGGCAAGCTGATTTTTTGGCGGCCGGGTGAGTTCCAGAAGCTTTTCTGCATCTTCCAGAAGCTCGGCGGCGCTCTGGCAGCGTTCTGCCGGATCCAAACACAGGGATTTGTCCAGAATGTGCTGGATCAGCCGCAGGGATTCCGGCGTGCAGCCCAGCTTTTCCCCCTCGGAGGGGAGGAGGCGCGCGAGGGACGCGCTTTCTGTCAGCATCCGATCTCGGCCGTTTTCCACATAGGTGCGGCCCCGGAGCAGGAACAGAAGCAGCCGCCCGACGGAATAAACGTCTGCGGCCGGCGTCAGCTGTAAGGTTCCGTCGTTGTCCCAGACGATCTCCGGGGCTGTATAGCCCGGAGTGCTGAATACCATACGATCCCGGATCCGGGCTGTTTTCTTCACGCCCGCGGGATTGTCAAAATCTGTGGAATCGTCAAACACTCTCGCGCATCCGAAATCCAGCAGGCAGCCAAAGCCGAGCTCGCCCTTTTCCGTCCGGGTGTCGGCGAAGAAGATGTTCTCCGGCTGCACATCGCCGTACAGGCAGCCGGCGTTATGGACCAGCTCCACGGCCCGGAGGGTTTCCGCCAGAATCTGCGCGATGGTGTAAAGGCTCGGACGGCCTCCGGTGCGGAGAGGGTGTCCCTCCTCCGGGGGCAGGGAACATTCCTTTAAAAGCTGGGGCAGGAACATCCCCACCCCCGACATATCCCGCAGGACGAGGAAGCTGCCTTGCGGAGCGGCAAATCCGCCCTCTGCTGTCTCCACTGCCATTTCTTTCGGGGCGTCCAACACGGGGATGCTCCTGCCGGAGACGACAGCCAACTTCTGGCTGATCTCCGTCTCCATCAGCATACGTTCCCGCGCCTTTTTCAAAATGTGATCGGAATCCTCGTCTGTTGCAGTCAGGATGCCGTGTTCCCGGCGCAGCCGTCCGGCAAGCTCTCTGGGAAAGCACTCTTTTATGCCGAACGGCAGGGCGTTTCCCTCCTTCTCGGCGGAATAAAAAATGGAGCTGCCCCCAAAACTGATCGCTTCATGCAGAATATACCGATTCTTTTCGCAGCGGATCCGCTCCCTTTCCCAGCGGAGCACCGTTCCGGCGGGCAGAGGCTCTCTGACATCTCGATTTTCCATATTACACCTCCATTTCTTCCCCCAGCAGGTACCGGGCTGTCCGCGCGGGATGATCGGTCAGGAGGCTGAGAAGGATAAAACGGTCGAAAGGAGCGGGATGGTAGAGGGAGCGGAACCCGAACTCCGTCAGCAGCTCATTGAGGATGCGGCAGCACAGCACCTGCTTTTCCCTGCTGTCAGCCGAGTGGGTGAGATCGTCCAAATCATCGCGGAGCAGGGCGATTCGTCTGTCGAGGGAGGTGTTTTCCTCCGTCAGATGCCAGAACTGCGCCCGCGTATCCGGATCCGCTCCGGAATAGCCGGTGATGAGAAAGTAGCCCAGCAGCAGGATATCGCGCCTGTCCACAGCCCTGATCCCATTTTCAATGGCGTTGGCGCGGGCGTAGTACCGCTTACAGAACAGAGCCGTTTCCCCCAACGCCGCGCTGAACACGCAGTCCTCTATCCGGGAGGCGGATTCGTCCTCGACCGCGCCGCGGAATACATACCGTTTGCCGGTGGGGGATTGGAGCAGATCCTCGAACCGCCAGTCGAGCCTTTCGTACACAGCGTTGATCAGCTTATGGAGCGTCGCCTGTTTTCCCGGCAGATACAGGGCGTTCAGGTATTCCGTCAACCGGAGATACCCGTTCTGCGCCGTGCGGGAAGCGCCTGAGAGCTCGCCGAGGCTTTGCGCTATCAGCTCTTTCAGCATTCGTTCAGCTTCCTCAGCGGGCAGATTAGCATCCAGAAGCGCGCCCACATTCTGCCGGATCAGCTGGGTGAAATTTTCCCCGTACAGCTCCGGCGTTTGTCCGCCGCCCTCTGCCAGCGGGCGATCCGTGCAGGCGTCCAGCAGACGGCGCACATCCCGCCATGTATAGGCGCCGGGAGTATACTGGCAAAACCAGCAGATCAGCTCCATAGGACGCCGCATATTGTAAGGCTCCTGTCCGCAGGCCAGCAGCAGATCCAGCGTCTGTTCCCGGCCCATGCCGGTAATCATAGCCAAACGGAAGATCATATCCCGGTGGATGGTCTGCGCGTCGGTGAGGTAATGCTCCCAATTCCCGGTGGAGATCGTCAGACCATGCTGCGCACGGCTGATACTGCTCAGCTTTTTTGCCGTTTGGTGGATTACGTCCCCAGGCCAGGGAATATTGGAGGTCTGACTCAGATCGGCGTATCCCTCTCCGGATACCAGACCCTGTGCCTGAATATGCCGCCGGAGCACGAAACCGGGGGTGAGCAGCGTGGAATCGTCTGTTAAAAAGAGCAGTAATTCGTCCGCTGTCTGCTGACGGTCCAGCCGGATCCCTGCCTTTGCCGTCTGCTTTGCCAAATAGCTGTCGATCCACAGCTGTGCGGCAAAAGTCAGGCTGCGCTCGTATGTCATATTTCCGTCACTTCCTTTCCCGCAAGGGGCCTCCGGCAGGCTGAGCCTGCACCCAGATCGCGCACGCTCCCTCCGGTCGCCCAGCTATGTGCACGATCAAGCTAATATGCCCGAGATGCAGCCTTTCTGCTGACATTACCATATCCCTGACCAGCTCGCCACCGCGACAGAGTATTTGAGGTTACCGGTATATCAGCGGAGGTCACGACGCGCGGCGCGAAATGGGTCCGGGCCTTTGGCCCGGCGGCGGTCCAGCGCGCCGGTGCGCTGGGCAAAGCGAAGCTTTGCAGATATTATACCACACCTGCGGTGAGCAAAACGCGCAGGCGTCGTACCTCCGCCCGGCCTGATGCGCGATTGAGCTTTTATGCCCGCGTTTATAGCCGTCTGCTAACATTATAGCATATTGTTCTGCCGGTTTATTTCTGCTTTTTTAGAAAACGGATCTAAAAAAGCAGAAAATTTTTTTGGGAAAACAAGTGCTATATTATTTTCAGACGGGACGAATGGGAAATTCAAAACGAAACAGCTTCTTAACATAAGATTTGGACTCCCGTTTCGGATGCGCCTGTGACCTCCTTGCAGGCGCGTCCGCCAAAATAAAAATAAGAGGTGACACACAATGACAGATTTGGATCATTTTTCCGAAATCGCAGAGGAAATGATGAACGGAGAAGCTCCCGCCAAAGAGGAACAGGAGCGCGCAGAAGATGGGGAAGAAAAATCGGATATGGAGGAACTTACTGCGCTGTGCGAGAGGCTCCTGATCCGGACGATGGCGATGCAGAACAGTCTGGTCGATTTACATGCGGAGATCAAAGAAAACCGGATGGAATATAACAGGGACAGGAAAAATATGTGGTTAGTCCTGACGGATCTTGACGAAGCGCGGCAGGAATTCCTTGACGAAAAAAAGAAAAGAAAGGAAGCTGCCAATCAGGGCGGTATTCTGCGGAGCATCGGGATTTCCGCTGTGTTCACGCCTTTCCTGTGGAACGGGATCTCTGCCTGCGTACATGGAGCTTTTGGAAGCGCCGAAGCTCTGGGAGAGATCGGAGCATCGCTCACCGTATCGCTTTTTTCCATCGCGGGCGGTCTGGCGCTGATACTTCTGGCTCCCCTGCTGAGGGAGATCCTCCGGGCTTTGGCGGAGGGGGACGGCGAGAAAGAGGAGGAAGAGGAGGATCAGGCGGAATTTGAGGAGCTTATGCGGCTTCTTAAAAGTGAAAATGTGAAAACCGGCAGCGAGGAGGATCCTTCAGATACCCCCTAAGCATCAAGGCTCGCTTGCCAAACTTTTATGAATTGGCCGAATGGGGAGATTCCCCTGTATTATACTGCGAAAGGAGAACATAAAAATGAAACATGTTTATCTGCACCGCGCGCTCTGTGCATCCCTGGCGGCACTCACGCTGCTGTCCAGCACACCGTCCGCTTTTGCAGCGGATTTTACAGGCGGCTTTACCGCAAGTCTCACCGCCACCGTTTCCGGCGTGGTAATTGCCGACGGCGATTATCAGGTCGGCCTGTATGACGATCAGAGCATGGGCTGGAACATCCAGTATGGCTCCACAGAAAATGATAAGGCACATATGGTGGTCGACTGGATGAATATGGAAAAGCATGAGATTTTCCGTGTGATCAACCGAGGAAACGGCCTGATCTCGATCCATCCGCTGCACGCGCTGGACCTGTGCCTGAACGCACAATATGGAGCCGCCTGTGAAAAGGCATCCGATGTGATCCTGCACAACTACGAGGACGGCGACGCCGCCTCGCTCTGGCAGCCGATCGACAACGGCGACGGCTCGTATACGCTGAAAAATGCGGCGTGCGGCTATGTCATTGATTTGAACTGCGGCAACTACTCCATTGGAAACAACTTCCTGCTTTGGGATCAGACGGGGGTGGATTTCATCCAGTCGTTCTATTTCATGCCCGTAGGGGTGCAGCCCTCGGGGATTGCCGACGGCGATTACCAGATCGGCCTGTACAACGATCAGAGTTTGGGGTGGAATATCCAGTACGCCTCGACGGAAATCGATGAGGCGCATATGGTGGTCGACGGCCTGAATATGGAGAGCAACGAGATTTTCCGCGTCGTCAACCGCGGGAACGGCCTGATCTCGATCCACCCGCTGCACGCGCTGGATCTGTGTCTGAACGCGCA
Organism: Candidatus Gallacutalibacter pullicola; assembly: GCA_018712265.1. Taxonomy (GTDB): domain Bacteria; phylum Bacillota; class Clostridia; order Oscillospirales; family Acutalibacteraceae; genus Gallacutalibacter; species Gallacutalibacter pullicola. Next base: position 66,895 of record DVHF01000036.1, read on the forward strand.
GTACGGCGCTGCCTGCGAAAAAGGCTCCGACGTGATCCTGCACAACTACGAGGACGGCGACACGGCCTCGCTCTGGCAGCCGATCAGGCACGCCGACGGCTCGTATACCTTAAAGAACGCGGCCTGCAATTATGTCATCGATCTGAATCACGGCAACTATTCCGTAGGGAACAATTTCCTGCTCTGGTCCCATTCCACAGCCATCTACATCCAATCCTTCTATTTTATGCCGGTTGATTCTGCTCCTTCCAATCCCGGTAATCCTTCTGTCTCCGATCGCCAGCAGAGAATGGTGGATGTGGCTCTGAGTTATCTGGGCAACACGGGATATAACGGTTACTGCCAGAAATTTGTCCGTGTTGTGGGAGAGAAGATCGGTCTGCCATCCGGCGGCGCCCCAACGGCGCTGGACGCCTGCGACTGGTGGCGCGTGTCCACCTCTATGGACAATATTCCTGTCGGCGCGACCGTTTACCTGAGAAGCAAGAAGCGTTCCTCGCTGGGATATAAGTACGGCCATGTGGGGATCTATATCGGCAACGGACAGGTCGTCCACGCGCAGGAGACCGTGAAACAGAGCAGCCTGTCCTCCATGCTCAATTCGTACGACTATCTGGGCTGGGGATGGCAGGCAGGGGTTGATCTGCGCTGAATCAGGGCAGCATCCCCTTTCGTACACTGCTTGAGATTATGCCGGAGAAATCTCTCCGGCGGCAGAAGGGAGAACCACAATGACCCGTTCCGAATGTCAGGAATTGAAAGAATTGATTCGTCAGCTTGATATTATCCATAACCAGATGTTTGATGAAATGCAGCTCTTTGAAGTATCGGATCCGCGCGTCACGCTGGTCTACCGGTTAGCGAATATTATGACGCCGCTTCGGGAGCTGGCCCGCCGGGGAGAGACTTCCGAAGCTTTGGAAAAGGCCCAGGCTCCGAACGAATAGCATCTGCTGTACGGACAGATCCTTATACAAACGATACAGTACCGATCCAGGTGTCACAAGATCCGGTCAATTCTGTCAAGAACGGCCGCTGTATCAAAAGCAACGGCCGTTCTGCGGCGTCATCATAGAAAATCGTACAATGCAAAATATTTTCATCAGCCTGTATCCTATATTCAGGAAACAGCCCGCAGGTTTCATAAAGCCGTTCCGTTTTTGGGAATGAACAGCGATTCCATAGCCGCCTTTTCCAGCCGCAGCAGCTTTATTTTTTTATCGATTCCACCGGCGTAGCCTGTCAGGCTTCCATTTGACCCAACGACGCGGTGGCATGGAACAATGATGGAAATTTCGTTGTGTCCGACGGCTCCTCCCACCGCTTGAGCAGACATATGCGGCAGTCCTCTTTTGACAGCGATGCGGTTTGCGATTTCTCCGTAGGTTGCAGTCTGGCCGTATGGAATGGAACACAGGATTTCCCATACTTCTTTCTGAAAATCCGTGCCTGTAAAATGAAGCGGCAGGGAAAAACCGGGTTCTTTCCCTGAAAAGTAAATATCAAGCCACTGTTTTGTTTTCTCAAACAGAGGGATTTCCTTTTCTTCATGATTTTTTTCCAGACATCCCGCAAAATATTTCTGTCCTTCAAACCACAGTCCTGTCAGTCCGGCATCGTCTGCCGCCAACAGAATACCGCCAATAGGCGATTCATAATGACTGGTGTACTGCATCTCATACCTCCATGATTTTAGAGCGCCGGGTATATCTGAAAAGTCAAGAGTGCTGGAAAATCCGCTGAAAACAGTGGATGCAGGGCGCGGATCCGACGTGATACTTTCATATTACAAGAGTGAGCGGCGCAGCAAACACTGGTTATTCGTATAATACAGTGCTGAAGATTTTTCAGATGCACCTGGAGCCATTGGAACTCTCTGATATATCGTAATTT
>DVHF01000037.1 GCA_018712265.1 Candidatus Gallacutalibacter pullicola
ATAGAATCCGCTCCTTGTTTCCGAACGTTTATTTAGATCGTTTGTTCGTATAAATTATAAAACAGAACATGCGTTTTGTCAAGAATCTTCCGAAAATTTGTTCTGAAAATTTTATGGAGAGAGAAAGAACGGCTGAAAAAATAGAATACAATTTTCTGTTCAGGCGAACCTGGAATCGGAAAAGGACGTCATTTTGTTTCAAAATAGAACAGACAAAAGCTGTAAAAGGTGCTATAATAGCGTAGGATTCCTTTTGTGTATCAGTTTTTTAAACGTCCGGCACTTTTCGGGGCGCCGCTCCTGTTCCGGAAGATATCACGAAAAGGGAAATGGGGCAGTACATTTTCAGGGAAAAGGCGGTTGATTTTTATGGTGTTCCAGGCAGTGCAGAGCGTCCTGTCGCTGTTGATCCTCATTGCGATAGGCTTCTTTGTGACGAAAAAGCCGTGGTTCGGCAAGGCCGGATCGGATCTCTTTTCCAAATTTACGGTAAAGGTCGCGATTCCGGTTTACATGACGTACAACGTCATTACGACCTGTGAGACAAAGGACAAGCTGTTTGAGCTGTTCCGAAGTCTGCCGATTCCCTTTGCAACCATTCTGCTGAGCCTTCTGCTCGGCCTGCTGCTGGCGAGGGTTTTCAAAGTGGAACAGAAAAGGCGCGGTGTGTTTATCAATGCCGTTACCTTTTCCAACACGGTGATCATCGGATTCCCCGTGATCAGCTCCCTGTTTGGGGACGAAGCCACGCCGGACGGCATGATCTATTATATGGCGAACACCATCCTGTTCTGGACGATCGGGGTGTACCTGCTCCGCCGCGACAGCGGTGAAAATGTGAAGCTTGTCTCGTGGGAGGGCGTGAAGAAGATTTTCTCCCCGCCGATTATCGGGTTCCTGATCGGCATGGTGATTGTGCTGCTGAACATTGAGCTTCCGGAGTTCATCTTCACCCCGCTGGAAATGCTCAAGCAGACCACCACGCCGATGGCGATGATCTTTATCGGAAGCATTATCAGCAATGCTGATTTCAAGTCCATGAAGCTGACGAAGGATCTGGCGTTGATCCTCGTGGTGCGGTTTATTGTTTCGCCGATATTCATGGCGATGATCTGTATGCTCCTGCCGATCGATCAGATGATGAAGCAGGTATTCTTTGTGCTGGCCACGATGCCGGCCATGACGCAGCTGGGGATCATGTCCAAGGAATCGGACAGCGATTACGAATTTGCGTCTGTCGTGGTGGCGGTGACTACCACCGTCAGCATGGTAGCCATTCCGATTTATATGTATATTATTTCCGCGTTCCAGCTTTTCTGAATATAATATGGCGCGCCCTTTCCGGAATTTTCGGGGCAAAGGGCGCGTTTTTTCTTTAAATTTTAATGATTTGTTAAAGCATATCATTTTAGTGTGTGATATAATGTTCCCAGAGTACCTTAAACGCGGGCATTTTAGCCCAAGTGATCACCCAGCCTGGGAGGTACGACGCTTTCGCGTTCTGCCCGCCGCAGGCGCAGGCTCAGCCTGCTGAAAAGGAGATAATGATTTTGTCTAGCTGGTTTATGAAGTTTATGGATTGGTATCGGCGTTTTATGTATGGGAGATACGGCGCGGATAAACTTACAGCTGCAATACTGATTGTATATTTTATTTTTTATTTATCCGCACAGATCGCGCGATCGTACGTGCTTCTGGCAATTTCCCTGGTTATCTTTGTATGGTGCTGGTACCGCGTCTTTTCCCGGAATGTGGAAAAGCGCCGCAAGGAAAATGAAATATTCCTGAAAGGCTGGAACAAGGTGAAAACATGGGCGCAGACCATGAAAGGCCGTATTCGTGACAGGAAAACACACCGGTATTTCCGCTGCCCGAACTGCTCCAGCACACTGCGCGTCCCAAAGGGGAAAGGGAAAATCTGCATCACGTGCCCCGTGTGCAGAAAGGAATTTATCAAGAAAACGTAAAAATGGATCTGAATTTTTGAAAAAGGCTTTGGAAATGATTTCCAGGGCCTTTTTGTATTTCAAAATTTTGGAAAGCGTTCCGATTGGTATTGACAAGAGGAAAGAAAAGAAGTATGATTTTAAATGCGAATGATTTGCATTTACAGGAGGCAGTATGAAGAAATGGTTTGCCGCTGCAATGGCGGTATTTTTTTTGCTGACGGCATCCGGATGTGCCGTGCGGGACAGCGATCCGCCGCGGTTCCGGATTGTAACATCGTTTTACCCAATGTATATTATGGCACTTAATATTGCAAATGGGATAGACGGCGTGCAAATCGACAATATGGCCGGGCAGCAGGCCGGATGTCTGCACGATTACCAGCTGCAGTCCAAGGATATGAAAAATCTGGAAAGCGCCGACGTGTTCGTGATTAACGGCGCCGGGATGGAGAGCTTTCTGGAGGAAGTGGCCGCGCAGCTTCCCGATCTGGAAGTGCTGGATTCCTCCGAGGGGATTGAGCTGATCAGCGAGGGAGGCGACGAAAATCCCCATGTGTGGGTGAGCATCACCGACTGCATCCAGCAGGTGGAGAATATCGCGGAGGGCCTAGCGCAGGCGGATCCCGATCACGCGCTGGAATATCTGGAAAACGCGCAGGAATACGAGGCGAAGCTTTCTGTGCTGCGCGGGAAAATGCACGAGGAGCTGGACGATCTGCCCAACCGCGATATTGTCACGTTTCATGAGGCGTTCCCGTATTTCGCACAGGAATTCAACCTGCGGATCGTGCAGGTGGTCAACCGCGAGCCGGACAGTCAGCCCAGTGCGAAGGAAATGGCTGATACCATCCGGCTCATCCGCGAAACGGGCGTGAAGGCTGTGTTTGCGGAGCCGCAGTATCCGGAATCCGCAGCGAACGTGATTGCGGAGGAGAGCGGCGCGTCGTTTTATTTTTTGGATCCGGCGGTGACGGGCGAGAATGATCCCGACGCCTATCTGGACGCGATGGAAAAGAATCTGGAAACGCTCAAGGAGGCTCTTTCCTGACGGGAGGGCGTTCCGCATTTTGTTTTCGGCGCCGGCTCCTTTGGCCGCGCAAGGGCAGGAGGACCCGAAACCGATCGAAAGCTACAGGAGGATTGAGAGATGGAAACCTGCAAATGCAGTATCAGGATACGGGATTTGTCCGTGAAAAAGGGGAACGACGAGATCCTTTCCCATGTCGATATGGATGTCCACCACGGGCAGATCATGGCACTGATCGGGCGCAACGGGGCGGGGAAAAGCACCCTGCTCAAGGCGCTTCTGGGCCAGATTCCGTATCAGGGGGAGATCGCCTTTTCGGATTCCAAAGGGGATCCGGTGGCGAAGCCGTGTATCGGGTATGTCCCGCAGAATCTGGTATTCGATCGCACGACGCCCGTCACAGCTGCGGATATGCTCTGCGCCAACCACAGCCGGTTCCCGGTATGGCTTGGGCACCGGAAAGAAAAGCTGGATCGCGCCGCCGCTCTGCTGAAAAAAGTGGGGGCCGGGCCGGATCTGCTCAAAAAGCGGCTGGGAAGCCTTTCAGGCGGAGAATTGCAGCGCGTTCTGCTGGCATTTGCGCTGGAACCGCGTCCGGATCTGCTGCTGCTCGACGAGCCGGTGTCGGCAGTGGATCGCCGCGGAATAGAGGCGTTTTATGATTTGGTGACGTCCATGCGGCAGGAATACCACATGCCGGTGATTTTGGTATCGCACGATCTGTCGCATGTGGAAAAGTATGCGACGTGCGTGACGCTTCTGGATCGCACAGTTTTGAAGAGCGGCAGCGTCAAAGAGGTGATGTCCAGCCCGGAGATGAAAGAGGTGTTCGGGCTGACGCTGGCAGGAGGGGACAAATGAACGCGGTATATAATGTAATAGATTTTCTGCTCCCGTTTGAGTGGACGGAATTTCAGTTTATGAAGAATGCCCTGCTGGCGGTGCTGCTGATTACGCCGCTGTTCGGGCTGGTCGGCACGATGATAGTGAATAACAAGATGTCGTTTTTCTCGGATGCGCTGGGCCATTCCGCGCTCACAGGGATCGCGATCGGCGTGCTGTTGGGGATAGATAATTATCTGGCGTCGATGATGGGCTTCGCGCTGATTTTTGCGCTGTGCATCTCGGCGGTGCTTGATTCCGGAACCTCCTCGGCTGATACGATCATCGGGGTGTTTTCCGCGACAGGACTTGCGCTGGGGATTGTGCTTCTGTCGATGAACGGCGGATTTTCCCGCTATTCGGGATACCTGATCGGCGATATTCTCACGGTACAGCCGGAAGAAATCGGACTGCTGTTAGGGATCCTGATAGCGGTCGTCGTGCTGTGGATACTGTTTTTCAATCCGCTGATGCTCACGAGCATCAACGCGGATCTGGCGGCAAGCAAGGGTGTCCATGTGCGGCTGATAGAGAAAATGTTTGTACTTCTGGTCGCGGTGATCGTGACGATCTCGATCAAGTGGGTTGGGATCCTGATCATCAATTCTCTGCTGGTGCTCCCCGCAGCAGCGGCGCGTAATATTTCGCGCAGTATGCGTTCCTATCACGGCGGAGCGGTTGCGATCTCGATGCTCTCCGGGATCTCCGGCCTGATTCTTTCTTACTACTGGGGCACCGCCGCAGGCGGCACCATCGTCCTGATAGCAGCCGCCATCTTTTTCCTCACCTACCTGCTCAACCGCCTCCGTGCCCGGTAACCGAGGCTTCTTCTCGCCCCCGGACCCCTGTACGGGGGCTGCGTGCCCCCGTTCCCCCCGGCAGGGCCTCCGCCCGCACGCGGGCCGTCCCCCTTTGTTGCTACGCAACATTTCCCCCACACAGTGGGGGAATCTTCCCTGCACCCGCGCCGGGACGCAGTCCCGGACCCAACACATTTCCGACTGTGTCGGAAATGAAGGTTTGACTGTTTGTATTTTTTAGAACGCAGTCGTGCCGCGCGGATCGCGCGGTTGGTTGGGGGAATCTTCCCCCAAGCCCCCTTAGCAGAGTGCTCGCCGTAAGCATCTGCAATCCTCCCACCGCGGCAGAGTACCAAAGGTAACCGGTGTTTCAGCGGAGGTCACGACGCGCGGCGCGTTTTACGTGCAGGCTTAGCCTGCCGCGGCGCGTTTTACGTGCAGGCTTAGCCTGCCACGGCGCGAATTATGTGCAGGTTTAACCTGCCGTGACGCGTTTTATGTTCAGGCTTAGCCTGAATGGAATGCGGAGAGAACTTTTGCCTTGACAGATGTAGTTTATTGTGTTATTATATTAGCGCACTAAAGCGACAAGAGAGAAATGGTGGGGAGACCATGAAGAAGTATAACAAAATTACGCCGGAGGGGACGCGAGATCTTCTCTTTGAGGAATGCGAGGCCAGGCGCACGGTGGAGAAAACGCTGGCGGATGTCTTTTCGTCGCGCGGCTTTCACGAGGTTGTAACGCCCGGGCTGGAATTTTACGATGTGTTCGATCCGGAGCATTCCGGGATCGCGCAGGAGGATATGTATAAGATGTCCGACCAGCGGGGACGGCTTGTGGTGATGCGTCCCGACGCGACCATGCCGATTGCGCGCCTGACCGCCACGCGGCTCAAGCGTCAGCCCAGCCCCGTGCGGCTGTTCTATAACCAGCCTGTCTACCGGAGCAATCCCAATCTGATGGGGCGCAGCGACGAGGTAGTGCAGACGGGGATCGAGCTTCTTGGCGCGTCCGGCAAGCGGGCGGATCTGGAAGCTATCGCGGCGGCGGTGGAATCGCTGGGGCGGTGCATCCCGGATTTCCGGCTTGAGATCGGCCACGCGGGATTTTACCGGGCCGCCGCGGCGCAGCTCCCTGTATCCGACGATGTGAGGGAGGATATCCGCCGGTCGATTGAATCGAAGAACTACCCGGCGCTCGATAATATTCTCGATGGGCTGGAAAAGAGTCCGGCCGTCGATGTGATGCGCCGCCTGCCGCGCCTGTTCGGCGGGGAGGAGGTCTTTGAGGAGGCCGCCGGACTGTGCCTGAGCGGGGAGGCCCAGGAGATGCTCGCTTATTTGCGGGAGCTGTATCAGTCGGTCAAGGGACTTGTGCCGGGCGATCGCGTGATGATCGATCTGGGCCTTGTCCAGCGGAACGACTATTACACCGGCGTGGTGTTCAGCGGCTACGTCCGCGAATACGGCGACGCGGTCCTGTACGGCGGACGGTACGATAATTTGCTGGCCTTCTTTGATCACCCGATGCCCGCAATCGGGTTTGCGGTGAATGTGGACGCCATCGCGCAGATTCTTCTGGAAAAAGGCGAGGTGCTGCCGGTGCGCCCGGCGGAGGTGCTGGTCCACGCGCAGGACGGATTCGAGGTCGCGGCGCTGGCGAGAGTGTCGCGTCTGACGTCGGTGGGGACGAGATGCGAAAGCTCCGTGTTCGATACGGAGGACGAGGCCATCGCCTATGCGCGCAGCAAGGGGATCCCGCGGGTGGATCTGGTAGGCGAAGCCGTGCGCACGGTTGCGCTGTAAAGGAGGGGACGGCATGAAACCGCTCAGGATCGCCCTGACAAAGGGCAGGCTGGAAAAAGATACGGTCGGGCTGTTTGAAAGGCTCGGCTACGACTGTACGGAAGTGAAAAACAAGGGACGGCGGCTGATTCTGCCCATCCTTGACGCGGACGGGAACACCGCCTTTGAGGTGGTGCTGGCGAAAGCCGCCGACGTGATCACCTATGTGGAGCACGGCGTCTGCGATTTGGGCGTCGCCGGAAAGGATACCATCATGGAGCACGGCAGCAGCTTTTACGAGGTGCTGGATCTGGGCTTCGGGAAATGCCGGTTCGCGCTGGCTGGACCTGTGGGAAAGGATTTCTTTACCGGGTACAAGAGCCGGACGATCGCGTCGAAATATCCGAACGTCGCGCGGACCTTTTTTGAAAGCAAGGCCATGGACGTGCGCGTGATTAAAATAGAGGGATCGGTGGAGCTTGCGCCGCTGCTGGGGCTGTCGGACGCGATTGTGGACATTGTGGAAACAGGTTCCACGCTGCGGGAGAACGGCCTTGAGGTGATTGAGACGATCTGCGAGATCTCCGCGCGGATGATCGTCAATACGGCGGCGATGAAGCTGCGCAAGGCGGAGATCGAATCGCTGACAAAGCAGATTGAACAGGCAAAGGAGGAACAGCCATGATACAGCCGGTAAAGGTGGGCGGCGCGTTCGGCGAGGATGTGATCCGCCAGCTCCGGGAGCGGAGCGGGGAAAAGGATCAGCGCGTGGAAGCGGCGGTCGCGGAAATTGTGGAAAACGTGCGCACGGGCGGCGACCGCGCGGTGCGTGAATATACAGTAAAGTTTGACGGCAAGGCCCCGGAGAAAACGGAGATTTCCAAAGAGGAAATGCAGGAGCTTGCGGCCCAGTGTGATCCGGAATTTCTGGACGCGCTGCAAAAGGCGGCGGCGAATATCCGGGATTTTCACGCGCGGCAGAAGCAGCAGAGCTGGCTGGAGACGCGCGCCGACGGCGTGATGATGGGCCAGCGCGTGCGCGGCCTGCACAGGGTCGGCATCTATGTGCCGGGCGGCACGGCGGCTTACCCGTCGTCGGTGCTGATGAACGCCATCCCGGCGAAAATTGCCGAAGTGGGGGAGATTATCATGGTGACGCCCCCCGCAAAGGACGGCCGTCCGAATCCGGACATCATGGCGGCGGCGCTCACCGCCGGTGTGGACCGCGTCTTTCTGATGGGCGGCGCGCAGGCAGTGGCCGCGCTGGCTTACGGCACGGAGACGGTCCCCAAGGTGGATAAAATTGTAGGCCCCGGCAATATCTTTGTGGCGACGGCAAAGAAACGGCTGTACGGCGTTGTGGACATCGACATGATCGCCGGGCCGAGCGAGATCCTGATCCTCGCGGACAAGACGGCGAATCCGGCATTTCTGGCGGCGGATCTGATGTCCCAGGCGGAGCACGATCGCCTTGCCTCAGCGATCCTGCTGACGGACAGCATGGAGATCGCACAGCAGACGGCCGCAGAGCTGGAAAAGCAGGTGCAGGCGCTCTCCCGCCGGGAAATCATCGAAAAATCGCTCGAGGATTACGGCGCGCTGCTGGTGTGCGGTTCCATGGAGGAGGCCGTACGCTTTGCGAACGATCTCGCGCCGGAGCATCTGGAGGTCTGCTGCGCCAACCCGACGGAGTACATCGGACGCGTGGATAACGCCGGATCGGTCTTTTTGGGGAATTATTCCCCCGAGCCCCTCGGTGATTACTTCGCCGGACCGAACCACGTGCTTCCCACGAGCGGCACGGCGCGCTTTTTCTCGCCGCTTTCCGTGGACAGCTTTGTGAAAAAATCGAGCTTTATTTACTATACGGAGCCGGCCCTCCGCGAGGCGCGCGGGGATATTGTGACGCTGGCGCAGGCGGAGGGACTCACGGCCCACGCCAATTCCATCAAAGTGAGGTTCCCGTCCGATGTATGAATTGAATGATAAAATCCGGAACCTGAAACCCTACGATCCGATTTCCGGCGAGTACCAAATCCGTCTGGATGCGAACGAATCGTTCCTGCCCATCCCGGAGGATCTCCGCGCGGAGATCCTGCAAAGGATCGACGAGGCCGCGTGGAACCGCTATCCGGATCCCACTGCGGCGGGCGTGTGCCGTGCGTTCGGTGCGTACTACGGCGTGCTGGAGGAATGTATTGCGGCTGGCAACGGCTCGGACGAGCTGATCATGATCCTGCTGTCGTCGTTCCTCAAGCGAGGGGAAAAGCTGCTGACCATCTCCCCGGATTTTTCCATGTACCGCTTTTACGGCTCGCTGGCCGAAGCGGAAAACGTCAGCCTGACAAAGCCGGACACGCTCCGCATCGATCCGGACGATGTGATCCGCACCATCCGGGAAACGGGCGCGCGGCTTGTGATTTTCTCGAATCCCTGCAACCCGACCGGGCAGGGTCTCACGCGCGATGAGGTGCGGAAAATCATCACGTCTGTGGACGCGCTCGTTGTGCTCGACGAAGCTTACATGGATTTCTGGAATGAAAGCATGATTCGGGAAGCGGGCCAGTACGATAATTTGATTATCCTGCGCACGTGCTCCAAGGCGTTCGGGATGGCGGCGATCCGCCTTGGCTTTGCCGTCGCAAACAAGCGCCTTGCGGATGTGATCCGCGCGGTAAAATCGCCGTATAATGTAAACACATTCACCCAGCTTACCGGAGAGATCGTCCTGTCGCATCAGGATCTGCTCCGGGAGGGGACAAAGAAAATTGTGGAGTCAGCCGCCGCTCTAGCGAAGGAAATCGCGGCGATTTCTCAGGAATTCCCCGGCAGCTTCACGCAGTTCCCCACCTGTACAAACTTCGTGTTCCTGCGCTCTGAGCGGGCGGAGAAAATTTTCAAAAAGCTGCTCGATCGCAAAATCGCGGTGCGGTTCTTCCGTCTCGGGGAAGTGGGAGATTTCCTGCGGATCACGGCCGGGAATCCGGACGAAAATGCGGCGCTGTGCGCCGCCCTGCGTGAAATTCTGAAGGAGGGATAACCGTGCGCACAGCCAATCAGACCCGCAAAACGAAAGAAACCGACGTAACGGTGGAGCTGTGTCTTGACGGCGGCAGCGTGGAAATTTCCACAGGTATCGGCTTTTTTGATCATATGCTGACGGCGTTCGCGGTGCACGGCGGCTTCGGGCTGAAAATAAAGACGATCGGCGATCTGGAGGTGGACTGCCATCACACGATCGAGGATACGGGGATCGTCCTGGGCAAAGCGTTTGCTCAGGCGCTCGGAGATAAATCGGGGATTGCCCGCTTCGGCAGCTTTTACGTCCCGATGGACGAGGCGCTTGCCTTTGCGGCGGTGGATGTCAGCGGCAGGCCGTTTCTGGTCTTTCAGGCAGACTTCCCGGAGGAACGCGTCGGCGGCTACGACACCTGCATGACGGAGGAATTTTTCCGCGCCCTTTCCACCAATGCGGGGATCACGCTCCATCTGCGCTCTGAATACGGCAAAAACTCCCATCACATTGCGGAGGCCCTCTACAAGGCGGCGGCGCACGCGCTCCGCCTCGCCTGCACCCCATCCGGTTCCGGCGTGCTGTCCACCAAGGGCAGCCTTTAAGGCAGGGCAGGTTAAACCTGCACATAATTCGCGCCGCGGCAGGCTAAGCCTGCACGTAAAACGCGCCGCGGCAGGCTAAGCCTGCACGTAAAACGCGCCGCGGCAGGCTAAGCCTGCACGTAAAACGCGCCGCGCGTCGTAACCTCCGCTGAAACACCGGTTACCTTTGGTACTGTGTCGCGGTGGGAGGCTTGCAGATGTTTATGGCAAGCACCCTGCTAAGGGGGCTTGGGGGAAGATTCCCCCAACCAACCGCGCGATCCGCGCGGAACGTCCACATTCTAAAAAATACAAACAGTCAAAACTTCATTTCCGACACCGTCGGAAATGTGTTGGGGTCTGGGGAAGATTCCCCCACTGTGTGGGGGAAATGTCGCGCAGCGACAAAGGGGGACGGGCTGTGTACAGCTTGCTCCCCAGCGGGGGGCAACGGGGGCGCGCAGCCCCCGTCACGGGAGAAGAAGAGGAGGAGGAGAGATAGGGATGATAATTTTTCCGGCGATTGATATAAAAGATGGACAGTGCGTGAGGCTGAGGCGCGGCGATTACCAGACGGCGCACCGTGTGGCGGAGAGCGTTGTGGGTACGGCGAAGCAGTTTGCGGAGGCCGGGGCACGCTGGATCCATATGGTGGATCTGGACGGCGCAAAGGACGCAAAGCCCGCTAACGCGGATCTGGTGTTTCAGGCGGCGGAGGAAAGCGGCCTGCACATCGAGATCGGCGGCGGGATCCGCACTATGGAAACGGTCAGGTTCTATCTGGAGCCTGAGCGGGGACGGCCTGTTTCGCGTGTGATTCTGGGATCGGCGGCGCTCAAAAATCCGTTGCTTGTCAAAGAAGCCGTGCGGGAGTATGGGGACAGGATTGCCGTCGGGATCGACGCGCGCGACGGCAAGGTCGCGGCGGAGGGATGGACCGATACCTCTCAGGTGGATTACCTCGAGCTGGCCCGGCGGATGGAGGATGCCGGCGTGGAGTACCTCATTTTTACCGACATTGCGCAGGACGGGATGCTTTCCGGACCGAATCTGGAACAGCTTGCGAGGCTCAATGAGGCGGTTTCCTGTAAGGTGACGGCCAGCGGCGGCGTGAGCGGAATCCAGGATATCCGCGCGCTCAGGAAATTGGGAGTATACGGCGCTATCTGCGGAAAGGCCCTCTATACGGGGGATCTCGATCTGCGCGAGGCGATCCGCGTTTGTGAGGAGGAAGTATGAACCATTTCAAACATTATGAGCCGGAGGAGCTCGACCGCTTTTTCCAAAAAGGGGAGCTGATTCCGGCTATCGTGCAGGAATCGTCCACGGGACAGGTGCTCATGCTGGCATATATGAACCGGGAATCCCTGCAAAAAACGCTGGAGACAGGATATACCTGGTTTTACAGCAGGTCGCGTCAGGAATTGTGGAACAAGGGCGCGACATCCGGCCACGTGCAGAAAATCCACAAAATTTACAGCGACTGCGACGACGATACCCTGCTCCTGCTTGTCGATCAGACGGGCGCGGCCTGTCATACGGGATCGCATAGCTGCTTCTTCAATGAAATCTGGAGGAATACCGATGAATGACGTCATGAGAGAATTATATGAAACTGTTTTGAGCAGGCGCGATGAGAAGAAAGAGGGATCCTATACCTGCTACCTGTTTGAGCAGGGGATCGACAAGATCCTGAAAAAATGCGGCGAGGAATGCAGCGAGGTGATCATCGCGGCGAAAAACGGAAAAAATGAGGATACGGTGCAGGAGATTTCCGACCTGCTGTACCACCTCACGGTGCTGATGGTGAACGAGGGCATCGCGCTTGAGGACGTTGAGAACGTGCTCGCACAGCGCAGCCAGAAACAGGGGAACCTCAAAAAATTCCATCAGGTAGATAAGAATACGTAAAAATATGTAAAAGACAAAGGGCCTTGTTTGGAGCGCGCCGCGTAACGTGCCGTCCGAACAAGGCCCTGAATTTATATTTGTAAGCTTTTACCGGGAGATATCCCCATCCGGTCTGGCCCGGTCCGCTTTTGCTCTGTATTTCAGCAGCAGGGACGAATTGATGATAACCAGCACCGAACCAGCATTATGTACCAGCGCGCCTACGATGGGATTCAAAATCCCGGTGATGGCGAGGATAATAGCGATAAAATTCAGCGTCATGGAAAAGGTCAGATTCAGCTTGATGGTTGTCATCATCCGCTTGGCGAGCCGCACAAGATGCGGCAGTTCCCGGATTTCATCGTTCACAAGGGCAATATCCGCGGCTTCCACGGCAATATCGCTGCCGACGCCGCCCATCGCGATCCCGACATACGCCTTTTTCAGAGCGGGAGCGTCGTTGATGCCGTCGCCAATCATGCAGACATTCTGCTGTGCCTGCTGATAGGAGTCGATCCAGCGCAGTTTATCCTCTGGCAGACATTCCGCATGGAATTCCTCAATGCTGAGCATCCCGGCAATATGGCGCGCGGCGCTTTCGTGATCCCCGGTGAGCAGGACAGGATCCACGCCGATCTGTTTCAGCTTGCCGATAGTTTCCTCAGCACTGGCGCGCACCGTGTCAGACAGCGCAAGGAACCCGGCGAACCGTCCGTCCACCGCCGTATAAATGACAGTGCATCCCTGATCCAGCCACGTCCCAGCCAGGGCGGCGGCTTCCTTGGAGACAGAGATCCCAGCCTCCGCAAGCATCTCGTGGTTGCCGGAAAGGATGCTCCTTCCGGCGCATTTGGCCCGGACACCGCGCCCCGGGAGCATCTCAAAGCTGTCGGGATCCGGCAGCGCACCCTGTCCGGCTTTCTGCCAGCACGATGCGACCGCCTTGCCCAGTGGATGCTCGGACCGTAGCTCTGCAATCGCTGTATAACGGTAGACGTCCTGATCTGTCAGCGCGGGATCACAGCTTTTTACGCCGGCAACTTCCGGGGTCCCGTAGGTCAGGGTGCCGGTTTTGTCAAAGGTAATTTTTTTCACACCCGCCAGACGTTCCAGAGCGTCGCCCTCGCGCACCAGAAATCCGTGCTTTGTGGCGTTTCCAATCGCCGCCATGATGGCTGTGGGAGTGGCGAGCACCAGCGCGCACGGGCAGAACACGACGAGGATCGTCACAGCGCGGATGATTTCCTGTGTGAAAATCCATGTCAGCGCCGCCGCGGACAGCGCAATCACGACGATCCAGGTGGCCCAGCGGTCGGCCAGTCCAACGATTTTCGCTTTTCCCGCGTCTGCCGACTGTACCAGACGGATCATCCGCTGGATCGAACTGTCCTCGCCGACCCGCGTTGCTTTCATATCGAACGCGCCAAACTGGTTGACCGTGCCGCTCGAAACCTCGTCGCCAGGCTGTTTGTCCACGGGGAGGGATTCGCCTGTCATTACCGCTTGGTTGACCGATGTCTGACCGGAGAGGATCACGCCGTCTACAGGGATCGTTTCACCGGGCAGGACGCGGAGCAGATCGTCCACGGCCACTTGTTCCGCCGGAATGATCTCCTCCTTTTCTCCAATCACACGCCGGGCGGTGCGCGGGGTGAGGTGCACAAGCTTTTCAATACCGGCGCGCGCCCTGGCGACGGTGAGTTCCTCCAAAAGGGAGCCGATCTGCATAATGAACGCGACTTCGCCCGCAGCGAAAATTTCCCCGATGATCACGGAGGCAATCAGCGCGAGCGATACCAATACGTCCGCCTTGATATCGAAGCGCGTGACAAGCCCTACAACGGCGTCCTTGATAATCGGGATGCCGCACAGCAGGATCGCAATCCACGCCGCATTTACAGGCAGGTGTCCGATATCGAAAAAGCTGATAATCAGCGAACAGCCGCCCAGAATCAGGAACAGGATATCGCGTTTTGTCCCGTCCTGAAACCATTCTTTTATGGAAGCCTTCATCTTCGACCACTCCTCAAAATATACTGATAGGGGGTATAGGTATATTGTACCCCCAGGGGGTATAGTTCGTCAAGAGGGAAAAAGAAAAAATCCCGCCGGAGAGGGAAGTCCTTCCGAACGGGAAAAATTTATGAAAATCGGCTTTGTATAGAAAAATGGGGAAGTTTTCAAGTGGATTCAGCTCATGCGGGAAAAATGCTCGATGGCTTTGGCAAATTCCGCGATAGTTTTATCCGCGTCGCCGTGCTCGATGCCATCGCGCACACAGTGGTTCAAATGGCCCTCCAGCACAATCTGGCCGACCTTATGCAGGGCGCTTTTGGCGGCGTTGATCTGCACAAGGATGTCCTCACAGGGGATATCCTCATCCACCATTTTATCGATAGCGTTCACTTGTCCGATAATTTTTTTCAGTCTGCGGTGAAGATTTTCCGCGTCCATACATTGCTTCATATCCTGCTTTCACCTGCTTTCTTCGGAGATAGGTTATATATCGTGATGATACTGCGGCGGACAGGCCGTCCGCTCAGGAGCGGGAGCTGTCCCCGCCGTTTTTCCAGCGGGCAAACTGCTCAAGGAACCAGATTTGCCTGGCCTCAAAGGTGCGCCCGTTGAGATATTCCAAAAGCCCGGCAGGGGTGGAAAACTCGAATTTCAGTTTATAGGAATACAGCGCCTGGTAGGGGAATCCGCAATGCTTATTGGCGGCGTTTGTGCCGTACTTGCCGTCCCCGGCGAGGGGATGGCCGATCGACGCCAGATGTGCGCGGATCTGGTGGGTGCGGCCGGTGAGGAGATCCACTTCCAGCAGGCTGTATGTATGGCCCTGCGGCGCGCAGGAGTCGAGGACCCGGTAGCGTGTGCGGATCGTTTTGGAGTCAGCAGAGGGGCGCTTGGAAATATAAACGCGGTTCTGGCTCTCGTTTTTCTCGAGATAGCCTTCGAGCGTGTCCTGCGGCTTTTCCATCCTGCCGTGGACGATGCACAGATAAAGCTTTTTCAGCTCGCGCTCACGGACCTTGTCGTTCATAATGCGCAGCGTCTCGGCATTTTTGGCGGCCATCACGATGCCGCCGGTGTTGCGGTCGATGCGGTTGATGAGCGCGGGCGCAAAGGAATTTTCCTCCTCGGGGCGGTATTCCCCTTTTTTGTAAAGATAATGCTGGACGCGTGCGATCAGGGAATCGAAGTGATAATTCTCGTCAGGATGCACGATCAGGCCCGGTTTCTTATCGAGGATCATAATATTTTCGTCCTCATAGAGGATAGCAAGCTTGTCCGGCGCCTTTAGAAAATCGTATTCCTTGGGTGATTGCTGCAAAAATTCGTCTTTCAGATAGAGCGAAAGAACGTCGCCCTCCTGAAGACGGGTTGAAATTTCACAGCGTTTGCCGTTGAGCTTGATGTCCTTTTTGCGGATGCACTTATACAACATGGACTGTGGAAGATTCGGATATGTTTTTGTCAGAAATTTATCGACGCGCTGTCCGGCGTCGTTTGCAAGTATCGTAACTGTCTTCATAAAAAACCTTTCTCTGCCCGCGCGCCTGCGGCGAGGCAGGCTAAGCCTGCACGTAGATCGCGCTCGCTCCCTCCGGTCGCCCGGCTTGGTGCGCGATTGGGATATAATGCCCGCGCACCTGCGGTGGGCAGATCGCGAATGCGTCGTACCTCCGCCTGGCTTGGTGTTCGATTGGGCTAAAACGCCCGCGTTTATGGTGCTCTGCGGATATTATACCACACCTGCGGTGAGCAGAACGCGCAGGCGTCGTACCTCCGCCCGACGTGGCGGTGTGATCTGGCTAAAACGCCCGCGTTTATAGCCGTCTGCGGATATTATACCATATCCCCGACCAGTTTGCCACCGCGACAGAGTATTTTTTGCTATGATATTCCCGCGGAGGTTACGACGCGTGACGCGATTTACATCAAGGCTTAGCTTGCCTGTTCGCGCAGGCGCGTCCGGATTAGTCTGGGGCTTAGGGTGTATCTGAAAGTCCTCAACAGTGTTAAATTCCACTGAGTTAAATTTTACTGGAAAGCGGCGTCTGCTACGCCTGTCACCCTTGCAATACGAAAGTATTTCGGCGGATTCGCGCCTTGCATTCACCGCATTTCAGCGAATTTTCCAGCTTTTCTGACTTTCAGATACACCTCAGGATATATGCCGCGGAAAGAGACTGTAAAAAGGCAAAAAATGATCATACAAATTGTGATTATCCTTTCGATTTTTGAAAAACTCAGCAATATATAGATAAAAACTCTCTATATTCTAAACGGAATCCATGCTATAATATTTCATAGAAAGACTCTCTCATTATAATAGCTTTGGCAACAATGCGGAAAAAGACATGGCTGGCTGCCGTGCCTTAAACCGTAAATCTATTGTAATAGGTTTTGTTTGATATCTGCGTGGGATCTGGTCTGGGATTGCCGTGCAGCCGGCCGTGGAGTTCGGCTGTTTTCCGGTATCCGTTGGATTGATGCCGTGCAAGGGAAACGCTGTGTTTTACAGGGGGCGATACACGGCTGACGGCCACAGAAGGACAGCAGTAAAATTCATTCGGCCATAGAGAAATGGTTGGGCGTATGCTTCGTGAGGGTATACGCCATAGTCTGCATGGTACGGTATGATTTGCATGTGGGCCTGACTGCGGGCGTGGAGGGATCGATATGTTTTACGAATGTTTGAATCCGGAATGCTTTTGTGTTTTCCAAAGCAGGCTCATCCCCTCCAAATGTCCTGAATGCGGCGGTACAGTCCTCCAATCGATCGGAGAGAGCAGTGCCCCTCAGTCCGAATACACCCGAAAAGCTCTCGTAGAGAGGGGGCTGTCCCTGTTTTCAAGCGAAACAAGCAGGGAGGAACGGCATCAGGCGTATCGCTGTTTTCGTGAGGCGGCGGAGATGGCGGATCCGGACGGGATGTTCTATCTGGGCCTTTGCTTTGAATTCGGGTACGGGATTGAGGCGGATTTCCAGCAGGCTGTACAGTGCTACCAAATGGCTTCCGAGGCGGGGAATCACGCCGGAACCTGCAGTCTGGCATATTGCTATCTCAACGGGATCGGCGTGGAGGAGGAGCCTGTGCGGGCTGCGGAGCTGTACCGAAAGGCGGCGGAGGGAGGAAACCTCCGTGCGCAGACGAATCTTGGCGTCAGTTATTCCAAGGGGATAGGCGTCCCATACAGCCCGCGAAAAGCCTTTTTCTGGTATTACCTCGCGTCGGGGTTCGGCTATGCCCCTGCAATGCTCCGGCTGGCGGTATGCTATAAAAATGGCTTCGGTGTGAAAAAAAATCTCAAGGAGGCGCTGCGGCTTTACCGTATTCTGGAAAATATGCCAGAGCCTGAACCGGAAGCACTTGTCGCAATAGGATCCTTTTACGAAGCAGGCGAGGCCGGGCTTGCGCAGGACGGGGAAAAAGCCTGGGAGTATTACCAGTGGGCGGCGGCCTATGGATACCCGGAGGCACAGTGGCGGATGGGCCGCTGCTGTGAACACGGGATCGGAGTGCAGTGGGATATGGATCGCGCGGTGCAATACTATATGGAGGCGGCGCGCGGCGGCAGTCCCGAGGCACAAAATGAGCTTGGAAAATGCTACGAAGCCGGAAAGGGCGGCATGAAGCGCGATTTGGATCGTGCATTTGACTGTTATCGTCTGGCGGCTCTGCGCGGATCGCCGGAGGGAGCGTTCCGGTTGGGCCTCTGCTACGAAAAAGGCATGGGCACAGAACCGGATATGGAACGCGCCGCCAAGATGTATCAGCGGGCTTCCGGAAAGGAGAACCGGTATGCACAATACTTTCTGGGGAAAGCCTACCGGCGCGGCAGGGGTGTGGAGAAGGATCGCGAAAAAGCATTTTACTGGATGAAGCGTTCGGCCGATAACGGCTGCGCGGAAGCCTCCGTCATGCTGGGACGGTGGTATTTCCATCAGAACCGTTTAAGCGAGGCCTTCCGGTTTTTCCGCAAGTACGAAAAGCAGACGGGCGGAAAATCGGCGTGTTCCTGCTTCTATTTAGGACGCTGCCATCTGAAAAATGTTTCTGTTCAGAACCGCAAAAAGGGAATCTCTCTGCTGAAAATGGCGGAAAGCTTCCATCAAAAGCGCTATTCCAGAATGGCGGCGGATCTGCTCAGGCGGCTGGAACAGCCCAGAGGAGCGGGTCCTCCGACTTATCAGCCAGAGATACTACAGAAAAAAGGGGGGACGGTTCCGACATCGTCTCACGCAAAGGGAGAAAGGGACAGCGGTTAGCTGTCCCTCTCTTTTTGTCCGATTGCTTCTCCCGGAAAAATATAGTACAATACCCTCATTGGACAAAGAACCAATGAGGGTAGCCTTACCTGAAAACCGTCAGCAATCCCAGCCGCCAGAACGTAAAAATCTGCCCGTTGAACGGAATTTTCCTGCAAATGTACCTGCTGTCTGTAAAACGGGACTGGAATAAAAAAGAAAGCCGCACCATGCGGAAAATCGGTGCGGTACACATCCAAAATGCCCAAGCAAGGGCAGGAAAGGAGGCCCCTGTATGGGTTCCCGAAAGCTACTGATATTCGCCGGAACGACCGAGGGACGTCTATTGGCCTCGGCCTTATCCGGTACATTTCAAGTGACGGCGTGTGCCGCCACAGAATACGGCGCTTCCCTTCTGCGCCAGGAGGGGAAGCCGCTGCGCGTCCTGTCCGGACGCCTGGATACCTCCCAAATAGAAGCCCTGCTCCGTGAGGGCTTTTTCTGCACCGTGGACGCGACTCACCCTTATGCGCGGGAGGTCACCGCGAATATCCGCAAAGCCTGCCGGGATCGCGGCGTACCCTATTACCGTCTGCTCCGCGAAGAAAGCGATCTGGGGGACGCTGTCCGGGCAGAGGACGCGGCAGAGGCAGCGGATTTTCTTGCTGAAAAATCCGGGAATGTCCTGCTCACAACGGGCAGCAAGGAAATCGAACCGTTTCTCCGCCTGCAGGACTGGCAGGATCGCCTGTATCTGCGCGCCCTGCCATCCCCTGAGAATCTCAGCAAATGTGCCCGGCTGGGGATCCCTCTCAGCCATATCTGCCTGATGCAGGGGCCGTTTTCGCGGGAATTGGAGCGAGGGTTCCTGCTTCACTGGCAGATCCGCTATGTGGTGATGAAGGATTCCGGACGTGAAGGAGGGACGCAGGAAAAGCTCCTTGCCGCGCAGGACTGCGGCGTGCAGGCCGTTGTGCTCTGCCGCCCACCCGAACCGGACGGCTTTTCCCTTGCGGCGCTTGAACGTCTTTTAACAGCAGAGAGGAGCGACTAAAAATATGCGAACCCCTGAAAATTTCATGCACACGGTTCTGCAATTTGCCCAGCAGAACGACCATATCCGAATTGTGGGGATGGAGGGATCCCGCGTCAATTCCAATATTCCCAAGGATTCCTTTCAGGATTTTGACGTCACCTTTTTTGTGGACAGTATCCCACATTTTACAAAGGACGATGGATGGCTTTCCACATTCGGCAAAATTGTGATGATGCAGAAGCCCGAGGACATGGAGCTATTCCCTCCGGTAGAGGAAGGGTATTCCTACCTGATCCTGTTCGACGATTATGTCAAAATGGATCTGACGCTGCTGGAAATCGAATCTCTTGGGAATTATCTCAATGGGGACAGCCTGCGGGAAATCCTGCTGGATAAGGACGGCCTTGTCCAGCAGAAGCCCCATGCCAGCGACAGGGATTACTGGATCCGAAAGCCAAACGCGAGAGTTTTTGACGACTGCTGTAACGAATTCTGGAATCTGACGCTCTATGTAGTCAAGGGATTGTGCCGCGGAGAGATCCTGTTTGCGATCGATCACCTCCACTTGATGAGAAACGAGCTTCTGCGGATGCTGTCCTGGACTGTGGGAATGGAGCGCGGCTTCGATTTCAGCGTGGGGAAAAATTATAAATTCCTCGATCACTACCTCCCCGCCGCTGTCTGGCAGGGGCTGCTCAGCACCTATCGGGAGGATTCCTACGCCAATATCCGGACGGCGCTGTTCCGCTGTCATTCACTGTTCCGGCAGGCATCGCACGGCATCGCGGAGAAATACGGCTACCCTTATCCCATCTACGATCAAAACGTGAGCAAATATGCGGAGGACATGTTCCGGCAATACAAAACAGAAGCGGAGGAGAATCCCATTGAAGGAAGTGAAAAGGGGATTTGAGCCAAAGGATCCAGTGGAATTTGGAGAGGCGGCTTCCCGGAAACTCTCACAGGCGGCGGAGGAAATTTACTTCCTGCTGAACCGCGGCTATGATACGGCGCAGGCCGTCACCTTTGTGGGCAACCACTACCTGCTGTCTGAACGCCAGCGTATGGCACTGACCCGAATCCTGTCCCCGGAGCAGATGGTCGATCTCCGCCGTCAAAAGGAGTTGGCGTCCCCCACAGGTCCCCTGCAAATCGATGGTTTCAACCTGTTGATTACGCTGGAGGTGGCATTGTCCGGAAGCCTGCTGATCGCCGGGATCGACGGCACGATCCGCGATTTGGCGGGCCTGCGCGGATCTTATCGGATCGTCGATAAAACAGTTCAGGCGATCGATCTGCTCTTTTCGCATCTTCAAAGCCTGCAAATCAAAAGCGCCGTGATCTACCTCGATCAGCCGGTTTCCAATTCAGGACGGCTGCGCGTTTTACTGCTGGATAAAGCGCAGGGCGCTCCTTTCGATCTGAAAGTAGAAATCGTTCCGAATCCCGATCGGATCCTGTGGCACTGTGAAAACGTCGTTACATCCGACGCAATTATCCTGAATGAATGTGCCAGCTGGTACAATTTAGGCCGCCGCATCATAGAAACCTCCATCCCGAACGCATGGGTTTACCGCCTGTCCTCTCTCTGAACATAAAAAATCCGCCGTCTCGGGAAAGCGGCAAAAGACCTTCAGCGAGGTTGGGCGGAAATGGGTCCGGGACTGCGTCCCGGCCGGGGGTGTCGGGGGTGGAATCCCCGACAGGTCAGCCGCGAGGCTGACAGAACCATCCGCCGCCTCGGGAAAGCGGCGAAAGGCTTTCAGCGAGGACGGGCGGAAACGGGTCCGGGACTGCGTCCCGGCCGGGGGTGTCGGGGATGGAATCCCCGACAGGTCAGCCGCGAGGCTGACAGATTGCGGCGAGATCGGCGTCGGGGGTAGTGGTGGGATGGATCTGGTAGTTTTCAACCAGATAATTGAGGACGTTCGGGGATACAAAGGCTGGGAGAGTCGGCCCCAGATAAATATTCCTGATCCCCAGTGACAGCAGAGTCAGCAGGATGCAGACCGCTTTCTGCTCGTACCACGACAGGACGAGCGTCAAAGGCAGATCGTTTACGCCGCACTGAAACGCTTCTGCGAGCGCAAGCGCAATCTGAATCGCACTGTACGCGTCGTTGCACTGTCCTACATCCATCAGACGCGGCAGTCCGCCGATCGTCCCTAAATCCATATCATTAAACCTGTATTTGCCGCAGGCCAGCGTCAGAATAATACTATCCTTGGGCGCTTTCTGCACAAATTCCGTGTAATAATTCCGGCCGGTGCGCGCGCCGTCACAGCCGCCTACCAGGAAAAACCGGCTGATTTTTCCGCTTTTCACGGCGTCCACAACCTGATCCGCTACGCTCAGCACAAAATTGCGCGCGAATCCTGTCGTCAGAACACGTCCGCCGTTGATCCCGGGAATCACTGTGTCCTCCGGATACCCGCCCAGCTCAAGCGCCTTCTCAATCACAGGCGTGAAATCCTTGTCCGGACCGATGTGGGGCATCCCCGTGTACTGCACCAGATCCGATGTGAACACGCGATCCGCATAGCTTTCGCGCACGGGCATCAGACAGTTGGTCGTGAACAGAATCGGCGCGGGGAGGTTCGCAAACTCTTTCTGCTGGTTCTGCCACGCGGTGCCGAAATTCCCCTTGAGATGGCTGTACTTTTTTAAATGCGGATAGCCGTGGGCGGGGAGCATCTCACCATGCGTATAAATATTGATCCCTTTTCCCTCGGTCTGGATCAGCAGCTTTTCCAAATCGAGAAGATCGTGGCCCGTCACCACAATAAACGGCCCTTTTTCCACCGTCATGGGAACCTGTGTGGGGGTGGGATGGCCATATGTCTCCGTGTTGGCGCGATCCAGAAGCTCCATACAGCTCAGATTTACCCGGCCGGTCTCCAACACCAGGGGAAGAAGCTCGTCCATGCCCCAGTCCTCACCGATGGCGAACAGGCCGCGCACAAAAAATCTGTTGACGGATTCATCCGTGTATCCAAGCACCATCGCATGATACGCATACGCGGCCATCCCGCGCAGGCCGAACAGAATCAGCGATTTCAGGCTGCGGACATCCTTATCCGCTTCCCAAAGGCTGCGCATATCATAATCGTCAAACCGGCCGCAGGGGGAGGCGCATTCCGCACAGCCTGCGTGCAGCTCCTGCTTTGCCTGATGGACTTTGCCGATCATAGCCTTGATCGATCCGGCGTCAAAATTCACATTTGTGACAGTGGTGAACAGGCCCTCCAGAAAGAGCGGCGCAAAGCGCGAGGGATCTTCCTGCTCAATGGACCGCGCCAGTCCGATGAGGGCCCCGGTGAGCTGATCCTGAAGCGCAGCCGTCTCCGAGGATTTTCCGCAGACTCCCGCATTCCCGGTGCAGCCTGTGCAGCCGGCCGTCTGTTCACACTGAAAACAAAACATATTTCCCATACTTTTTACCCCTTTCCCGCAAATTATTCCAGAATTCTTCCGTCAGTTGAGATCGTCACAACCTGCCACGGGATAAATTTACCGCTTGCCTGAAGCGCGCGTTTTGCCGCATTTTCCAGCCCGCCGCAGCAGGGAACTTCCATGCGCACAATCGTCACGCTTTTGATATCATTATCACGGATAATTGCGGTTAGCTTTTCCGTGTACTCCACCGTGTCCAGTTTTGGGCATCCTACCACCACAGTGCGTCCGCGGATAAACCGGTTGTGGAAATCGCCGTAGGCATATGCGGTGCAGTCGGCGGCAATCAGCAGGTTGGCGCCCTGAAAATATGACGCGCGCGGCGAAACAAGCTGGATCTGCACCGGCCACTGTGTCAGCTGGCTCTCGTTCTCCGCGGCCTGCTGTACAGGGGCAGGAGAACGGCGGAAGGTTCTGGCCGCCGAGCCGGGACAGCCGCACGGCAGGCTGTCCGATTTTTTCTCGGGCTGCTGGCGGCTTTGAATGTGTGCCTTGACAGCCTCCTCATCATAGGCGGCAGCTTCGCGTTCAATAATCTCGATGGCGTCGGCGGGACAGGCGGGCAGGCAGTCGCCGAGGCCGTCGCAGTAGTCGTCGCGGATCAGCTTTGCTTTCCCGTCCACCATAGCAATCGCGTGCTCGTGGCACGCCTCAGCGCACAGGCCGCAGCCGGTGCATTTTTCTTCATCAATTTTTACAATCTTACGAACCATTCCAAAATTCCTCCAAAGGGCAATATTTTCCCGGATTTGCTTTTTCGGCGGTTCACTGGATTTAGTGTATCCGCTTTCAACATGGATTATAATACAATATCGTAAACAAGTATGTTGTATTTCCAACAAAAGACGCAAAAAATATGCCAGCAGAAAATTTTAGAATTTCCGCTGGCATATCTTTCATTATAGAAATGAATTACGGCTTATTTCTGCACCACACAAAAGCGGTTTCCGTCAGGATCAGCCAGAACCGTGTAATCGGCGCCCGGCTCATAGTTCCAATCGACACGAGACGCGCCGAGACGAATCAGCCGATCTACTTCGGCTTCACGATTATCTGTAAACAGATCGATATGGTGACGCCGTGCTTTTGGCGAGGTGACAAGCTTTAACGAAAGCTGGATTCCCGCGCCTTCGCGTGGGCAAAGCTTGGCCCAGTCCTCCGACGGGGGTTCCATCAGCTGATAGTGGAGTGCTTCGCACCAAAAGCGGATTGCCCACCCGACGTCAGTTACTCCCCAGACAATAGATCCGATTTGTATCATCGCAACTCCTCCTGCTTCTGTAAAGCTTTGCTTTGCCCAGCGCACCGGCGCGCTGGACCGCACCTGCGGTGAGCAGATCGCGCAGGCGTCGTACCTCCGCCCGGCTGGGTGGTATGATCTGGCTAATATGCCCGCGCACCTGCGGTGAGCAGATCGCGAACGCTCCCTCCGGTCGCCCGGCTGGGTGCATGATTGGGCTTAGATACCCGCGTTTATAGAACTCTGCGGACATTATACCACACCTGCGGTGGGCAGATCGCGCAGGCGTCGTACCTCCGCTTGGCTTGGCGGTATAATCGAACTTAATCGCCCGCGTTTATAACGTTCTGCGGATATTATACCATATCCCCGACCAGTTTACCACCGCGACAGAGAGTTTTTTCCTATCAGAAATTCAGCGACCAGAGGGAGCGATCCGCGATTTACATCCAGGCTTAGCCTGGTCAGCGACTGGAGGGAGCGCGGTGCGTATTACGTGCAGGCTTAGCCTTGATCTAGGAAATTTTACAAATATTTTACAGACGCCTTTCTATAATGGAATATAATATTCTTTAACAATCAGGATTCAGAAAGGGATAGAGGAATGTTTCTGTCTTTGCTGCAAACGATACAGGAAATGGATATGGCTGTGCTGGAATTTATGGCAGACCAGTTTCATGGCGGATGGCTCGACGGATGTATGAAATTCATCACGTCGCTGGGAAATGCGGGATTTTTGTGGATTGTACTTTCTGTGACGCTGCTGTGTTTCCGCCGGACAAGGGAATGCGGGATCGTAATGGCGGCGTCGCTGATCATATCTGCCGTTTTGGGAGAAGGACTGCTCAAATACTGGATACAAAGGCCGCGTCCGTTCGTGGAAAACCCGGCTATCGTGCTGATGATTCCGCCGCCGGCGGGGGTCTATTCTTTTCCGTCAGGACATACGGCGTCCTCGTTTGCCGCCGCTGCGGCGCTGTGGAAATGGGATCGCCGCTGGGGTACAGCGGCTTTCCTGCTGGCTGCTCTGATTGGGTTCTCCCGGATTTATTTGCAGGTACATTACCCGTCGGACGTTATCGCCGGAATGGCATTGGGATTGATTTGCGGTTTCGGCGTGCAGAAGCTCTGGAAAAAATATAGATCCCGCTTTGTCCGTACCGGGGAAAGTGCCTGAACGTTCCAAAGAATCCCATACAGAAAAAGCATTTAAACAGATAAAATATAGGTATTAGACATGTCGTAAAAAATAGACTACAATATGGGTGTTCCCGAAAGGGAGCACCTGTTTTTATTATAGGGATTCGGGATTTGTTTGAAGGGCGCTGCTTCACACAGGATCCCGAAACAAACGGAAAAAAGGAGAAATTTATCATGAAAAAGCTGATTGCCATTTTAACTGTATGTGTCATGACTTTTACATTGACAGCCTGCAGTGGAAACGGGAATTCTTCTATGATCTCTCGGGCAAGACGATTGCGCCGTTTGTAACGAGCGGCGGCAGCGGCTTCTCCAATACCATAAGTGCCATTGAGGAGCTGGAACCGGACGCGGAGGTAGCGGACGGCCTTTCACTGGGAAGCTCCCAGGCGTCGAATCCCGGTGACGCCGTTTCTGAGTGGCTCAGCAGTATCGGACTGGCGGCGTAAATCCGGACAGCAAAGAGTTCTTACCGCAATCAGGCATATATAAAAATTGAAGAAAGGATCATGGAAAATGCGCAGGGTAATTGCACAAAATATCGAACATAAAAAACTCAAAAGCCTGAAATTAACTCATAAAAAGCATTATAAAATAGGATACCTGCTCCTTTCTGGCTTGATTTGCCTGAACCTTCTCCTCACATCCGGCTGTGCGGATAAATCCGCGGCGATGCCCGCCGCGCAGGAAACAACGGCGGAAGTATCCGGCGAGACGGTGCAGCAGCCGGCAGAAGCTGCGGGAGAAACGGCGGAAAAGCTTCCGGCAGCAGAGGCCGATCAGGCAGAACTGCTTGCAGCCGCAGAGGGATCCGGAACGCTTTCGAACGGCAGCGATTGTATGGAGGAAACAGAAAAGACGGCTTCCTTTTCAAGCGCACGGCGTGAAGTCCCGCAGGAATTTGTTATCGAGGATTTTCCGATTGTGCTGCAAATGCCGGAGCTTCCCACCGGATGCGAGGTAACTGCCCTGACAATGGCGCTGCAATATTACGGATTCCCGGCGGACAAAACGGTGATGGCATCCAGATACCTGCCAACCGCATCGTATGATCTCTATCGTGGCAGCGACGGCCGCCTGTACGGCCCGGATCTGAACCGTTTCTTTGTGGGGAATCCTTTCAGCGGTGCAGGATATATCTGCGGCACCGAGGCCATTATCCAGGCGGCGAATGACTATCTCAGCGATCAGGGGAGCGATCTCCGCGCCGTCGATAAAACGGGCTCTGCGCCGGAGGAATTATACCGCATGGTCAGCGAGGGGACGCCCGTGGTGGTGTGGGTGACAATTTCCATGGCCCGCAGAAATACGCCGGAGGGCTGGTACACAGAGTCGGGCGACTATGTGGATTGGAGCACGAACGATCACGGGGCGGTGCTGGTTGGCTACACGCCGGAAAGCGTTGTGATTGCGGATCCGATTGCCGGCCGCGTGACATACAGCCGGGAAGCGTTTGAATCGGTGTTCGCTTCGCGCGGAAATCAGTGCGTTGTGATTCAGTAAAGCGCGTCTGCTCGCGGATATCATGCTTAAAGTACATAAGTAACGATAAAGGATAGGCATTAGACATCGAAGAGCGGGACTGGTATAATAAAATAAGAATCGTGTATGCACAGCGTACAGAACAGGATCCCGTCTGCCGGACGGGATCTTCGTTCCGTCTGAAAAGATACAGATAGGGGGAAGATATTGTGAAAAGGATCGTTTCAGTTTGCTTGGCAGTCCTGCTGGCATCGGGATTGCTTGCAGGATGCGCGCCGGGGGAATCACCGGCTTCTGAGGCAGTTTCCAATATGCCGGATCCGCCGCAGGCGAGCGCCTCGATCGGGGAGGCTTCCTCGCCGCAGGAAAGCGTTTCGGAACCGGCAAGCAGCGTTCAGGCTGAAAGTACGCCGCAAGCTTCTTCCGAAACGGCCGCTTCCTCGGAGACGGCAGCTCCCTCACAGGAAGAAAGCACCTCGGAGACAGAGGATCCCGCGCAGGCGGAGGGCGATCCCGTTGTTTCTATGACGACGGAAATTACCCCCGAAAGCCTGCTGGCTGTCTACGAGGCCCTGGGCGCGGAGATCACCGGGGACAATGTAGCGGTGAAAATCAGCACGGGAGAGAACGGCAGCAATTATCTGCGCCCGGAGCTGATCGGCGATCTGGTGCAGGCCGTGGACGGGACGATTGTGGAATGCAATACGGCTTACGGCGGCGACCGTGCCAGCACGGCCTATCATATGCAGCTTGCGGAGGATCACGGCTACACCGCTATTGCGGATGTGGATATCATGGACGCGGACGGCTCCATGACGCTTCCGGTGACGGGCGGGAGCCATCTGACAGAAAACTATGTCGGCTCCCATTTTGCGGATTACGATTATTACGTGGTGCTGTCCCATTTCAAGGGGCACACGATGGCCGGATACGGCGGCGCGATCAAGAATATTTCCATCGGGATTGCGTCGTCGGACGGGAAATCCCACATTCATTCCGGCGGGACAGGCGGCAGTATGTGGGGCGGGGATCAGAACGCGTTCCTCGAATCTATGGCGGAGGCCGGGAAGTCGGTGAGCGATTACATGGACGGCGACATGCTGTACATCAATGTGATGAACCGCCTTTCCGTCGACTGCGACTGCGACGGCAGCCCGGCGGAGCCGGATATGCACGATATTGGGATCCTGGCGTCGATGGATCCGGTGGCGCTGGATCAGGCGTGCGTGGATCTGGTGTACGCAGCGGAGGACGGCGCGTCCCTGATAGAGCGCATAGAGTCGCGCAATGGCCTGCTCACGCTGGAGCACGCAGAGGAAATCGGCCTCGGCAGCAGGGAATATTCCCTCGTGAGCATCGATTGACGGATCGTTATCATTTTGTAAATCAATCCGGCACAGCCGGTAAGTTTAGAAAAGGGTGGATTTTTTATGAGAATCAGCAGCAAAGAAGAATTTGATCGGCAGAACGTGTTCGGTCTTGGAAAAGAGAACTCCGCGTTCGCGCAGTTTTTCATCGGGAATTCCTATCTCAATCCCCTCACTGTCCCCGGCGAATGCGCCGTTTTTCTGGCAAACGTCACATTTGAGCCGGGCTGCCGCAATAACTGGCATATCCATCACGCGAAGAGCGGCGGCGGCCAGCTCCTGATCTGCACCGCGGGGAGCGGCTGGTATCAGGAGGAGGGCAAGGCGCCGGTCAGCCTGGAACCGGGCACAGTCATCACCATCCCGCCGGAGGTGAAGCACTGGCACGGCGCCAAAAAAGACAGCTGGTTTTCGCATATTGCGGTGGAGGTCCCGGGCGAGGAAACCTCCAATGAGTGGCTGGAGCCCGTGGACGACGCCTCCTACAACGGTCTGGAATAATCGGAGGGCGTTATGAAAATTTTAGTGATAGAAAGCAGTCCGCACAAGCACGGATCGTCCAACCTGCTGGCGGAGCATTTTATCCGCGGCGCGCAGGAGGCCGGGCATCAGGTGACGGTATTTGACGCCGCCCGCGCGAAGATCGGCCCCTGCCTCGGCTGCAATGCCTGCGGGATGGCCGGGCCGTGCGTCCAGAAAGACGACATGCCAAAGCTGCGGGAGCAGATCCTATCGTCCGATATGATGGTGTTTGTTACGCCGCTGTACTATTTCACCCTGTCCGCGCAGCTGAAGCTGGTAATCGACCGGTTTTACAGCTTCAACGACGAGCTGGCCGCCAAGAGGCTCAAGACAGCCCTGATCGCCGCCGCATGGGACAACGACGACTGGACGATGCGGGATTTGAAATCGCATTACGAAACGATGTGCCGGTACCTGAATTTTCAGGATCAGGGACAGATCCTCGGTACAGGCTGCGGGACCGTCCCCCTGACGGAGCGGAGCAGATTCCCGCAGATGGCCTACGAGTTGGGGAAATCTCTGTAAGCGGAGGAAAAAGATGCAGTATACAAAACTGGGAAACTCTGACTTGAATGTATCGCGGATCTGCATGGGCTGCATGGGATTCGGCGACGCGAAAAACGGACAGCACAGCTGGACGCTCGGCGAAGAAGATTCCCGCGCGATTATCCGGCACGGGCTGGATCAGGGGATCAACTTCTTCGATACGGCGGTGGGCTACCAGAGCGGCACGAGCGAGCAGTACCTCGGCCGCGCGCTGCGTGATTTTGCCAAACGGGAGGATGTGGTGGTCGCCACAAAATTCCTGCCCCGCACCCCGGAGGAGATCCGGGAGGGAATCACCGGGCAGCAGCATATCGAGCATATGATCAACACAAGCCTCGCCAATCTGGGGTTGGATTACGTGGATCTGTACATCTACCATATGTGGGACTACCAGACGCCGCTGTATGACATCATGGAGGGCCTGAACCGGGTGGTGAAGGCCGGGAAAGCGCGCTATATCGGGATCTCCAACTGCTTCGCATGGCAGCTTGCCAAGGCGAACGATCTGGCGCGGTACGAGGGCTTTGCGCAGTTTGTCTCGGTGCAGGGGCATTACAACCTGATTTTCCGCGAGGAGGAACGCGAGATGGCGAAGCTCTGCGCGGAGGACGGAATCGCGATGACGCCGTACAGCGCGCTGGCCGGCGGACGGCTGTCGAAGCATCCGGGCGAGAGCTCCAAACGATTGGAGCAGGACAGCTACGCCAAGTTCAAATACGACGCCACAGCCGATCAGGATCAGAAGATCATCAGCCGCGTGGCGGAGCTGGCGGATCGCCGCGGCGTATCGATGACGGAGATCTCGCTGGCTTGGCTGCTGCAAAAGGTGACCGCTCCCGTAGTGGGGGCGACGAAGCCGCACCATGTGGACGGCGCCGTAAAAGCCGTGGATCTCGTGCTGACGCCGGAGGAAACGGCGTATCTGGAGGAAGAGTACGTGCCGCACAGGCTGGTGGGCGTGATGGCGCAGAACACGCCGTCCGCTGCCGGGGAGAAGCACGTGTGGTCCACAGGAAACCAGAAAATCAAGAAAGACTGAGGGAGGAATTTTCATGGATTACCGCAGAACGGATCCGGAATTTGCAGAACGCTTTGAGCATTTCGCTTTTGATGAGGTGGTCAACGAGCCGGGACAGCAGCTCGACGATATTACCCGCCATCTGGCCATCCTGGCTGTGCTGCTGGGCTGCCAGGGGATCGACGAATTCAGGACGGTGTTGCCCCGCGCGCTCGACAGCGGCGTGACGCCCGTCATGGCGAAGGAGGTCATCTATCAGGCGGTGGATTATCTCGGCATCGGCAGGGTCCGCCCGTTTCTGGACGCGGCCAATGAGATCCTGACGGCGCGCGGTGTGGAGCTGCCTTTGGAGGGACAGGCCACCACAACGATGGAGAACCGTCTGGAACGCGGCGCCCAGGCGCAGGTGGATATCTTCGGCGACGGGATGCGGGACGCGTGGAAAAACGGCCATATCAACCGCTGGCTGGCGGCGAACTGCTTCGGCGATTATTACACCCGCACGGGGCTGGATCTCGCGCAGCGTGAAATGATTACCTTCTGTTTCCTGGCGGCGCAGGGCGGCTGTGAGCCGCAGCTCACCTCCCATGCCGCGGGGAACATGAACCTGGGCAACGATAAGGAATTCCTGATCCGGGTGGTTTCGCAGTGTCTGCCGTACATCGGGTACCCGCGGAGCCTGAACGCCATCGCCTGCGTGAATAAGGCGGCGGAGGGCCGGAAGTAAAGGACCACGCGGTTTTCCGGCAGAGGAAAGATGCGTGCCGCCGGGACAGGAGGGCTGAGGATGCTGGATGCGCTGCACCGGGAATTTGTCTACATATGGTATTATTTTACAGTCCAGCTCGAGCAGATTTTCGGGTACTGGGTGCTCGGGATGGTGATCGGCTCCGCCGTGTCCGTTTTTGCGAAGGATTCCATCCACAATGCGTTCCGCGCCCTGCGGGGAAAGCGGATCGGGATCCTCGGCATCGCCGCGGCAAGCGCGCTGGGTATCGCGTCGCCCCTGTGCATGTACGGGACCATCCCGATCGCCTCGTCGTTTTCGCGCGGCGGCATGGAGGACAGCTGGCTCGCGGCGTTTATGATGTCGTCCATCCTGCTCAACCCGCAGCTGATCGTATACAGCGCGGCGCTCGGCGGGACGGTGCTCACAGTGCGGATCGTCTCCTGCTTCCTCTGCGGGATCGCCGCCGGGCTGCTGATCCGGTTTTTCTACCGCGGCAGGCAGTTCTTCGACTTCCACGGCTTTGCGGAGAAGCCGGGACGCGATACGGATCCCAACCTGCTGCTGCGGTTCCTGAAAAATCTCGGCAGGAACGTGAAGGCGACGGGGCCCTATTTTCTGATCGGCATCGTACTGTCCGCGCTGTTCCAGCGGTATGTCCCGGCGGACGCGATGACGGCGCTGTTCGGCGGGAACGAGGCGTTCGGCGTGCTGATGGCCGCGACGGTGGGCGTGCCGCTGTACGCCTGCGGCGGCGGGACGATCCCGCTGCTCCAGCAGTGGTTGCTGGACGGGATGAGCGTCGGGAGCGCGGCGTCGTTCATGATCACGGGCCTGCTTGTCAACTGTATTCTGTCATGAAAAAGCCTCCGGAACGGTTCATTCCCGTCCCGGAGGCCCATTTTTATATTGTTATCCCCTGCCTGTAGGAGACTGCTTTTCCTCCGGCTGGCCGCAGTCGGAGAGCCGGTAGCACAGCGTCATGAGGCTGTCGTTGAGATGGACGTTTTCCACAATCGCGTCCGGATATTTCATCGATAGATCGAAGTGGCTGAAATTCCAGAAGCTGTGGATCCCCAGCGAATAAAGCTGATCGGAGAGCGAGCCCACCGCCTCGCGCGGGATGCACAGCACCGCCATCACAGGCTTTTCCCGGCGGCAGAACTCATCGAGCGCCGCGATATCCTGCACGGGGATCCCCGCTAGGGAGATCCCGATTTTCTGCGGGGAATTGTC
Organism: Candidatus Gallacutalibacter pullicola; assembly: GCA_018712265.1. Lineage (GTDB taxonomy): Bacteria > Bacillota > Clostridia > Oscillospirales > Acutalibacteraceae > Gallacutalibacter > Gallacutalibacter pullicola. Next base: position 32,013 of record DVHF01000037.1, read on the forward strand.
AAAAATCCCGCAGAGGCGGAAGCCGTTGACCGCAGTTGCCATATGTGCGGCGATCGCCCTGCCGAGGTTGCCGGCGCCGATCAGGATGGATTTATATTCATGGGATATCCCGAGGATATTCCCGATTTCCTCCTGCAGCTGGCTGACAATATAGCCGTAGCCCTGCTGTCCGAAGCCGCCGAAGCAGTTCAGATCCTGCCGGATCTGGGAGGCCGTCAGGCCCATCCGTTCCGAGAGCTCCTTGGAGGAAATCCGCGTTACCCCCATATTCTTCAAATGCGTCAGAAAGCGGTAGTAGCGCGGAAGCCTCCGTATGACAGACATGGAAATATTTTCGCGCTTAGACATCGTTACATCTCCTGAATACGGGGGAGCGGGAAATGTGCCGCTCCCCCCTGGTTTTCCCAAAATTAAAGCAGGGCCTCCAGGCGCTTTGCAATCTCCTGCAAAAACGTCTCCGTATCGACGGACTGCTTGTTTTCCAGCGTGGAGAGCGCCGCCAGGTCGCCGGTCATGATGCCGTCCTCGATGGTCTGTACGGATGCCTGCTCCAGCTTGTCGGCGAAGGCGCACAGATCGGAGAGGCCGTCGAGCTCGCCGCGCTTGCGCAGCGCGCCCGTCCAGGCGAAGATCGTCGCGATCGAGTTGGTGGAGGTGCGCTCGCCCTTGAGGTACTTGTAGTAGTGGCGCGTCACCGTGCCGTGCGCCGCCTCATACTCATATGTGCCGTCCGGCGCGACGAGGACGCTCGTCATCAGGCCGAGGCTGCCGAACGCCGTTGCCACCATGTCGGACATCACGTCGCCGTCGTAGTTCTTGCACGCCCAGATATAGCCGCCCTCGGAGCGGATCACGCGCGCAACGGCGTCGTCGATCAGCGTGTAGAAATACGTGATGCCGGCTTCGTCGAATTTGGACTTATATTCAGCGTCAAAGATTTCCTGGAAAATATCCTTGAAGCGGTGATCGTACGTCTTGGAGATGGTGTCCTTCGTAGCGAACCAGAGATCCTGCTTCGTATCGAGCGCGAAATTGAAGCACGAGCGCGCAAAGCTCTCGATGCTCGCGTCGATATTGTGCAGCCCCTGCACGATGCCGGCGGTCTTGAAATCGAGGATTTTCTCGCGCTTTTCGGAGCCGTCCGGGAGCGTGACGACAAGCTCCGCCTTGGAACCGGCGGGAGCCTTCATTTCCACATTCTTATACACGTCGCCGTACGCGTGACGGGCGATGGTGATGGGCTTTTTCCAGTTCGGGATGAACGGGGTGATGCCTTTCACAAGGATCGGCGCGCGGAACACCGTGCCGTCGAGGAGGGCGCGGATCGTGCCGTTGGGGGATTTCCACATCTCGTGCAGGTTGTATTCCTTGACGCGGGCGGCGTTCGGGGTGATGGTGGCGCATTTGACGGCCACGCCGTATTTTTTCGTCGCGTTGGCGGAATCCACCGTGACCTGATCGCGCGTTTTGTCGCGGTTTTCCAGGCCCAGATCGTAATATTCGGTTTTCAGATCCACGTGCGGCAGGATCAGGATATCCTTGATCATTTTCCAGATCACGCGGGTCATTTCATCGCCGTCCATCTCGACGAGCGGGGTTTTCATCAGAATCTTGTCAGACATCATATCACTCCAATCCGAAAGTAAACCATCCGCCCCCGGACAGCGCAGGCCGCCCGGGGGGAGGATCCGATCAGTTATTTTCCCTTGTATAATTCAGCAGGCCGCCTGCCAGAACCATCGCGCGCTGGCGATCGGTGAGCACAGCCTCCGCTTCAAATTCCGTACCCTTTGTCACGTTCTTCACGATCACCTTGCCGTGATTGGCAATCGCGCCGCGGATATCCGGGAGCTCCAGCTCGTCCATCTGATCGATGGCGTCGTAATCAGCCTTGTCCTTGAATATCAGCGGGAGGATCCCGGCGTTGGCGAGGTTGGCGCAGTGGATGCGCGCAAAGGACTTGACGAGCACCGCCTTGATCCCCAGGTACAGCGGGACAAGCGCGGCGTGCTCGCGGGACGAGCCCTGGCCGTAGTTCTCGCCGCCGACGACAATTCCCTTGCCCTCCCGACGGCAGCGCTCCGGGAACTCCTTGTCGCACACAGCGAAGCAGAAATTCGACATATACGGGATGTTGGAGCGGTACGGCAGGATCTTGGATCCGGCCGGCATGATGTGGTCTGTGGTGATGTTGTCCCCTACCTTGAGGATCGCTTTTGCGGCGATGGTTTCCTCCAGCGGGCCGCTGGTCGGGAACGGCTTGATGTTCGGACCGCGCAGGATCTCCACGCTGCCGGCCTCCTCCGCGGGAGCGGGCGGGACGATCATGTTGTCGTTGATGAGGAAGTGCTCCGGCATCGGAATCGCGGATTCCTCGCCAAGCGCCTGCGGGTTGGTGAGAACGCCGGTGAGGGCGGAAGCGGCGGCCGTCTCCGGGCTGACCAGATAGACCTGTCCGTCCGCTGTGCCGGAACGTCCCTCAAAGTTGCGGTTGAACGTGCGCAGCGAGATGCCGTGCGAGTTCGGGGACAGGCCCATGCCGATACACGGTCCGCAGGCACATTCGAGGATACGCGCACCGGCAGCGATCAGATCGGCGAGCGCGCCGTTCTGGGCGAGCATATTGTAGACCTGCTTGGAGCCGGGGGCGATCGCGAGGCTTACGTCGGGATGCACCGTCTTGCCCTTGAGGATGGACGCGACGCGCATCAGATCGAGGTAGGAGGAATTGGTGCAGGAACCGATGCACACCTGATCCACCTTGATTTTCCCGATTTCATCGATCGTCTTGACATTATCGGGGCTGTGCGGGCAGGCTGCCATCGGGACGAGGGACGCGAGATCGATCTCGTACGTCTCGTCGTACACGGCGTCGGGATCGGAGGAGAGCTCCGTCCAGTCACTGCCGCGGCCCTGCGCTTCCAGGAACGCGCGGGTCACTTCATCGGACGGGAAGATGGAGGTCGTCGCGCCGAGCTCCGCGCCCATATTGGTGATGGTGGCGCGCTCCGGTACGGTCAGGGACGCAACGCCGTCGCCGCCGTATTCGATGATTTTGCCTACGCCGCCCTTGACGGACAGCAGGCGCAGAACTTCCAGAATAATATCCTTTGCGGAAACCCATGCCGGGAGCTTGCCGTGCAGGTTGATGCGCACCATCTTCGGCATGGAAATATAGTAGGGGCCGCCGCCCATAGCCACGGCGACATCCATACCGCCCGCGCCCATCGCCAGCATACCGATGCCGCCGCCGGTGGGGGTGTGGCTGTCGGAGCCGATCAGCGTCTTGCCGGGGATGCCGAACCGCTCGAGGTGCACCTGATGGCAGATACCGTTGCCCGGACGGGAGAACCAGATCCCGTGCTTTTTGGCGATCGACTGGATAAAGCGGTGATCGTCGGCGTTTTCAAACCCTGTCTGGAGGGTGTTGTGATCGATATACGCGACACTGCGCTCTGTCTTGACGCGCGGCACGCCCATCGCCTCAAATTCCAGATAAGCCATGGTACCGGTGGCATCCTGCGTCAAGGTCTGATCAATTTTCAGGCCGATGTCGCTCCCCACAGTCATCTCCCCGCTGACGAGGTGTGACTGGATGATCTTTTGTGCAATCGTAAGCCCCATAATTTTATTTCTCCTTTCCATATTGGACGAGCGCCGTTTTCCGCCCGGCCGCGCCGGGGATGTCCGTCAAACGGCCCGGGAACAAGGTTCCCGGATATATCTCTAATTATGTATTAGATTTGTAAAATTGTCAATCTTTTCACGGAGCACGGCAGGGAAAATCAGATAAAACCGAGCTGTTTGAGCGCGAAAATCCAGAAAAACATGGTGATGATGGAAAACAGGGATCCCAGAACCACCAGATGCCCGGCAAGCTCGCTGTCGCCGCCCATCTGCTGGGCCATAGTGAAGGAGGATACCGCTGTGGGGGATCCGAACAGCGCGAGCAGCGCCACAAGCTCTGCATCGCGGAAGCCCATAGCGATGGCGATCGGCAGGAAAATCGCCGGGACAAGGATAAGCTTTCCGGCGACGCCGATAATAATTTCGCGAAGGCGGTCGCGCACGGCGGAGAAGGCAAACGACGCGCCGAGGATCATCAAACCGAGCGGGGTGGCCACGCTGCCGATGTCGGTGAGGACGTCGTCCAGCACGGTGGGGATTTTCAGGCCGCTGAACAGGAAGATCAGCGCCAGTACCGATGCGATAATCAGCGGGTTGGTGACGATCCCCTTGAGGATCTTCTTCCAGTCAAACTTCCCGCTGCCGCTGAAAATCTCCAGCGCCGCGACGGAAAAGACGTTGAAGATCGGGATAATCACAGCGATCAGCAGGGCGGCGATCCCTCCGGCCTCCTCTCCGTACAGGGAGATGGTGACGGGCAGGCCGAAAATGATGAAGTTGCTGCGGAAAATCCCCTGGATCAGCACGCCGCGCCGGGCATTTATCTTTTCGGCCAGGCAGATCACGGCGAACGTGAGGAAGAAAGAGATGATCACGCACACAGGTGCAAAGATCATCAGGCGCGGCCGGATGGTGCCGTTCAGATCGCAGTGGTAGACGTTGCAGAACAGCAGTACAGGCAGGAATACGCGGAACACGACGTTGTTCAGCTGTTTCACCGTGCTGTCGCTCACCAGATGGACGGAGCGCAGAAAAAGGCCCAGCATCATCATGATGAGAAGCGGCAGCACGACTTCAAAGGACAGTATCAGGTTCTCCATTTTTCAGACTCCCTTTAGCAAAAGATGTTATTTAGTATACCACAATCCACACAAAGAGAAAAGCCCAGGC
>DVHF01000038.1 GCA_018712265.1 Candidatus Gallacutalibacter pullicola
AAAATAAAGAAGCCGATGGTTTCCCACCATGTATAGTATAAAATATTCCAGACTTTTTTCCAACACGGATCTTGCTCTAAATTTTATAAATCTTGTCCAGTTTTTCTTTTACAGCATTGGGAAACTTTGGGTTATATGGAAAAGGCAGAAATTTATTTTAAATAGTTCTTAATTGGATATTATAATTCCAGAAAAGTATAATACAATATAAGTGTATAAAGTGAATCAAGTTACACCAGAATAGAAAGGGGAGACTATATGGGCAGCAAACGCTACGAGTTGGGGCTGCGTAAAGGGGACTGCGTCCGTGCAAACCTTTTATACGTAACCAGCGCGCGATACGGAAAGGACTGGCACAGTATGCTGCACGTCCATTCCTGCACAGAGCTTTTCTTTGTAACCCGCGGACACGGATCTTTCCGGGTGGGAAACGACATTCTCCCCATTAAGGCCAACGATCTCATCATAGTCAACCCCCATGTGGAGCACACGGAAACCGGCTCTCCGGACACTCCGCTGGAATACATTGTGCTGGGAATCGACGGCGTTGATTTTCACTTTGAAAACGAGGGGCAGAATTCTTACCGAAAATTCAGCAATTCTGCCGGCGTGCCGGAAATGACCTTTTTCCTGGAAACCATGGTGCGGGAAGCAGAGGGCCGGGCCGCGAATTATGAAGCAATCTGTCAGGGAATACTGGACGCATTCCTTGCAAAGCTGACGCAGGTAGAAGCCATAAGCTTTACTCCATCGTCAGGGAAGCGATCGAGCCGCGAGTGTGCCATTGTCAAGCGGTACATCGACAACAACTATCAGGAAAACATCACACTGGATTCTCTGGCGGAAATGACGCACGTCAGCAAATATTATCTGGTCCATTCATTCCACCGGGAAAACGGGATTTCGCCGATTACATACCTGATCAAACGGCGGATCCGGGAAAGCAAATATCTGTTGCAGAATACGGACTACACCCTGTCGCAGATCGCCCAGATGCTTGGATTTTCTTCTCAGAGCTATTTCTCGCAAAGCTTTAAGCGGCAGGAGCTTGTCAGCCCGAAGGAGTATCGAAAAAGAAGCAAAAGGGGAGAACCTGACCTTGAGCTGTAAACCAAATTCCATCAACCGATAAAAACAGACTGTTGACAAAGAGGACAACAGTCTGTTTTCTTTTTATATTTTATCCAGCGTTACGTCACACCGCGGCGGATCGTATTGTCAAAAACCTCTTTCTCTCCCCTATCCGCAATTTTTTTCGCAAAAAACACATCCCGGCAATTTCACCGAACCCATTTTTCCGATAGAACCAATATGCAGGGACATCTCTGTCTGTAAGAAGGATGATTTCAAAGATCCTCCGCTCTGTCAGACACCGCTCGATCCCCGCCAAAAACGTGGATCCCATCCCTGCTCCCTGTTTTGCAGGAAGAATCCCAAATTCATCAATCCAATACTCTGTGCCCTCACACCAATGCTTGATTCTTCCCAATGAAATCCCGATCAGACCGCCATCCTCATAAAGCCCAAACGACAGGGAATTCCGATTGCCCATCAGCTCCTGAACATACTGCCGAAGCTGTTCCCTATCGCTCCAATCATCGTTCCATGGCTCCACTGAAAAAATCTTCAGCATCATTCCCTCTACATCTTTGCTGTCCTGCATTTTTAACTCTCTAATTTCCATTTTTTCATCCATTTCCGGGCCTGTCCTATGTTTCAACCAAGCCCTGTTCTATGGTATATCCGAAAAGCCCTCAACAGTATTTTACTTACCTACAACGAATACAGACAAACACAGCCGACCATCTTAATATTGTATCTCCGAGAAACGGCGTTTACTGTGCCTGTCACCCTGCAACACCAAAGTATTGCGGTGGATCTGCGCCTTGTATCTACCGTTTTCAGCGAATTTTTTCGGCATATTTGACTTTTCACCCCCTGCTACGCAAAAGGATCGCCCTGCATGACAGGACGATCCTGATACAACCACTCGCCGGGGTTTGGGGCGGAGCCCCAACACACGGACGACCCGTCCGGAAACCGCTCAAGCCCCATCCCCTCCAAAACTTCATTTCCAACGCACGTTGGAAATGTGCCGGGTCCGGGACTGCGTCCCGGCGCAGGTGCAGGGAAGATTCCCCCGCAGTGCGGGGGAAATGTCACGAAGTGACAAAGGGGGACGGGCCGCGTGCGGCGCGCAGCCCCTGCCGGGGTGTGGGGCAGAGCCCCGCCCTCACCGGATAAAGGGGGTGAGAGAAAGCTTGAAGCTGAATTCCGGATCGTTGAACTGGTAGCGTTCCAGAAGGCGGGGGCCGCAGCTGTTGGAGCCGATGCCGCTCACCTTGTAATCGATGCACAGGACGCTTTCCGGACAGCGTTCCAGCTCGAAATCATGCTGCTTTGCTGTGAGCTCCTCCTGCGTGTAGTGCAGAAGCTGGAAGCTGAACGGCTTTTCCGCTGTGACGCTCCATCCGGCTGCGTCATCCTCTATGAGCGCGTACTCACAGTTCCAATGGCTGCCGGTGTGCTGCGGCTTGTGGTAATTCTCAAAATTCCGATCGGCTGTGGTATGGAATTTGCCCAGCCAGGACGCCTGATGCTTATCGCAATAGCTGTCGTCCGGACCGTAGCCGAAATACTCCGCGCGATCCATCTCCTCCGGCAGGAACAGGCGCAGCCCGAACCTCGGCAGGAACGGCATATCCATATCCTTGCGGCAGTCGAGCGACGCATGGATCGCGCCGTCTGCCGTCACCGTATACTCCGCTTCGATCGTCAGGATCCGCTGCAAATACACGGGGGCCAGCGACAGCCTGCACCGGATCAGGACGCGGCGTCCGTCACTTTCTGCGCTGCTGCAATAGACCCGCACCAACGCGCGATCGAAACCGGCGGCCTCCCACTCGTGACGGACATTCCTGTCGTTGTCCGTCGGGGCGCGCCAAACATTATATTCCATCGGACGGGCAAGCATGGGACGCCCGTGGTAGACTATCGTACGGAAGCTGCCGGAAAGCCTGTCAAAAACGTACCGGAAGCCCATGCCGCAGACGGCAAACTCCTTTTCCGTTTCGGAAACCTGAATCCCGCCCTCTTTCTGCGGTGCGGGGATGGGAGACGGCACGGAGCCGTCGCGCAGAAGGAGCTGATCATGCCCCAGTATGTGTCCCGCCTTTGTCAGCAGGAGATCCTTTTTCTGGCGGTAGACGATCCGCAGCAGGCATTTTCCCTGTTCCGGCAGGCTCGGCGTGAACGCAATCAGGGAGGTCTTGTGCGGCGCAATATCCAAACCGGGGAATGATCCGCGCAGGATCACTTCGCCGTCGCAGGAAACCTCATACTCTGCATACAGGAAATCCTTCAGATTCGTAAAATCCAGACGGTTGGTGAACTCAATCCGTCCGCTTTCCCAACGCGCGCGAACGGGACGGATCACATTCTTATACTCGCGGAATCCGGAATACGGGGTGCGGTCCGGATGAACAAGGCCGTCCATGCAGAAATTCCCATCGTGCGGGAACTCTCCAAAATCGCCGCCGTAGTAATACTTCTTGCGTCCATCCTCTGTGCGGCCCATATAAACGCTGTGGTCACAGAACTCCCACACAAAGCCGCCGCAGAAGCCCGGATATTTCTCAATCAGACGCTGGTAATCCTCCGCGTCGCCGGGGCCGTTGCCCATCGCGTGAATGTATTCGCACTGGATAAACGGCTTCTTCTCTTTCCCGTCCGCGAAATATTCCTCAATTTCCTTTGTGGAAGCATACATCCGGCTGTAAAGATCGAGCATGGAATAATCATCCTCGCCGACGGCGGGCTTGTGGCAGGCTCCCTCGTAATGGACAAGGCGCGAGGGATCAAACTGCTTGATCCACCGTCCGGCCTTTTCAAAATTCGCGCCGTAGCCGGATTCATTTCCCAGCGACCAGATCACGACGCTCGGGCAGTTCTTGTCGCGCATCACACATCGCTGCACACGATCGAGGATCGGCTGGCTGAATGCCGGATCACGCGCGATGTCGGACATCCGCTCCGCAGTCTCTTTCAGCTTCGGACGGTAGAGATCCGCCACGCCGTGGCTCTCCATATCGGCCTCGGCAATCAGATAGAAGCCGTACTCGCTGCACAGCTGCGGCAGCCACGGTGCGTTCGGGTAATGGCTGGTGCGGATGGCGTTGACGTTGTGCTCCTTCATAATGCGCAGGTCGCGGAGCGCCTGCTCCCGGGAAATCGTATAGCCTGTCACCGGATCGCTGTCGTGGCGGTTGACGCCGCGGAATTTGATGGGCACCCCATTCAGCAGGACAACGCCGCCGCGCACCTCAATCTTCCGCAGGCCGACAGACTGGCGGATCCGTTCGTCCGCCGTCTCGATCAGCAGTCCATACAGGACCGGGTTTTCGGCGTTCCAGTAAACGGCATTCTCCACATGGAACGAAACGGAGCCATCTGCGCCCTGCTTCTTTTCCAGCAGGCTCCCGTCCGGCGCGGACAGCGAAAAGCTGACCGGAACCGAATCGCCGCAGAAATCGTAATCCACCCGGATCTCGGCGCTGTGCGATTCCAGATCCAAATCCGTATGGACGAAGAAATCGCGGATGTGGCTTTCCGGACGGCGGAGCAGGTACACATCGCGGAAAATACCGGACATCCGCAGCTTATCCTGATCCTCCAGATAGCTGCCGTCGCACCATTTGAGCACCAGCACAATCACTGTATTCTCGCCGTCGTGGACGAAGCGGGTCACATCAAATTCGCTGGTGGAATGGGAAACCTGGCTGTATCCCACAAATTCCCCATTGATCCAGACGTAAAAGCAGGAATCGACACCCTCGAAATTCAGATATGTCTTTGTGCCGGCTGTCCCGGAAATATGGAACGTGCGCCGGTACGCCCCGCAGGGGTTCTGCTGCGGCACATACGGCGGATCATACGGGAACGGGTAGCGGGTATTGGTGTACTGATGGCGGTCATAACCGTGCATCTGCCACACAGACGGGACCGGGATCTTCTCCCCGTCCATCCATGCCCCATCACATGGGAATGATTTCGGCAGATCGGACACGCTCTCATAGAAAGCGAAGTCCCATTCCCCATTCAGGGAAACTGCGCGCGGTTCACCCTCCCTATCCTCCGGGATATAATAGGAACGGTTTTCCTCCGTCCCCACATGGAGATACGAAAGGTTTTCATAATATTTTTTCAGGCTCAATGATCTCACATCCTCCCCCGGCTGTCCGGGATGCAAATTTTAAGATAAGCGGAAAGAAATGGCTGTGCTGTACATGCGCTTATTATAGTATGGAACCAATAAAAAATCCAGATCTATTTTGCGGATTTTAAGATTTTTATTAGCCAAAAACACTCTATTTTAGTGACACGCCTGCCATAAATGTAGTATAATATCTTCAAAAGACCGGGGTGCGGATCCATTTCCCGAGCGTATACAATAAAACCCGGCGGAGTCTCGGCGGCCCTGCAATCTGGATTTGGAACCCAAGCCGACCTTCGCCCAACAAAAAAGGAGGATTCCCTGTATGAAAATTGTCATCATCGGCGGCGTCGCGGGCGGCGCTTCGGCGGCGGCTAGGCTCCGCCGTCTCGACGAAAACGCAGAAATCGTGATTCTGGAACGCGGCGATTACGTCTCGTTTGCAAACTGCGGCCTCCCCTATTATATTGGCGGGGAAATCGCGGAAAAATCCGCGTTGCTGCTGCAAACGCCGCAAAGCTTTTATAAACGCTTCCGGGTGGATGTGCGTGTCAAAAATGAGGTGCTTTCCATAAACCGTGCGGAAAAGACCGTCCTTGTCCGCACGGCGGATACCGGCGAGGAGTACACGGAAAGCTACGACAAGCTGATCCTTTCCCCCGGCGCTGCGCCGATTCTTCCCCCGATCGAGGGCGCGGAGCTAGATCGTGTCTTTACGCTGCGCAGTGTGCCTGACGCCGTAAAAATCCGTGAATTCGTTACGCACAATGGCGCATCCTCCGCGGTGATCGTGGGCGGCGGATATATCGGCGTCGAGATGGCGGAAAACCTCACCCGGGCGGGTGTCAGGACCACCATCGTTGAAATGCAGGATCATCTCATCGCCCCGCTCGATTTCGATATGGCGTGCCACGTGCACCAGTATCTGCGCGCCAAGGGCGTTGAGATACTCCTGAATCATGCGGTACAGAAAATCACGGAAAGCGGCGGCAAGCTCTCCGTTTCCACTTCCGGCGGGTCAATGGAGACGGACATGGTCCTGCTGTCTGTGGGTGTAAGGCCGGACACCGCGCTGGCGAAGCAGGCAGGGCTGGCACTGAATCAACGCGGCGCTATTCTGACGGACGAGCATATGCGCACCGGGGATCCGGACATTTACGCAGTCGGCGACGCCGTAGAGGTGAACGACTTTGTCACCGGACAGAAAGCATATATCCCGCTGGCAGGTCCTGCCAATAAGCAGGGACGTATCGCCGCGGACAATATCTGCGGATTCGCTTCCAGCTACAAGGGTACGCAGGGGTCGTCCGTGCTCAAGATTTTTGATATGACTGTCGCCGCGACGGGAATCAACGAACGGACGGCGCAGGCTCTCGGGCTCAATTACGACAAGATGTTTACAGCATCCGCGTCCCACGCCTCCTACTATCCGGGCAGCACCGTCATGCCGATGAAAACCATCTACGAAAAGGAAACGGGAAAAATCCTCGGCGTGCAGATCGTGGGCTTCGACGGCGTGGACAAACGGTGCGATGTGATGGCCACAGCGATCCGCGCCGGTCTGACCGCTTCCGATTTGACAGAGCTGGAGCTTTGCTATGCGCCGCCTTACGGTTCCGCAAAGGATCCGGTAAACTTTGCCGGATATGCGATCGAAAATGTGCTTACCGGAAAGATCAAGACCTTCCACTGGCACGAGGTGGCCTCACTCCCGCGCGACGGCAGCGTCACCCTGCTGGATGTGCGCACGCCGCAGGAATACGCGCAGGAGCACATCGACGGGTTTATCAACATCCCGGTGGACGAGCTTCGCGATCGGATCGGGGAGCTGGATCCCACAAAGCCCGCCTATGTCCACTGTCTGAGCGGTGTGCGGAGCTATATCGCCTGCCGTATCCTGATGGGTCATGGCTTCGACTGCTACAACCTGTCCGGCGGATGGAAGATCTACTCCACTGCCGTCAAGGAACTCGGCTGAATCTGTTTCGTACGGCGGCCATCGTAACATGAACAACGCTCCGGGATCATACCTCTTTGATCCCGGAGCGTTTTATGATTGCATTGACGGCAGGGCTTCCAAGAGAAAATTCCGTGCCGCACGCGAAAGATTTTTATTTTTATGCAGGATCAGGCTGAATTTGCGCCTGAATTCAAGATTCTCAAATTGCAGTTCCGTCAATCCGCCGCTGTCCAGATCGGCGCGCACCAGCTGTTCCGGCAGTACGGAAATACCCAGCCCCGCCTTTACTCCGCTGATCAATGCCCGCGTGCTGATGCTCTCCCAGAGGGGACGGATCGAAATTCCTGCGGCAAGCATGATGCTGTCGAAAAGGTCGCGCGTACCGCTCCCCTTTTCCCGCAGCAGAAAGCTTTCCTGTTCCAGACGCGCCAGAGGGATCTTTCCTGCGCCCGTCAGCGGATGCGACGGCGAACAGACCGGCACAAGCCTGCCCTGTGCAAATTCCCGCACCTGTATTTGATCCGATTGCACAGCACTCTCTATCAGTCCGAAATCGACCTCATTTTCAAGGACACGGCCTAAAATTACGCCGGAATTTTCGATACAGACGCTCACCCGGATCTGCGGGTACTTTTGGGAAAAGCGGCGGATCGGTTCGGGCAGAAAGCATGTCCCCACTGTGATGCTTGAGCCGATCCGGATCTGTCCGGCGTCACCGCTGCCGCAGATTTCCGTTTCCATCTCCTCAAACTGCGCAATAATGTGCAGGGCGTATTCGAGCAGCCGTTTCCCCTCGCTGGTCAGATAAAGCTTTCTGGAAATGCGGTCGAACAGCTTCACGCCGTAATGCTCTTCCAGTTCCCGGATGGCCAGACTGACAGCCGGCTGTGTCATATAGAGGCGCTGGGCGGCGGCTGTCATGCTGTCCTGTCTGCAAACCTCTGCAAAAATTTTCAAATGTCTTAACGTCATATCTCCCTCCCAAGGCTAAGCCTTGACGTAAACCGCGCACCGCCGTGCGAAGCACGGCGCACAGCATGGTGTGAATGTGACAGCTATTCCGCCCGCGTTTATATCTGTCTTCGGCAATTGGCTGAGTGTACGGCTAAGCCTTGACGTAAACCGCGCACAGCATGGTGTGAATGTGACAGCTATTCCGCCCGCGTTTATATCTGTCTGCGGCAATTGGCTGAGTGTACGGCTAAGCCTTGACGTAAAACTCAAAAAACTATTCCAAGAAAAGTCTTAAAAAAATTGTGTAGTTTTTTAAAACTTATGATATAATATAAAATATGTATTTGAAAGATTTTCCTAAATCGGTTCTATTCAGATACACAAATACAATCGTCGCGCCGCGCGGTTTATGTCAAGGCTTAGCCAAAACCGCTCCGCTGTCGTATCGCTGACCGGCAGAAACGCGGGCGGATGGCTGTCTGTTCGCATCGTGCTGTGCGCCGCGCCTTGCGCGGCGGTGCGCGGTTTACGTCAAGGCTTAGCCAAAACTGCTCCGCTGTCGTATCGCTGACCGGCAGAAACGCGGGCGGGCGGCTGTCTGTTCGCATCGTGCTGTGCGCTGCGCTTTGCGCGGCGGTGCGCGATCTACGTCAAGGCTTAGCCTTGGAAAGGGGAATTTTATGGAAAAGAGAAATCCAAAGCATCCACGCCTTGTAAAAATCCTGACACTTATCGTTTTCTGGTCTATGGCTGTATCTGCCGTCTTTTTGATCATTGAGATTATCATTGCTCCAATGATTGTCGAGGACTATAGCATGGACTCCCTCCCCCGCAGCAAGGGGGAATACGTCCTGATGCTGGTGCAGTGTCTGCTGGGGATAGTCGCCATGCTTCTGCCCGGCAAGCTGATGCAAAAATTCCGAATTATTATCCCGCAGGGGATGTATATTTTATATATCATCTTCCTGTACTGCGCCATCTATCTGGGCGAGGTACGAAGCTTTTACTACTCTGTCCCTCATTGGGACGACATCCTGCACTGCTTCAGCGGCGCTATGCTGGGAGCACTGGGATTCTCGTTTGTTGCCCTGCTCAATAATTCCGAGCGCGTTCCTGTAAATCTCAGTCCCATTTTTGTGGCCGTGTTCTCACTGTGCTTCGCCGTTGCGCTCGGTGTGATATGGGAAATCTACGAATTCACCTTTGACGGGCTTCTGGGCCTCAACATGCAGAAGTTCGCCGAGGAAGTAAACGGGGAACTCGTCCCTCTCACAGGTCACGACGCCCTCAGCGATACGATGAAGGATTTAATCGTGGATATGGTGGGCGCCGGGACAACCTCGATCATCGGCTATATTTCGCTGAAGTATAAAAAAGGATGGATCGAAAAGCTCCAGCTCCGCCGCCGTTCTGAGCGCACCTGATTCTATGCCTGCTCTCCGTCGGCGCCCTGTCTTGTCAGTCTTGCTGTGGAAGCACCGATCAGTGTAAGAAGATCTTTGGGGGCGACCTCCACCTGTGTGCCGATTTTCCCGCCGCTGAAAATCATCGAATCATGCTCCAGGCACGATTCGTCTACCACTGTGACATACTGCTTCTTCATCCCTATCGGCGAACAGCCGCCGCGTATGTAGCCCGTTGCCTTATTGATTTCGCTGACATGGATCATTTCAACGGACTTCTCCCCCACCGACCGTGCCGCGGCCTTGAGATCCAATTCCTGCGCCACTGGGATCACAAACACGAAAAAGTCCTTGCTGCTTCCCCGCGTGACGAGGGTTTTGAATACCTGATCGACCGGCTGTCCCAGCTGTTCTGCAACCGAAACGCCGTCAATCGCTTCCTTGCCGTGCGCATAAAAATAGGGGGTGTACGGGATTTTTTCCTTTTCCAGAATACGCATCACATTTGTTTTGTTATCCTTTGCCACTACACATCTCTCCTGTCTGGCTGCCGGAAAAATCCGGCCTCCACCATGATAGCACAAAAAATATGAAAATGGAATCATCCTTCCAAAAACAAATCCTCTATCCAGTCTTTGCGGATAGAGGATTCTTTATAAAGCCATCCCGGGGCTTTACGGTTTGTACGGGGAAATCTCCAGGGCGCTCCCCTGCGGCGGGATACTGAGAGTCGCCACGCCGCGGTGGTAAATGCTCAGCTGATCGCCCGGTTCAAGACTTTCAACTCCCTGGGTGAAATCCGTGTAGGCGTTATAGTGAAAGATCATCGTTTCTCCATCAGACATTCCGGAAACAGTCAGTGATCCTTCCTGTCCGTCCGAGCGTTCGTAGATTTTTTCTACAAGAGTGCAGTTGTATACACAGGATTCCGGCGGGAGGAGGATCTCAATGGAATATGCAAACGGTTCCTCGCTGCGATCACAGAGGACCTCGGCATAATCGCCTACAGAAAGATTTCCGTTCAGGAATGTGCCGCGCCCGGTCGTCACCTGGATGGAATCGGCAAAATCCGTGCCGGCTGCCCGCTGAAGCAGTACCGTCCGTGTGTCGCCGTCTCCGGAAATCGCCGTGATTGTCCCCCGGTAAATCTGGGTATCCGCATAGCGCCGGATTTCCAGAGCGTTTCCCTGCGGCGGGATGCTTCTTGTCATCATGCCGCTGTGATAAATATTGATTTTATCGCCGGGCTCCAGAGAGTCCAGATCCAGATAAAGCTGAGTGTTATCCGTATAACGGAAGAGCGTTTCCGAATCGGTTTCCAGTCCGCGGCAAAGAATTGTTTTTCTGTCCCGATCGATGGAGACAACTTCACCGTTATAATTGGAAAGAGACGCGTCAGTAAGCTCCCTCACGGTAATCGCCTGTACGGCCTCCTGATTTCTTATGGAAGCTCCGTAAAAAATCTCAATGTAATCTCCCGTCTCAATTCCGGCAGCGCGGGAAGCCGGGGCTTCCACCTGAATTCTTGGCGCACCGAAATTCGTCCCTGTCTCCTGCTCCAGCGTAAACGAGATAATGTCCCCATCCTCATACAATTCAACCACTGTGCCGCGGTACATGGAGGAATCTGCGGGATACGCATCCGTCTGCGCCTGCTGCGTCGGATTCAGTTCCGTTTCCAGAGTTCCCGTAAGCCGTGCCGCCTGCGCACCCGGCGCGGAAATACCAAGCGCCGCCGTCAGACATACAGACAAAAGAACCCTGCCAAACCCCTTTTTCATTCCTTATCTCCTTTCAAAACGCGCCGCCCCTTGCGGCGCGGCTTCTTCTGACTTCCAGTATAAAGAAAAAAGTGTTTTTTGTCAATAAAAAAGGCCCGGACTCTGTAACATACAGAGCCGGAACCTTTTATCGGGGGGAAGCGGATATTTATTTGTTCACCGCATCCTTGAGGGCCTTGCCAGCTTTAAACGCCGGAGACTTAGAAGCCGGAATCACCATATCCTGCTTTGTAGCCGGGTTCTTTCCCATCCGCTCGGCTCTCTCCTTTACCTCGAAGGTTCCGAAGCCGACGATCTGAACCTTCTCTCCCTTTACAAGCTCCTTCTCAACAATGCTGAAAAAAGCATTGAGAACAGCTTCGCAGTCCTTTTTAGCCAGACCGGTTTCTTCCTTGAGTGCATCAACTAAACCTGTTTTGTTCACTTCTTGTCACCTCCATAACAAACCTGACACCCATTTTATAAATACTCTTATAAAAAGGGCTCTTGAGGAATTTTACACCTTTCCGCAGAAAAAAACAACTGTTATTTGAAAAGTATTTTATATTTTTTCAGAAATCGGGGGAAAAACCATTATTTTTCCGGATTTCCGCCTCTGTTCCGGGTTTTTTGACGGTAATAGTATCCCCGGAAAACGCGAATTATACGATCCGCAGCGCGGCCTTTGCATAAAAGAGGGCGCGCCTGCAAGCGTGCCCTCCGGAACTATTCAAAGCTGCGGATCAGTCCTTGGCAATCTTAATAACTGCCTTTACAATATCCGCCTTGTTGCTGACGCTCAGATCCATTGCGTTCTGGATATCGTCAAAGTCAAACACATTCGTGACAATCCCCTTGAGGTTGACACGGCCTGCCGCAACAGCCTCAATCGCCATCGGATAGATGTGACGGTAACGGAAAATCGTCTTGAAGGTAAGCTCCTTATCCAGCGCCATGTTCAGCGGGATAGCCGTCAGATCGTTCTTTCCGTAGCCGACAAATACGATCGTCGAGCCCTTCTTGGCGGCCTTGATCGCCTGCTGGCAGGTGATCTCCGTACCGGCTGTCTCAATGCAGAGATCGCAGCCGCGGCCCCCGGTCAGATCCATAATAGCCTGAACGGTATCCTGTTCCCTGCCGTTGATCACACCGGTTGCGCCCAGCTCCAGCGCCTTGTCCAGACGCTTCTGCATGACATCCACCACATAAACGGTGGATACGCCTTCCGCCTTGAGAGCCAGCATCGTAACGAGGCCGATGCAGCCTGCGCCCATCACGACAGCCGTCTGCCCGGCGTGTGCGCCGCCCTGATTTGCCGCGTGGAAGCCGACGGCCAGCGGTTCAATCAGCGCGCCTTCCATGGTGCTTACGTTATCGGGAAGCTTGAAGCACAGATCCGCCTCATGAGCTACATACTCCTGGAATACGCCGTCCACCGGCGGGGTTGCGAAGAATATGACATCCGGGCACAGATTATACCGTCCCGTCTTGCAGAACTCGCAGTGGCCGCAGGTCTTGCCGGGCTCGAGAGCTACGCGGTCGCCCACTTTCAGGTGCTTGACATTCTTGCCGACCTCAACCACCGTGCCGCCCGGCTCGTGGCCGAGTACAAACGGCGTCTCTACGATAAAGTTCCCAATGCGTCCCGTCTCATAATAGTGGAGATCGGAACCGCAGATTCCAACATATTCCAGCTTTACCAAGACTTCATCGTCAGCGGGCGTCGGAATATCTCTCTCCACAAATCCCATTTTGCCGATGTCCGTCATCACGGCAACTTTCATTTTTCCATTCATCGCTATTCAACCTCCTGATTTGGAAATTTCAATCTATTAAAACACTTTGAAAAGTATTTTAAGCGTCATTTCATCCAGGACTAATCTACCTTTTCCTGTATATTCACATTCGCCAGATATTCCCCATATGCCCAAACACTGGATGCGTTCTGCACAGAGATCTGCACGGGCATTTCAATATGGCCGGTAAAGGTTTCCCGCCCCGCCATGTTGATTTCCACCACAATATCTTCCGGCTGGATGTTCTCTATCTGCGCCTGCGGACCAACGAGGGTCACCACCATGCTCTGTGTGTAGACGTCCGAGGTCTTATTGGCGGCGAGATTGACTACTTCAAAATTCTCCCCTGTTATGGTAAACTGCTGCGCGACAAAACCATCCAAATCGAGCGTGACCTGCGCCTCATAAATCATGCTGATATTGCTGCATCCCGCCGGAAGCGAAATTGCTACATCGAAGGTATTATTAGCGGGGCTGACTTCCGCAAAGTCGATCGGCTCAAGGCTGATTGTAGTGAGATTGCTCAGCACATCTTCCGGACCGGCAATCTGGATGCTTTCCGGATCCACCTGCACTATCCCGGAGTTGAGATTCAAGCCGCTCGGCTTATTCTGGAACGTCGGCTCAAGTGTCAGCGTCTGGCGGCTGCGCACACTGATTGTGACCTCCACCTCATCGTCGCTGATTGTTAAATTGTCCTTGGAAAGCTGATTGCCGTATCTGTCGTACAGCACCAGGTTCGTTGTGAAGGTCTGCGTTGAAATCAGCGGCGTATCGATTTCATACTCGACGCAGACACGGCTGATGCGATCTATTTCCTTCTGCGGTCCGGAAATCGTCACTTCATTGACGGAAAGCGACGGTTCGCTGACGACATAGGAATCATCCGCCTTGTATTTAATTCCATCCGTATTGATTTGGAAGGTGGCGTCCTGATAGTAATCGACCTCAACGAAAACATATTCCGGATCGATCTGCACTTCGTAATCCCCGAGGACCTGCGACGGACGCTCCAGACGCAGGCGGAGCTGCGCGCTCGTCGGCTGGGTGATGGAGGATGCCTGTTCCGCCACCACGCGCAGCTCAGACGGATCGATGCTGCGCACCGCCACGCTGTCCCCAGTGAGAGATACAGTGGCGCTTGTGACGCTCTGGCTGAACACACGCAGATTCATTTCCTGCGTGGCCTCATCAGAAAGCGTCACCACAACGGGCACATCGGAGATCTCACGCGGCCGTTCCTGCGTATTGATCGACGATACGATAAACCATGCAATCACCGCGATAAACACAGAGAAAACAAGCACAAACCGGTCGTTGTAGAAAAATTCTCCTATACTGAATTTTTTCTCTTTCATCGTTTCTTTGCCCTCCTTATGGAGGGAATTTTGCTGGAACGATGTTCTCCGGCATCCTGTTCCACCGGAAGGAGCAGATTCTGCAGCTCGCTTCTCAGCGTTTCCCTCGTATAGTCGCGCGTGAGAAGCCCGTTGACTGCCATTGAAATCTGGCCTGTTTCCTCCGAAACCACCACGATAACGGCGTCAGAAACCTCGCTCAGACCGATTGCCGCACGGTGGCGGGTTCCCAATTCAATGCTCACGCTGTCGTTTTTCGTCAGCGGCAGAATACATCCCGCCGCATACACCTTTCCGGCGCGCATCACCATCGCTCCGTCGTGCAGCGGCGCTTTGTTCCAGAAAATGTTGCCGATAATCGGCGGCGACGGTTCCGCATCCACTACCGTACCTGTATCGATAATTTCGCCCAACTTCGTCTGGCGTTCAAATACGATCAGCGCACCCGTTTTCGATTTCTGGAAGCTCGCAGCCACATCGACTACGGCGTTGATCCCCTTACGCACCTGCTGGCGCAGGAGTTCTTCTTCTGTTTTGGCTGATCCCGCAAACCATCCCTTGGCAGCCAGGCCTTTTCCGATCTCGGTACGGCCAAGCTGTTCCAGAGCGCGCCGGATCTCCGGCTGAAACACCACAAGCAAAGCGATCATACTGAACTGGAAGAAGTAGCTGAACAGGCTTTTGAGCATATAAAGCTGGAAGTACGACGACAAAAGCCACACCGCCAGAATAATCAGCAGGCCTTTCACCAGCTGTCCCGCACGCGTTTCGCGCAGAAGCTTGATCGCGCTGTAAATGATGAACGAAACTAATATGACGTCTATTGCGTCCGTCACCTTGAATGACCGGACCAGCTCTATGATAATACTCCATGTGCTGTAAAGCCATTCCTGAACGGCCTCCCAGCTTGTTGTGATCCATTCCATAAGGATTTTCCTTCCTGTACCAGAGGCCTGCGCGCGCCTGCGGCGAGCAGAACGCGAAAGCGTCGTACCTCCGCCTATCCTAGTGCGCGATTGGGCTATATTGCCCGCGCTGCGACCTTTTCGTAAATAATATTCTCCCTAACCAACCTCCCACCGCGCGCCTGCGGCAGGCAAAACGCGCAACGCGTCGTACCTCCGCTCGGCTGGGTGTGCATTCAAGCTGAGATGCCCGCGTTTACGGTATTCTGGAGGCATAATACCATATCCCTGACCAGCCTCCCACCGCGACAGAGCACACGTTCTTATCGGCATTTCAGCGACCGGAGGGAGCGATCCGCGTTTTACGTGCAGGCTTAGCCGTACACCCAGCCAATTATCGCAGATAACTATAAACGCGGGCGGAGCAACTGGCATATTCACACCATGCTGTACGCCGCGCCTCGCGCGGCGGTGCGCGGTCTACGTCCAGACTTAGTCTGGGCCTGTAACTATTTTACCATAATCTGAGGGATATGCAATGCTTTTTTCAAGATTTTGAGGAAATATTGGCCACCGCATGGGCAAATGACGCAATCTCGTTCGGTGTGGTAAACGCGGACGGACACACCCGTACAGCACCCAAATCCGACGTGCCCGCAAACGTGTGCGCCGCCGGCGCGCAGTGAAGTCCCGGACGCACCGCAAAGCCTTTCTGATCCAGCAGCCGCCCCGCTTCCTCGCTGGGAATCCCCCTGATATTGAACGACAGAACGGGCGCATAATAAGGCGCCTGCGGGCGCTCCGTATAAAGGAGCACGCCCGGCATCTGCGACAGCCTGTCGTACAGCGAGGCCGTCAGCTTTAATTCGTGCTGATAAATCCGTTCCGTCCCTTTTTTCTTCACAAATTCGATCCCGGCGCGAAGCCCGGCGATCCCCGGCAGATTCGGCGTGCCGGATTCCATGCGCTCCGGCCACGAATCCGGCTGGCGCATCAGTCGGGATTCCGTGCCCGTGCCGCCCTCAATAAGCGTATCAAGTCCGGATGTGCTCGAGGCGATCAGCATCCCGGTGCCCATCGGCCCATACAGACCCTTATGACCCGCGATGCACAGCCAGCTGATCCCACTGTCCTGCATATTGATCGGAAGCACGCCGGCACTCTGCGCACAATCCACTGCCATCGGGATCCCGTACTCCTTCACGAGCGCGGCGATCCGCTCCACCGGGAGCCGGATGCCCCAGACATTCGAGGCGTGCGTACAGAACACCAAAGCCGTATTTGCCCGGAACGCCCTGCGGAACGCATCGACTGTGGCGTCATTATCCCCCGGAACAACCTGGGCCTGGGTAAAGGTCACGCCCCGCTCCTCCGAAAGCTTCTGGAGCGGACGCATCACGGCGTTGTGCTCCAAACACGAAACCACCACATGATCCCCGGGCTTGAGCCGCCCTTTCAGAACCATGTTCACCGCTTCCGTGCAGTTGAGTGTAAAGGCTACACATTCCGGTCCCGGCGCATGAAACAGCTGCGCCGCCGCCGCCCGGCACCGGTACATCTCCTCGGCAGCCGCCGTAGACATCGCGTGGCCGCTTCTGCCGGGATTCGCCCCGTAAACACGCATCGCCCGGTTCACCGCTTCATACACCTGCGGGGGCTTGGGCCACGTGGTGGCCGCATTGTCCAGATAGATCACCGGCGGCCCCTCCTTTCCAGCCTGCCGAACACACGGAATCCCCTCTCCCGCAGGATGAATTCCGCTTCATCCGTCCTTTCCGGGACGTAGATGCCGTAGCCGCAGCCTGTTTCCGAATGGACCTTTTCTATCGAACATCGAAAGCCGCGGCTCTGGAGAAGGTCGCGGCCCTTCATCGCATAGGTGATGGAGCTGATCCAGATAACCGGTCTGTCCATCGAAAATCACTCCTCTGTTAAATTTCGGGATTCCTCAAGATGGAATCCCCCATTCACAGAGTATGCAGAAGATTTGCCGTTTGCTTGTCTGATTCTGCTAGTTACGCGTCTCTATCAGGCACACGGCGTGCGCTGCGATTCCCTCTCCCGAGCCGGTAAAACCGAGGTGCTCCTCCGTGGTTGCCTTGACGCTCACCTGCTCCACAGAAATCCCGCAGTGACGGGCGAGGCAGTCCCTCATCCCGCTGATGTACGGCGCAAGCTTCGGAGCCTGCACAATGACTGTCGCATCAATATTCCCGATCGTAAAGTTCCTTTCTTTCAGCAGGGCGCAGACGCGATCGAGCAGCAGCATACTGTCGATATTCTTATATTCCGCCGACGTATCCGGGAACAGCTTTCCCAGATCCCCCAGCGCCGCCGCGCCGAGCAGGGCATCCATCACGGCGTGGGTGAGCACATCCGCGTCGGAATGCCCCAGAAGCCCCTTTTCGTACGGGATCTCCACGCCGCCCAGCACCAGCCTGCGCCCCTCCGTCAGCCTGTGGACATCGTACCCGTGCCCGATTCTCATCATCACAAATCCCTGCCTTTCAAAAAAGCCTCCGCCGCGGGGAGATCCTCCCGCGTGGTCAATTTCAAATTGGAATAGCTGCCCATACACAGATGCACGCAGTTTCCGGCGGCCTCCACCAGCTGGCAGTCGTCCGTATATTCTCTGCCCTGCTCCCGTGCAAGCTGCACGGCCCGGCGGTACAATCCGGCCTCAAACACCTGCGGCGTCTGAACCGCCCACAGCGACGATCTGTCCGGCGTGGACAAAACCATGCCGTTTCCATCCGCTATCTTAATGGTATCCTTTACCGGGACGGCCAGCGTGCTTGCCCCGAATTTTACCGCGTCGTCTATCACACGGTCGATGTCCTCGGGAAGAATCAGCGGGCGCGCGCCGTCGTGTATGGCAAAATACCCGGCATCCCCGGCCTGTTCCACGCCGTTGAATACGGATTCCTGCCGGCTCTTCCCTCCGGGGACGATCTTCCGGAGCTTACAGATCCCCTCTCTCCCGGCAATCGCCCGCAGCTCCTCAAAATCCTCCGGGCGTGCCACAAGGATGATTTCCGAAACGCTCGAAGCCCTCTCGAACGCCCGAAGCGTATACGCGATCGCCGGTTTTCCCAGCAGGGGCAGAAACTGCTTTGAGCGCGTCCCGCCCATTCTTGAGGAGGAGCCCGCCGCCACAAGAATGGCGCAGCATGTCCTGTTTTCCATCACCATACCTCCTTCCGGCTTTTCCTATTATAGTATGAATTTTCCATGCCTGCAATTACAATCCTGTTACTTCCCATAAACTTTTTATGAATAAAAAATCCCCATCCAGTGCAGGAAACGCACCGGATGGGGCAGATCAGCCGGATTATAATGTACCAAAAATGCGGTCGCCCGCGTCGCCGAGGCCGGGGACAATATACCCAATATCATTGAGATGGGAATCCACGTTCGCGCAGTATACGTGCACATCCGGGTGCCTTTCCGTAAACGCCTTGAGTCCTTCCGGAGCGGCAATAATGCACATAAATTTCAAGCTCTTGGGATGGTGGCGCTTGATCAGATCCACTGCATCGATCGCGGATCCGCCCGTCGCGAGCATCGGATCCAGCACGATCACCTCGCGCTCGCTGATGTCGGAGGGAAGCTTGCAGTAATACTCCACCGGCTTGAGCGTCTCATGATCGCGGTACAGTCCGATGTGTCCCACCTTAGCGGCCGGAACCATGCTCAGCACGCCCTCGACCATGCCGAGACCCGCGCGCAGGATCGGCACAAACGCAAGCTTGCGGCCTGCAATCACCTTTGTGGTAGCGACGCCCATCGGCGTTTCGATCTGGATTTCCTCCAGCGGCAGATCCCTCGTCGCCTCATAGCAGATCAGCGTGGCAATCTCGCTGACAAGCTCACGAAACTCCTTCGGCCCTGTATTCTTATCCCTCAAAAACGTAAGCTTATGCTGGATCAGCGGATGATCCATTACAAATACCTGATTTTCCATTTCTGCCACTCCTTTAAATTTCTTCACCGCGTTCAATCGCGGCTATCTGTCCGATCCGTCTGGCGTGACGCCCGCCTTCAAACGGGGTTTCCAAAAAGATTTTGGCAAGCTCCACCGCGGTCTTTTCATCGATCACGCGTCCGCCCATGCAGAGGATATTCGCGTCGTTATGGCGGCGGGTCATCTCCGCACAGAACGCGTTGGTGCATACTGCCGCCCGGATCCCCGGCACCTTATTTGCCGCGATCGAAATCCCGATCCCGGTCCCGCAGCAGAGGATCCCTTTTTCCGCCTGGCCGCTCGTCACAGCCTTTGCCACCTTATACGCAAACGGCGCGTAATCGACGGATTCCGTCCCCTCTGTGCCGAAATCCTGATACGGGATCCCGTTTTCCTCCAAATACTTTTTGACTGCATCCTTCAGGCATACGCCTCCATGATCGGCTCCTAACGCTATCATTACAACTACCTCTTTCCTTCTCCGCCTCAAAAAAGCGGGCATTATCCAAAAAACAAAAATCAATCCCCCGTCTCGGCCGCGAGTCCGGATAACCTCCGCGGTGCAGCGGCGTTGGGTCCGGGACTGCGTCCCGGCGAGGGTCGAGGGGCGCGCAGCCCCCGATCCCAGAGTGCAGGGAAGATTCCCCCGCAGCGCGGGGGAAATGTCGCGAAGCGACAAAGGGAAGATCCCCCCACAGTGTGGGGGGAATGTCACACAGTGACAAGGGGGGACGGCCCGCGTGCGGGTTATAGTCCCTGCCCGGGGTCAAGGGGGCGGGGAGCCCCCTTGCGGCGGAGCTCGCGTTCAGCTTGGGGCATCCGCAGATAGACGGGGGCAAGCTGGGCGCAGGAGACGGGCTGGGCGCGGAGGGCCGCCGCTATGACGCCGGAAGCGCGCTGGTACAGCAGGTGCTCCGGCGGAAGCTTTGCGCCGAGCTGCGAAAACTCCGGAGAGCCGTGGCATAATTTGGCGCCGTCCCCCACAAGATAAATCGGGGCTTCCCAGCCTGATGCTTCCTGCGCCAAATCCTTGATCGCGATCGCACGGTCCGGGGTAAGGCGGCGCAGGGATTCCCCGTCCGCCTCAAACACCGCATTGTAAACCTGCTGGCACCGCGCGTCCATGACCGCGCAGATCGTCCCGCGCAGATGCGCCAGGTTCCACGCGATCGCCTCCAGCGTCGAAACGCCTGCGCACGGCTTGTCCTCCGGCATCGCAAGCCCCTTGACGCACGCTACGCCAATCCGCACCCCCGTGAACGAGCCCGGTCCCGCCGATACCGCGAACAGATCTATCTCATTCAGGGCCGTCTGTGTGCATTTCAGAAGGTTCTCCACCATCGGGAGAAGCGTCTGGCTGTGCGTCTGGCGCGTATTGCTGTAAAATTCACCCAGGAGCCTGCCGTCCTCCCATACCGCCGCCGACGCGGGAATCGCGGAAGAATCCACCGCTAAAATCTTCATAGGTCTATCCCCTCTATCTGAAAAATCCGCTGGCTGTCCGATTCTCCGCGCTCAATTTCAATGCGGATCGCTTCCGGAGGAACCGCGCTTTCAATATTCTCGCTCCATTCAATCACCAGTACGGCGGAAGCGTCGCCAAGATAATCCAGGAAACCTGTGGAATACAGATCATCCCATCCGGATACCCGGAACATATCAAAATGGTAAACGGTCAGCCTGCCGCGGTATTCATGCACGAGCGCAAAGGTTGGGCTGGATACGCCGGACGGGATCCCCAGTCCTCTTGCAAGGCCGCGCGTGAACGCCGTTTTTCCCATCCCCATCCCGCCGTACATGGCGATCACTTCGCCCCCTGTCAGACGGGCGGCAAGACGTTCTCCAAGCTGTTCCGTTTCCTGCGCCGAATTTGTGGTAATGACCTGCATCCTGTTTCCTTTCCCTCCCTGTTTTTCAGAACAGACCGGAAATCTTTCCGGCTTCGTCCACATCGATCCTCTGTGCCGCCGGGGACTTCGGCAGGCCGGGCATCGTCATGATATCGCCCGCGTAGGCCACCACAAATCCAGCGCCGTTCGACAGGCGCAGATCCCGGATCGTCACTGTGAATCCGGACGGACGGCCCAGCAGAGCCGCGTTGTCCGACAGCGAATACTGTGTCTTGGCAATGCACACCGGCAGCTTGTCGCCGCCCAGCTTCCTGATTCCGGCAAGAGCCTTTTTCGCGGCGGCCGTATATGTCACGCCGTCCGCGCCGTAAATATTTTTCGCGATCGCTTCGATCTTTTCCTCTACCGTGAGATCCAGCGGATACAGCGGATGGTAGTGCGATTCGTTCCGATCGATCGTCTCCACCACCGTGCGGGCCAGATCCTCGCCGCCCTCGCCGCCTTTCGCGAACACCTCGGACAGGGCATACGGAACTCCCAGATCCTCACAGCACTTGTCGATCACCGCAAGCTCGGCCTGCGTATCCGTGTGGAAGCGGTTGATCGCCACCACGACCGGCACGCCGTATTTGCGCATATTTTCCACGTGCGCACGGAGGTTGACAATCCCTTTCTCCAGAGCGGCCACGTTCTCCGCCGCCAGATCCTGCTTCGCCACGCCGCCGTTGTACTTGAGCGCGCGTACCGTGGCGACCACCACAATGCACGACGGCGCAAGCCCCGCACAGCGGCACTTGATATCCAAAAATTTCTCCGCGCCCAGATCCGAGCCGAAGCCCGCCTCTGTAATGCAGTAATCCGCAAGCTTGAGCGCCAGCCGCGTCGCGCGCACGGAGTTGCAGCCGTGGGCAATGTTCGCAAACGGCCCGCCGTGCATCACCGCAGGCGTGCCCTCCAGCGTCTGGACGAGGTTCGGCTGGATCGCGTCCCGCATCAGCGCAGCCATCGCGCCGTCCGCCTGCAAATCGCGCGCATAGACGGGCTCCCCGCCATAGGTGTACGCGACCAGGATATCCCCCAGCCGCCGCTTGAGATCCGCCATATCCGACGCCATGCACAGGATCGCCATCACCTCGGAGGCCACCGTGATGATGAAGCCGTCCTCGCGCGGCACGCCGTTGATCCTGCCGCCCAGACCGATCACAATATTCCGCAGCGCACGGTCATTCATGTCGAGACAGCGCCGGATCAATATCTGGCGCGGATCGATGCCCAGCTCGTTGCCCTGCTGCATATGATTGTCGAGCATCGCGCAGAGAAGATTATTCGCGCTGGTGATGGCGTACATATCGCCCGTAAAATGCAGGTTGATGTCCTCCATCGGCAGAACCTGCGCATAGCCGCCGCCCGCGGCCCCGCCTTTCACCCCGAATACCGGGCCGAGGGACGGCTCCCGCAGCGCGATGATCGCATTTTTCCCGATCCGCTTCATCGCCTGTCCCAGACCGACAGTCGTTGTCGTCTTGCCCTCGCCTGCCGGGGTGGGATTGATTGCCGTCACCAGGATCAGCTTTCCGTCCGTACGATTCTGCATCCGCTGGTACAGCTTCTCATTCAGCTTCGCCTTGTACCTGCCGTAAAATTCGATTTCATCCTCCTGAATACCAAGACCATCCGCAATTTTTGCGATTGGCACCAGCTCTGCCTGCTGTGCAATCTCAATATCCGTCAGCATACACCACACTCCTCTTGTCTTTTCTCTGTCCCGGATACGTCGGGTACAGAGCCTGGGTTCCTGACCCATTTTTTCTTTCTTTTCAAAATTATATCACAGAATTCTTACAGATAAAAGTATTTACTTGAACTTTGTGCCCTTTCCCTGCTATAATATACAAAAACCCCGGATATGCGGGGAAACTATTTCCAGCAAAGGAGTGACGCAATGTCAAGAGCTTTGAAATCTTTCGCAGACTATTTCCGGCGTCTGGACAAGGTCCTCTGGATCCTCCTGATCGCCATTTCCACATACGGGCTTCTTCTTGTGGCGAGCGCAACGCGTGAATCTACGGAAAACTACTTTTTCACACAGCTTCTGGCCACCCTGCTCGGCTATGCCGGTGCAATCGTACTCACCCTGATCGACTATCGGGCAATCGCCAATTACTGGTATTTGGTGGCCGGGTTCAGCATCTTTCTGATTATCTACACGCTGCTGTTCGGCACAGCCGCCACGGGTGACGCCGGAGTAAACGCCCGGGCGTGGATTATCCTGCCGGGCGGGGTCAGTTTCCAGCCGTCCGAGCTGGTAAAGATCGGCTTTATGGTGACTTTCTCCAAGCATCTTTCCGCTGTGAAATCGCGCGGACTGATTACCCATCCGCTCCATGTGGTGCTGCTCGGCTGTCATGCGCTGATCCCGGTGGCGCTTGTGCATTTCCAGGGCGACGACGGCGCGGCTGTGATTTTCTTCTGTATGTTCCTCGCAATGTCGTTTGCTGCCGGCGTGCAGCTGCGGTACTTCATCGGCCTGATCGGGGCCGGGCTGATCGCCGCGCCGCTCGCGTGGCAGTTCGTGCTTGAGGATTACCAGAAGCGGCGCATTATCAATATGATGAACCCCGAGGCCGATCCTCTTGGAGACGGACTTCAGCAGCTTCAGGGCAAAATTTCCATCGGATCCGGCAGACTTTGGGGACAGGGGCTGTTTCAGGGGCCGCGTGTGGAAAATAACCGCGTCCCGCTTCAGCACAGCGATTTCATCTTCTCTGTGGCGGGTGAGGAGCTCGGGTTCATCGGGTGTATGCTGATCATTATCCTGCTGTTCCTGCTCCTGCTTCGCCTGTTGTATATCGCGCGCCGTTCTGCCGACGATATCGGAACGTATCTGTGCTTTGGCTTCTTTGCACTGATCGCGTCGCAGGCGATTTTCAACATTGGAATGTGTCTGAGCCTCCTCCCGGTTATCGGCGTGACACTGCCGTTTTTCAGCGCCGGGGGATCTTCTGCGGCTTGTCTGTATTTGGGATTCGGTTTGGTGGAAAACGTCTACATGCACCGCTTTGAGGGTGACAAGGTGCACGTACAGTTGTAGAGCAAATATTGGGGTATGAGGATATGGATAATTGGTTTACCATAGACAAAGTGGATGCGGATACCTGGATTATCAGTGAATACCGCCACTGGGAAGAAACGCACTGCTATCTTCTCAACGGTCAGGAACGGAGCCTGCTCATCGATACTGGGCTTGGTATCTGTGATATTTCCAAAATCATTTCCGGTCTGACGGATAAGCCTGTCACCGCCGTTGCCACGCATATCCATTGGGACCATATTGGCGGTCTGAAATATTATCCGGATTTTTACGCGCACGCGGCAGAGCTGGATTGGCTCCGCGGCGGCTTTCCGCAGCCCCTCGAAACCATCAAAACGTATGTGGTTGATCGCTGTGATCTGCCGGATGGCTATGACATAGATACCTATGAATTTTTTCAGGGAACACCATCGCGGATACTGCACGGCGGCGAACAAATCGATCTGGGCGGGAGGACTGTGCAGATCCTGCATACGCCCGGACACTCCCCCGGTCACCTGTGCTTCTGGGAAGCGAAAACCGGATCGCTTTTTACCGGGGATCTTGTCTATAAGGGATTGCTTACCGCCTGGTTTCCGTCTACTGATCCAAAGGCATATCTGCGTTCTCTGGAAACAATCGCAGTGCTGCCTGCAAAGCGGCTCTTTCCGGCGCACCATTCTTTAGATATCCACCCGGAAATTGTCCCGCGCATACGCGATGCTCTGCGGCAGTTGGAGCTGGACGGAAAGCTTCTCCACGGCAGCGGAACATTTGATTACGGCGACTGGTCTATTCAGCTTTAGAAGCACAAGTTATGTTCCAATAAATATTGACCGAAAAACGCAAACAACCCCTGCGGATTGACGAGCGTTTTCGGGCGATATCGCGGAAAATTTTACCGCAAGATACCGTGTAGGCTTTTCCGTGTGAATTATGCGGGACCGCCTCAAGAGCAGGCACCTGTTACAGATGAAATCGAAAAATACGCAAAAGGGAGATCCCCATACACAGTGGGAATCTCCCTTTATACATTCACTTTTTCTCTGGCCAGCCACACCTGCGGTGGGCAGAACGCGAATGCGTCGTTGCCTCCGCCCGGCTGGGGCGTGTGATTGGGCTGTAACGCCCGCGTTGCAGCCTTTCCAAAGACGTGAACATCCCTGACCAGCCTTGCCACCGCGACAGAGTATCAGAGGTTACCATAGTTCCCGCGGAGGTCACGACGCGCGACGCGTTTTACGTCAAGGCTTAGCCTTGCCAAGATTCTGAATATGCACGAACACGCAGATGTGCTCCTGCCTTTTCGCACAGTGCCCGGCAGTCCGCAATTTCCTGTTCCGGCAGTCCTGTGTCCACGATAGTCATGCACACGTCCGGCACATAATGCCCGACCTCCTCCGCGAATTTCACGATCGCCGGAAGAGCCTGCAACCCATATTCAGAATGGCAGATTTCGTCGTATTTCTCCGGCGTCGATGCGTTCAGGCTGATCGACACCGTATCGAACAGTCCCTTGTATTCCGGCGCGGTATCGCGGCCATTGATGAGATCGGAAAGACCGTTCGTATTCACGCGGATTTTTATCCCGCTTACTGCGCGCACCTGCCGGCAGATCCACAGCATATCGTCCAGCCGGCACGCCGGTTCCCCGTAGCCGCAGAACACCAGCTCCCGGTATTTTGACAGATCCCGCTTTTCAATGTCCTCCCAGATTTCCTCTTTCGACGGCTCGCGTTCCAGCCAGAGACTGCCGGAATCCCCGACCTTGTCGCCGTGCGTGCGCAGACAGAAATCGCAGGCGTTCGGACACCTGTTCGTCAGATTGACATACAGCGCGTCATGATATTGGTAAGTAATAGTCATACCTTTCCCTCCAAACTGAAAAAATGTTCCGCATTGGCCTTTGTCCTTGTGAGGACTTCCTCTGTGGACATTCCCCGGATTTCTGCAATCTTCGCGGCGGAATATGCGATCATGGTGGAATCGCACCGTTTTCCCCGGAATGGCACTGGAGCCATATACGGTGCGTCCGTCTCCAGCAGCAGCCGATCGATCGGCACCTCCCGCGCAACCTCCACCGGGACGCGCGCGTTCTTGAAGGTCACAACGCCGCCCAATCCGATATACATTCCCAGCGAGACAACCTCGCGCATCATTTCAACGCTGCCGGAAAAGCAATGCACTACCCCGCGCGGCTGATGCTTTCGCAGAAGCGTCATCGTATCGCCGTGGGCGTCCCTGTCATGCACAATAACGGGGAGGTTTTGCTGTTTTGCCAGCAGGATTTGCTGTTCAAATACATCGCGCTGCACCTCGCGCGGAGCCATATCCTCATAGTGGTAATCGAGACCGATCTCCCCGATCGCCACCACTTTCGGTGCGCGGGACATCTCCCGCACCTGTTCCAGCCAGTCCTCCGGCAGATCGCCGCATTCTTCCGGATGGACGCCTACCCCCGCGAAAATCCACGGATATTGCTCCGCAAGCTCCAGAGAAGCCCGGCACCCCGCAAGGGTGGCGCCTACATTGACTACATGGCACACCCCGTGCTCAGGCAGCCCTTTCAGCACCTGTTCGCGATCGCTGTCAAAGCCTTCGCTGTCGTAATGGGCGTGCGTATCAAATATCAGATTCATAAAAAGCCACAGGGAGGATACCGCGTCCTGCGCAGTATCCCCCTTCTCCTTTTGGTTTCGATTTTTTACTTTTTACTATTTTTTACTTTTCTGAGGGACGCCCGGCGCGCGTTTATGGCAGGGGTTGGCCCTGCAAAAGCCGCGGGCGTACTGCCTCTGGGGATCGCAAAGGCGTTCAGGCGTTTCTCCCACTGGGAGGAACGCCCTCTCTGTTTGCTCATCTCTCTGGGGGAACGCTTCGCGTTCCTTTTTCCCTCTGGGGGGCTCCTCGCCCCCCAGACCCCCTTCGCAAGCTTTTGAAAAAGCTTGAGCAAAACTTTTATGTTTTGCTCACCTTTGGCACTCAGTGGACACTGGAGCCAGCCGGCACATCATCCACAAAAATCACCTTGACATCGTCCTCCCCGGCATCTGCCGCCAGGATCATCCCCTGGCTCTCCACGCCGCACAGAACCGCCGGTTTCAGGTTCGCCACAAGAATAATATGCCGTCCAACCAGATCCTCCGGCTTATACCATTTCGCAATTCCGGACGCAACTGTCCGCTCGCCCTCTCCGTCGTTGAGCGTGAGCTTCAGAAGCTTTTTCGCGCGCTTGATCGGCTCGCATTTCACAATCTCTGCCACACGCAGCTCCACCTTGGAGAAATCGTCGATCCCAATCTGCGCCAGTCCCTCGATCTTTTTCTTCTCCGGGGCGGCGGGTTTCGTGACGATCAGCGCATTCAGTTCCTCGATCTCCTTATCCACATCGATGCGCGGGAACAGCGTATCGCCCTTGACGATTTCGGCGTCTGCCGGGAGCAGTCCCCATGTTCCTGCCGCGTCATAGGTGAGCGTCTCCGCCGGTGCACCGATCTGCGCCTGAATCTTCGGAGCCGTCTCCGGCATGAACGGGGTGAGCAGGATGGAAACAATCCGCAGGGATTCGCAGAGGTTATACAGGACGGCGGCAAGCCTGTCGCGCTTGGATTCATCCTTGCCGAGCGCCCACGGCATTGTCTCGTCGATATATTTGTTGGTGCGGGCGATCAGTTTCCAGATCTCCGTCAGCGCGGCAGAGAACTGATAGCCGTCGATCGCGCTGTCGCAGCGGTCGCGCAGAGTGGATGCCATCGCGATAAGCTCGTCGTCGATCGGTTCCGCCTCGCGCTGCGCCGGGATCTTCCCGCCGAAATATTTCTGCGCCATCGCCGTGGTGCGGGAAAGCAGGTTTCCGAGATCGTTCGCGAGATCGGAATTGATGCGGTTGATCAAAGCTTCATTAGTGAATACGCCATCCGCGCCGAACGGAATCTCGCGCAGCAGGAAGTAGCGGATTGCATCAACGCCGTAGCGGCTGCACAGCACGCCCGGATCCACAACGTTGCCCTTGGACTTGCTCATCTTCGTGCCGTCGCCGAACAGAAGCCAGCCGTGGCCGTAGACCTGCTTCGGCAGCGGGAGATCCAGCGCCATCAGCATGGCGGGCCAGATGATGGTGTGGAAGCGCACAATCTCCTTACCGACGAAATGGACGTCGGCAGGCCAATATTTACGGTAATCGGAATCATCGTCGGAGCCGTATCCCATCGCGGTGATGTAGTTGGTCAGCGCGTCGAGCCAGACGTATACCACGTGCTTGGGATCGAAATCAACCGGGATGCCCCAGCTGAAGCTGGTACGGGAAACGCACAGATCGTCCAGGCCCTGCTTGATGAAGTTGATCATCTCGTGCTTGCGGCTCTCCGGCTGGATGAAATCGGGCTGATCCTCATACAGCTTGAGCAGGCGATCGGCGTAATTGGAGAGACGGAAGAAGTACGCCTCCTCCTCGTCCCATTTGACCTCGCGGCCGCAGTCGGGGCATTTGCCGTCCTTGAGCTGGGTCTCCGTCCAGAAAGACTCGCAGGGCGTGCAGTACCAGCCCTCGTATTTTCCCTTATAGATGTCGCCCTTGTCATAGAGCGCGCGGAAAATCTTCTGCACTGCCTTGACGTGATAGTCGTCTGTTGTGCGGATAAACCGATCGTTGCTGATATTCATCAGCTTCCAGAGATTTTTGAAGTTTGCGACAATTTTATCGACATACTCCTTCGGGGTCACACCCTCGGCGGCAGCCTTCTGCTCGATCTTTTGACCGTGCTCGTCCGTACCGGTGAGGAACATCACATCGTAGCCCTGAAGCCGCTTATAGCGCGCGATCGCGTCGCTCGCCACCGTGCAGTAGCTGTGCCCGATGTGCGCGTTGCCCGACGGATAATAAATCGGGGTAGTGATGTAAAAGGTTTTCTTTTCCATGATATACCGTCAACTCCTTAAAACCTGCGGTTCCCCGCAGGCCGCGTTTTTTAATGTAACGGGATGACCTGCTCATATAACAGGACATATTTTTCCCGGATAATACGGTTGCTATGATAGTGCCCGAAAAACCAGTAAGAAAACCGGCAGTTTTCTTTGAGTTCTTCAAAATATTGGAGCAAGTGATCGGAAGCATACGCGCCGTCTGAAATTTCCTCCTGGATACTGACGGGACAGCAGTGCGAAAAAATCCAGTCCACCTGTCTGCCGCAGCCATTGAGGTTCCGCTCAGCCTCCGCGTATTCCTCCGCGCCGGGAAGCTCCTGTTCCCACCACGACTTATGGTTGATCCGGTACGGCGTGCGGGCGCGATCCAGACGCTTTTTCTTTTTCTGAAAGTTCGGATCGTCCGGTTCCAGGATGCCGCCCGAAATATCGTGGGAGGAAGCGCCTCCCATAGTGAATACGCGGCGGCCGCCGAAGCTGAATACCTGTCCGCGCATCAGATGCAGAATGGACGGGCGCACACGCTGCACCTTTCCGCCGTTCCACTGTTCCACAGGCAGGCGTGCAAGCATATCGTAATTTTCGTGATTTCCAGAGACAAACAGCGTTGTAAAGGGCTTACTTTCCAGCCAGTCCAGCCAATAGCGTTCTGTTTTGGAGCCGTCCCACACGCCGCCGAAGTCCCCGCATATGATCACGAAATCATCCTTGGTCATTTCCTTCTGTTCCGGAAAATTCCCAGTGGCAAAGCGGGTAAAATCTCCGTGCGTATCCCCGGTTACAAAAATCATCTTCCATTCCCTCTTACGCCTGCGCGCCTGCGGCGGGCAGATCGCGCACGCGGCAGGCTGAGCCTGCACCCAGATCGCGGACCTGCGGTCAGCAGATCGCGCACGCGTCGTACCTCCGCCCGGCTGGGTGATCGATTGGGCTTATATGCCCACGCTTATAGCTGTCTGCTGACCATCATAACCACATCCATGACAAGCCCGCCACCGCGACACAGTACCCACGGCAATGGTATTTCAGCGACCGGAGGGAGCGATCCGCGGTTTACGTGCAGACTTAGTCTGCCTGCTGACATTATACCACGCCTGCGGCGGGCAGATCGCGCACGCGTCGTTACCTCCGCTCGGCTGGGTGATCGATTGGGCTTAGACGCCCGCGTTGCGGCCTGCCTGCTGACATTATACCATCTTATCAGAAATTTTCAAAGGGGTATTCCTGAATTTACAGTATATTTCTTGTTTCCGGTTCTAAAATGTGATATGATTAGGTTCGCAAAAGAACAAACGCGGACAATACAGCTATCGTCCGGCGTTTCTGCGTTCCGTATACACAAACGGATATCGGAAAATCAAGGAGATGATTCCCTATGAAAAAAACGCTCGTAATCGCCATGCTGACCCTCTGTCTCGCACTGACGGCCTGCACATCCGCTTCGTCCGGGGACAGTGAGCTCATTGGTAAAATAGATGCCCTGCAATCCTCTGTCGATACCCTTCAGACCACTCTGGAGGAAATGCAGGAATCTTCCGCGGAATCCAGCGCCCCGGCAGATCAGGAAACCTCCTCCGCTCCGGCGGAATCTGAGCCTGAACAGCCTGCCGGAACTCCGGCTGACTACCAGCAGATGATCAACCGTCTGTCTCAGGAAATCACCGATACCACCATCCCCGAGGATCGCACACAGAAAACGGAAAGCTTCTTCTCCCTCAAGGACAGGCTCGATGAGCTGAATGACGAGGTCAATCTCTATAAATCCTCCATTGAACGGCGTTTCCTGGAGGGGGATCTGGAGGATTCCTCTTACCGCACGCAGGTTTCGCAGATCAACGACATCCTTGACGAAATCTATTCTGTCCGCAATACGCTGGAAACCCGTTTCGGTCTGGACGGCTGACGGGAGGATCTTTTATGGCAGCTTTGAGAAGCTATCGAAGCGATGATCTTGAGGCAATCCTCGCCCTTTTCTACGACACCATCCATTCCGTAAATCTGCGCGATTATTCCCCCGCTGAGGCGGATGCGTGGGCTCCCAAAAATCCCGATCGCGCCCGCTGGGAGCACAATCTTTCCTCACAGGACACGCTTGTTGCCGAACAGGACGGCCAGATCGTG
Organism: Candidatus Gallacutalibacter pullicola; assembly: GCA_018712265.1. Lineage (GTDB taxonomy): Bacteria > Bacillota > Clostridia > Oscillospirales > Acutalibacteraceae > Gallacutalibacter > Gallacutalibacter pullicola. Next base: position 31,277 of record DVHF01000038.1, read on the forward strand.
GGATTTGCAAACTGGGATCGCGCCGATCATTTCGACTGTCTGTATGTGCATAAGGATTTCCAGGGACAAGGGATCGCATCCCTCCTCGCCGGAGAAATCGAACACCGCGCCCGGCTCGTTACTCCCGCTATCCACGTGGAGGCATCCATCACCGCCAAGCCATTTTTTGAAAAGCGCGGCTACCTGGTGAAGCGCGCCCAGCTTGTGGAACGTTTTGGACAAAAACTAAAAAATTTCATCATGGAAAAAAACTTTTAAAAAGTCCGCTCCCGGCTTTGACAAGCATCCGGGAGCGGACTTTTTACACACATAAACACCTACCTGCGGCGAGCGGAACACCTCATTCCGTCTGCGCGCTAAAAAAGGGGGTTTGGGGGAATCCCCAACGGGGCCCGTCCCCTTTTGTCACTTCGTGACATTTCCCCCGCACTGCGGGGGAATCTTCCCCCAACTCACGCGCGATCCGCGCGGAACATTCTTTCTCTGCCTGCAACGGATCCCCAAAAACTTTCATTTCCAACGAACGTTGGAAATGGGATGGGTCCGGGACAAGTCCCGGCGCGGGTCCCGGGGCGCGCAGCCCCGGGCGGGGTTTGGAGCGGAGCCCCAACACACGGCTTAGGACAGGGCCTCCCAGCGGGCCCGCACAGCCGGACACCGCTGCCGCCGCTTGGCGGCACGCACCTCGACGAAGCAGCCGCATTCGCGGCACAGGCCGTTGAGCAGGGACGGACATTCCTTGCACAGTTCCAGACGCCGCCTGTATTCCGAATCCGGAGTCTTGTCCTCCGCGGGAATCGACTCAATATACTCGTAAATGCTCCGAAAATACCCCTCCGGCGACATCTCATTCAACAGGCATCGCCGGCAGGGAATCCGATCCTGTTCCATCTGTCAGGGCCCCTTTCCGGTCAAATCTGTCCTGCCCGCCAGAAACTGCTCTATCAGCTGGGCCGGATTCTCCAGCGATACCGACTGGATGGTACGGCGCAGTTCCAGCACCGCGGCAGGCGCTACCGACAGTTGTTCCACGCCGATCGACAGATAAAAATTCGTCAGCGCAGGATCCGAGGCGGATTCCCCGCACACGGCCGTCCAGATCCCCGCGCTGCGCGCGTTGTCCACTGTGAGCTTTATCATGCGCAGCACTGCGGGATGGCGCGGATTATAGATATGCGAAATATATGGATTTTTCCGGTCAGCGGCCAGAATATACTGCGTTAAATCGTTCGTGCCGATACTGAAAAAATCAGCGTGCGGCGCAAGCAGATCACTGATAACCGCCGCCGACGGCGTCTCAATCAATACGCCGATTTCTATTTTATCCGATACAGGGATCCCTTTGCCGGTCAGTTCCTCCCGCGCACGCTCCACCAAATGCCGCGCCAGGACTATTTCTTCCTGAGACGTGACAATCGGGAACATGATCGCCAGCCTGCCGTATACGGACGCACGCAGCAGCGCGCGAAGCTGGGTGAGGAACAGATCCGATCTGTCAAGACTGAACCTAATCGCGCGATAACCCATCGCCGGGTTGCTTCCGGGTTCCAAATTAAAATACGGACGGACAGGTTCCTCCCCGAGATCCAGCGTGCGTACAACAACCCGGCGCGCCTCCATTCTTTCCAGCACGCTCTTATATGCCTGGAACTGCTGCTCCTCTGACGGCTCGGCACTGCTGCTCATGTACAGGTACTCTGTACGAAACAGACCGATCCCGTCGGCGCCGCTGCGCAGCACCGATTCTACGTCCGAGGGATTGCTGATATTGGCACAGACCGCAATCCGCCGCCCATCCTTCGTCACAGACGGACCCTTGCGAAACTGCCGGCTCTCTTTCCGGCGCGCTCTGGTTTCCTGAAGTCTCTGCCAATACTCCGCACAGGTCGCCTCGTCCGGCTGGAGAATTACTTCTCCGGTAAAACCGTCCACAATCACGTCACAGCCGTTTTCGATCTGTAAAAAATCATCTCCCAAACCGACCACTGCCGGGATTTCCGCATCGCGGAGCAGGATGGACGCATGGGCGTCCCGCGTGCCTGTACGCGAAAGGAATGCAAGCGTATGCCTGCGATCCGCCTGCACAACGTGGCTCGGCATCAGATCCGACACGGCGATCACTGCGCCGGATTGAAGCGGACGAAGCGCCGCATTGAGCGAGGGATCCAGACAATACAGCAGATGATTGGACACATCCACCACATCGGTACAGCGCGCGCGCATATAGGCGTCGTCAAGCTTGGAAAACAGATCATAAAACTTCTTTGCCGCAAGGGAAACGGCATATTCCGCGTTGGTGCGGTGATCTGTAATCTCTGCCCTGATCTCCCCCAGATATTCCTCGTCCTGAAGCATGGCGATATGTATCTGAAAAATCATCGAGTTCTTTTCCGCCACCAGCTGGAGGGAACGGCGGTAGAAATCCTCCAGTTGTTCCTTCGCCCTACGGCAGGCTTCATCCAGACGGGAAAGCTCGGCCTGCGGATCCGCCGCCTCGTAGTGCGGGATCTTTTCCGCAAACCCCAATTCCTGGCGCGATACGGAACCGATTGCAATTCCTCCCGAAGCCGGTATTCCTTGTAAGACCTTCATCCTTTTCCCCCCGCCCGTTATAAACGAATAGTGAATAGTGAAAAGTGAATAGTTGACCTGCGGCCGGCAGATCGCGCACGCGTCGGGCCTGTGCGCGGCTGAGTGCGCGATTGGGCTGTCAGGCCTGCGCTGCGGCCTGCCTGTGACAATACTGCATCTCCGACCAGCCCGCCGCCGCGACACAGTACCGATACAAAACGGCATTTCAGCGACCGGAGGGAGCGATCCGCGGTTTATGTCCAGGTTTAACCTGGCGCGGTTTATGTCCAAGTTTAACCTGGCGCGGTTTATGTCCAAGTTTAACCTGGCGCGGTTTACGTGCAGGCTTAGTCTGGCCCGCGTTTATGGTGCACTATAGATATTATACCACACTATATGAGATCACTCAAATATAATTTGTGTAAATCTCCTGATAAATTAGGAATTTTATGCCCTTATTCCGATCTTTTTCCGTTTTATCCGGGATACTCCATCTCCGGAACCGTCACCCGCACAACGAGGGCCGTCACATCATCGTCATGCCCGTCGTCGCGTCGGGCGATCGCCTGCGCGACTATCTCCTCCGCCAGCTCCTGCGGCACCGTGCCTTTCCAGCCCTCGACCTCACGGCAGAGCCATTCGTCCCCGCACGCCACAGCGCCGTCCGACACCAGAACGACCAGATCGTTTTCTCCAAGCGTCAGGTTTTCCCGCGCAAATCCCGCGTCGTTGAGGATCCCGACCGGGAGCGACGGCATATCGACCCGGATCAGCTTCCCGTCACGGCGGACAAATGTGACCGGCGCGCCCGCCTTGAGGAATTCCGTTTTTCCGCTGAACAGATCGACAACCGCCATATCAACAGTCGAAAGCGATTCCTCTCCGGATTTTGCCATCAATGCGGAATTGACGATTTTCAGGGCGCAGTCGAAACCGATCCCGGCCTTGAGCAGCATGGACAGGATCCCGGATGTCATCGCACCGTCTACGGCGGCACGGCCCCCTGTGCCCATTCCGTCACTGATCAGGGCAATCTGTCTGCCGCTGCCGTCCGGGAAAAACTCATAGCTGTCCCCGCACAGCTTGCCGTTTCCGCAGACGTGCTGGGCGGCTCCTGCCAGCGCGCGGAAGGTGGGGCGCTCCGTCATCTGCATCCGGCATTTTCCGCTTGCCACACTGACGCACGGCGCTTCAAATTCACGTCCGCACGCGTTGGAAATCTGTTTGGTGATTGCCGCCTTGTTCAGCCGCGCCCTTTCCACCTGCGCGGCTTCGATCTCCACGTTCATGCGTCCGAATTTGTCCACCCGGCAGCTGACGTCTATCGCGATGATCCCCGCGTCCCGGAGAATCTCTCCGATCTTCTGTGCGCTGGCAAAGTCGAACCGCTCGAACAGCTCCAATTCCTGCCCCATATTTTCCAGCAGCTCCGCCGTCACGCCGAATTGTCCTGCCACCACCGAGCGGATCTGGGCGATCCGCCGCTCGGCCGCTTCCCGCGTGAGGAACTCCGCATACCGGCGGTTGATCCCTTCCACCAGGAAGCCTATCCTCGCGCACCGCTCCGAAAAGCGATCCGGAAAATCCTCCTTGCTGATACTGCCGTGCCGCCGCAGCGGCTCCGTCATATTATTGAACACCTCGATGCTGTCGTCGTAATTTTTCTCCCAGCAGTACATTTTGAGTCCGCACCGGGCGCAGGTTTCGTCAACGGTACGGCGGTAGACTGTATTCAAATCGGGGGCGCTGATTTCGGAAAGCTTTTTCGAGACAGCCTCCACGGACTCCGACACATTCCCCAGCGCCTTCGCCGCGTAATCCAGCTTCATGATGACGCTCCGGCGCAATCCGTCCGCACGCGTCAGATCCGACGGCTGCACAAAAATCCCGCTGACACGATCCCCGCCGCGCGACGGGATCAGCATGAACGCTACCGTGGCGAACGCCACCTCATACAGCCCGGCGATGATGGCCTCCTGACTGCCGATTTGCAGAGAAGCGATCCCATTTGCCAGAATAAACGCGACAGATGCGGCAAGCTTGCCAAGCGGCGAAAACAGTCCGGCCATCAGTCCGCCGAGCGCATAAGCGCCCGAAAGATAGCTCACGCCAGCGGTTGACAGACTCAGCGATACTCCCGCGGCAATCCCGGCGATCGCCCCGCCGGATGCTCCGCCGTACCGGGACGCCAGCAGGATCATGATCACCGCAAGGATCCTCCCGATAGAAACGCCGCCGATCTCCATCGGGGACAGCGACGTTACCAGCAGTCCTATGCTCATCGTGACGCAGGCAATTTCCTGACTTTTCAGCGCGTACAGGCCATTCTTCCGAAAAACGAGTTCCGCTGTCCGCGCCAGGAAATACGCTCCGCCGCCCGCCAGCAGCGCCTCTGCAAGGTACATAGCCACTCCGCCGAACGGGCTTCCGTTGACCAGCGAAAGCGCGGCCCCCGTCGCCGCTAAGGGGGCGAACGCTACAAACGGTGCAAACAATGGGTGGCGTTTGACCTTTACCAGATCGCTGAGCGTCCACCGAATCGCCCCGGCCGCCAGCAGTGCCGCCACGTACCGCACAGGTATCTGCGCCTCCGAGGGGATCAAATATCCCAGAAGCGCGCCCAACAGCGTCGCGAACACGTTATGATACGGAGAAGCCGCCACCGCCGCCACACCAAACGGCGCATAATGGCCGAACACCATCCCGCGGGAACTGATCAGTCCCACCGCAAAATAAACGGCCTGCATGATCAGCTTTTTTGTTCCTGGGGAAAAGATGATCTCCCCCAAATTCATCCGCGCCGATTCCAGCGCCCTCGTTTTTACCGACATTACTATGCACCATCCTGTTCTTTAATTCATACCGGCAAATACCCGCGCCGCATTTCCCGATGTATGTCCCCGTAAAATTACATCTCTGTAATTTTTATACATATAGTATTATATCCCGTTGTCCGATCCTGTTCTGTCATAACGCGCCGTTTTATTTTAGCGGGAAATGGCGGGCAAAGAAAAAATCACGCCTACGGCGGATAGAACGCGCACGCGTCGTACCTCCGCCCGGCTTGATGATCGATTGGCCTTTTATGCCCGCGTTGCAGTCTGGCGGCTGACATTATGCTGCACCTGCGGTCGGCAGAACGCAGACCCTTAGCCTTGCTTGACAAACCGGGAAATCTGTCATAGAATGGAACAGTAAATTGTACCAACGTCCCGTTTGGGACGGTGCAGGGAATTTTCCTGTTCTGGAACCTGTTTTCCTGCACGGCTTTCCTATTTTCTGCAACTATTTCCCGGACTCTGCTCGGATCCGCGGTTTTTTGAAAAAATTGCGTAAAACTTTTAATATTGCGCGGCGGCGTGATAACTCAAACGCCGTTCCCGCGAAGCGTCAGCGGAGCGCGGCGCGATCTGCGTGCAGGCTCAGCCTGCCCCGGCCTGCTTTGCTTTATCTTAAAACACTTTGGAGGAATTTTCATGGAAACAGCAGAACGTAAAAAAATTATTTTCAGTGCTATCCAGCCCAGCGGTACCATCACTCTGGGGAATTATCTCGGCGCGTGGAAAAACTGCGCCGCCTTGCAGGACGAATACAACTGCATCTATGCTCTGGCGGATCTGCACGCCATTACGGTGCGTCAGGAGCCCGCGAAATTCCGGCATAATACATTGGAAGCCTACGCTCTGCTGATGGCCTGCGGCATCGATGTGGAGAAAAGCATCTTCTTTATTCAGAGCCAGGTGCACACCCACGCCGAGCTGGCATGGATTCTCAACTGCTACACCCAGTTCGGCGAGCTTTCCCGCATGACGCAGTTCAAGGATAAATCCGCCAAGCATCCGGAAAACATCAACGCCGGACTGTTCACCTATCCCAGCCTGATGGCCGCCGATATTCTGCTGTATCAGGCGGAGCTTGTCCCGGTTGGCGCGGATCAGAAGCAGCACCTTGAGCTTGCCCGCAATATTGCGGAACGCTTCAACGGCGTTTACAGCCCCACCTTTACCGTACCGGACGGATACATTCCCAAGACGAACGCGCGCATTATGTCGCTTCAGGATCCTACCCGCAAGATGAGCAAGTCCGACGAGAATGCCAACGCCTATATCGCGATGCTCGATAAGCCCGATGACATCATGCGCAAATTCAAGCGCGCTGTAACGGACAGCGAAGCCTGTGTGCGCTACGCCGAGGGCAAGGACGGTGTCAACAACCTGATGGGCATCTATTCCGGTGTGACCGGCAAATCCTTCGACGAGATCGAAAAGGAATTTGAAGGCAAGGGGTACGGCGATTTCAAAACGGCTGTCGGCGAGGCCGTTGTGGAGCATCTCCGCCCGATCCAGGAGCGTTATGAACAGCTTTCCAAGGATAAAGCTTATCTTGAAAGATGCTATCGTGAGAACGCAGAAAAAGCTCTTGCCATCTCCCAGCGCACGCTGCGCAAGGTCATGAAAAAAATAGGCTTTGTCCAGTAATGTGACAAAGCCGGCATAGATTTCCAAACTGGCTGTAATCATAATATTACAGCCGGTTTTTTTGTTGCCTTTAGGCTTAACAAAATGAGGAGATTGGATTCTTTGAGATCCAACCTCCTCATTTTTCCGATATACAAAAACGGACAAAGCCGAAGCCTTGTCCGTTCTGTATCTGAAACTCAGAATTATTCGCCGAAATATCTCTTGAGCAGGCCGTTAAAGCCAGCACCGTGACGGGCCTCATCCTTTGCCATCTCATGAACGGTGTCATGGATAGCGTCGTAGCCGAGCTCCTTCGCACGCTTTGCGATCTGCAGCTTGCCCTCGCATGCGCCAGCTTCAGCCTCAGCACGCATCTGGACGTTCTTCTTGGTGCTGTTGGTGACGATCTCGCCCAGCAGCTCTGCAAACTTTGCAGCATGCTCAGCTTCCTCAAACGCATAGCGCTTGAACGCCTCAGCAACCTCCGGATAGCCTTCGCGCTCCGCCTGACGGCTCATCGCAAGATACATGCCAACCTCAGTGCACTCGCCGTTGAAGTTCGCAACAAGGCCCTCATAGACTTCCTTATCAACGCCCTGGGCTACACCGATGGTGTGCTCGCAGGCAAAGGATGCGCCTTCCTTCTTCTCTACGAACTTCTCTTTCGGAGCCTTGCACTGCGGGCAGAACTCGGGAGCAGTTTCGCCCTCATACACATAACCGCAAACGGAGCAAACAAACTTTTTCATGATGATTACCTCCAATTTTTTCTTTCCTGATTTATGCGACGCCGGAATCTGCCCCTTCTTGCCTGAGCATTCCCGGCATTGTCTGACTTTTTTGCAGGCAGCCGGCACAAACGCCGTAAAACATCAGCGCACAGGTTTCCACCTTATGGCCAAAAGCTTCTTCTGCCCTGCGTCCGCTTTCCTGCGGAAGAAAGTCCTTCGGAAGATCCAGAACAGCCCCGCAGCTTCTGCAAATGAAATGCGCGTGCGGTGAAACATTGCCGTCCAGTCTTTCCTGGCCATTGACCACTCCTACGCAGACAATGGATCCCTCTTCCTTAAATTTTGCGATGTTGCGATAGACGGTTCCCAAGCTCAAATCCGGATACTCCAGTTTAAGCTTCTGATAAACCCATTCAGCCGCCGGGTGAATCTCTGTTTCACAAATTGTCCGCAGGATTGCTTCCCGCTTTCTGCTGAAATTCTGCCGTTTCATCGAAAATCCCTTTCAAATAATTTCAATAATAATATTCGTTATTATTTTTGACACCCATATCATATCACAATCTTTTCGGTTTGTAAAGACCCTTTTAAAAATTTCCAGGCATTTTTAAGAAAATTTTTCCATAGGCAAAAATAAAAGGCATACCAAGCGGTATGCCTTTTGCTGGTCTGAAAATCAGTCCGGGCCTTGAGCGGCGCGGAGTTCTTTCATGGAGATGCGGAACCAGCCCGCACCCTGAAGAATCAGCCCTTGAGGCCGGTAGTGCTGATACCTTCGACCAAATACTTCTGGAAGCAGAAGAAAATGACGATAACGGGCAGGACGGAAAGGGTCGCCATAGCGTACGCTGCGCCCCAGTCGGACTGAGCCGTCGGGTCTGTGAACATCTTCAACGCAACCGAAAGCGTATACTTCTTGACATCGGTGAGGTAAATCATCGGGGAGAAGAAGTCGTCCCACTTCCAATACGTCGCAAAAATCAACGCCGTCACGAGGGCCGGCTTGATCAGCGGCAGGATAATCCGGAAGAAAATCCCGTACTTCGAGCTGCCGTCAATAAACGCAGCCTCGTCCAGCTCTCTCGGGATACCCTGGATAAACTGATAAATCAGGAAAATGAAGAACGGATATCCAAAGAAGCCCGGCACGATCAGCGGGAGCCATGTGTTGACCCAGCCGAAATTATTAAACATGATGTACTGCGGCACGATCAAAACCTGTACCGGCATCATCATGGTAACAATCATGATGCTGAACCAGAACGAACGGAGCCTGAACCTCATGCGCGCAAAGCCGTAGGCAATCAGCGCGGAAGAAGCAATCTGCCCCAGAACGGCAACCACCGTGATAATGATCGAGTTTGCAAAGAACGTGGTAAAGGTGGTATCGCCAAACCCTGCCCAGCCGTTGACGTAGTTCATCAAATACCACGGGTTCGGCCAAAGGGAGGTCGGGTTCTGCGCGATGTCCTGTGCTGTCTTGAAGGAACTGAATACCATGTACAGCAAAGGATAAATCATGATAATGCCCAGAACAATTGTGCAGACGTGGAAAACCACTCTCATGAATCTTTTTCTTTGTGTCCAGTTCATAAATCAGTTCCCCCCTGCTCCGCTCTCGTAGTGCACCCACTTGTGCTGCGACTTGAAGATCAGCGCGGTGAGCAGACCGACAATGATAATCAGGACCCAAGCCATTGCCGTGCCGTAACCCATCTGGAAGTTCGTGAAGGATCTGTCATACAGATACAGCACGTAGAACATCGTCGCGTCGTTCGGGCCGCCGCGGGTGATGATGAAAGCCTGCGTAAACGCCATGAAGCCGGTGATCATCTGATTGATCAGATTGAAGAAAATCGTCGGGCTCAGGCACGGCATCGTGATCTTCCAGAACTTCTGCCAGCCGTTCGCGCCGTCGACCTCAGCGGCCTCATAATAGCTTGCGGGAATATCCTTCAGGCCCGCCAGGAATACCAGCATCGGAGAACCGAACTGCCACACCGCCATGACAACGATCGTCATCATTGCCGTGTTCGGGCTGCCGATGAAGGAGAATGAGCCTTCCATCAGGCCAAGGCTTCGGAAAATCTGGTTCATGATGCCGTCATAGCCCCACAGCTGACGCCACACAACCGCCACAGCGACCGAGCCGCCGATAACGGACGGGAGATAGAACAGCGTGCGGTATACGGCGATCGCGCGTCCGCCGCCCTTGAACATCATCGCCACAATCAGGGCGAATGCCAGCTTCAGCGGCACGGAGGTAATAACATAAATAAAGGTAACTGTCAGGGACTTGATGTAACGGGGATCCATTGTGAACATTCTCTGATAGTTCAGGAGGCCCACAAACTTGGGATCGCCCAGTCCGTCATAGTTTGTAAAGGAAAGATAGAGCGAGTAAACCAGAGGATATAATGTAAACCACAAAAAACCGATAATAAAAAGCCCAATGAAAACGTATCCCACCACGTTATCACTGTTCAGGAGCTTGTTGAATTTCCCCTGAACCTTTGGGCCGCCATTTTGTTTTGTACCCATTGCATTTCCCCCTGTCATTGGAAAAGCGGGAGGACAAATGGGGTGCTGTCCCCCCGCTCTCAGCGTAATATCTTTTATGCCTGAGCCATCTGGAATTCGACTTCTGCCTGGGTGTAGAAACTCTCAAATGCGTCCTCCAAGCTCATGCCGTTGTTGAGACAACATCCTTGAGCATGTTCTGTACAAGAGCGATCATAGCGCCGCTGCTCTGCGGTTCCGGATCCCCAGATCGGGCCGGCAATTTCAGAAACAGCCGCAACCATAATCAAAGATCTGCTTATCAGCAGAATCCTCCTCATAGGTAGCAGCCAGCGTATCCCGAACCACTGTTGAGACTCGGTACGCCGCGTTCCGCCTTGAGTTCCGTGTTCATATCGATATTCTTAGTAACGCCGTCAATGAACTTCACAGCCGTCTCCGGATTTTCGGAATTGGAAGCAACAGAGAAGAACTGAGACGGCTTCATGTACTGCATTTTGCCTTCCGGGCCGCGCTTCGTCCCCATATTTCTCCGCCGGAAAATCCTTCCGGATCCTCCGGCGGAGTCCGTCTTATTTCTTTACTTTTTCAAAAACAAATCAGGCGCTGGTCATCTGGAATTCGATCTGGGCCTGCGAATAGAAGCTCTCAAAAGCATCCTCCGCGCTCATACCGTTGTTGATGACATCCTTGAACATATTGCCAACAAGGGTTCCAATTGCGCCGTTTGCCTTCGGCTGCGGAACAAAGATATCCTTCGCAATCGGGGAAACCTGACCGACATACTCAAAGATCTGCTGATCCACAGAGCCTTCCTCGTAGGTTTCTACCAGGGCATCCTGTACCACGGAGGAAATCGGCACGCCGCGCTCTGCCTTGAGTTCCATATTCATATCGATGTCGTTGGTAACGCCATCAATGAACTTCACAGCCATTTCCGGATACTCGCTGTTCGATGCAACGGAGAAGAACTGGGACGGCTTGATATACTGATACCGTTCTGCCGTTTCGCCGGGATAGGTGGTAATCTCGAAGCTGTGGCCCGCCGCGTTGCTGACCGCCAGGATCTGGTTCGACCAGATACCAACTGCCATCGCACTGACGTTGCGGATCATCGGCTGCGACTCTACACCGTTCTGCGTTACTTCATCGCGGACAGCCAGCGGTGCGGTAAACTTCTTGTCGACGTATTCCTTCTGCTTGTTCAGCACGTCAACGATGATCTGCTTTCCTTCTTCCTTCTCCCAGCCAAAGCTCTCAGAGCCGTCCTGGTTGTAGAATTCCATGCCGTTCTCGCGGAACGCCATGATGAGGGTTTCCGTGCTGCTCATCTGCGTACCATCATCCACATAGTCGATGCCGAGCTCGCTCTGATGATCGATCAGGGTCTGGCACAGCGCCTCATAATCATCCCATGTCCACTCAAGAGACGGGGCTTCCGCGCCGACAGTCTCAAGCATATCCGGGTTGATCATCGTGCAGATGGTATTAACGCCGTTGCAGATACCCGCCAGCTTGCCGCCGATATCACCTGCGCTCCAGTTCGTCTCCGGGCAGTCGTCCAGATTCAGGACGCCGCTCTCAACGTACGGATACATATCAATAACAAGGTCGTTCTGTGCATACTGATTGATGTACGCGTAGTCCATCTGGATAATATCCGGCAGATCCTGCGAAGCGGACTGCGTAGCAAGCTTCTGCCAGTAACCATCCCAGGAAACCATTTCCGGACTGATGGTGACGCCGGGATTCTTTTCTTCAAACACTTCGATTGCAGCCTGCGTGTACTCGTGACGCGTCTGAGAACCCCACCAGATCATTCGCAGATTCATTTCCTCGCCCGCTGCCGCCGAACCGCCGTCATCTGAAGAAGCCGAGGAGGAAGACGTGGTTTCAGAGGAAGAACCGCCCGCGTCAGAACTCGAACTCGCAGCATCACCGCTGGAGCACGCCGTTGCGGAAAGAACCATCAACAAGGCAGTTACGGATGCCAGGGTCTTTTTTAACATAAAATATTACCTCCAAAATTGCTTAAAATTTATTTCTTCCGATTTCCACCGGAGAAATTCTAAGAAATACGTTTACGTCGTACTGGACATTTGGAACTCAATCTGTGCCTGCGAATAGAAACTCTCGAAAGCGTCCTCCGCAGCAATGCCGTTGTTAATGACGTCCTTGAACATATTTGAGGTCAAAGTAATAATCGCACCGTTGGCTTTCGGTTCTGGAACCCAGATCTTATCTGCGATCGGAGTTACGGCGGAGACAAAATCAAAAATTTGCTTATTGACGGAGTCTTCCTCGTACGTTGCCGCCAAAGATTCCTGCACCACAGTAGAAATCGGAACGCCGCGTTCCGCCTTAAGTTCCATATTCATATCAATATCATTCGTAAAATCATTGACAAACTTCATCGCAATTTCCGGATAGTCAGAGTTCGTTGCTACACTCAGAAACTGCGACGGCTTCATGTACTGATGCCTTGCCGCTGTCTGGAATGGGTACGTCAATATCTCAAACTTCTTGTCCGCTGCATTGCTGACGGCAAGGATCTGGTTCGACCATACACCGGACGCCATCGCACTCTTACCCCGTACCATGGGCAGCGATTCAATGCCATTCTGAGTAACCTCATCACGAACCGCCAGCGGCGCGGTATATTTGTTTTCGACATATCTCTTCTCCTGATTCAGCACATCCACGATGATGCTCTTGCCGTCATCCTTATCCCAGCCAAAACTCTCAGAGCCATCCTGATTGAAGAACCACAAATCGTTCTCACGGAACGCATACTGCAGGCGTTCCGTACCAGCAGCCTGCACCGCATCGTCCGCATAGTCGATGCCAAGCGACGCGCTGTTGTCAACAAGCGTTTGGCAGAGCGCCTCATAATCCGCATATGTCCATTCAATGGACGGAACTTCCGCACCGACCGCTTCAAGCATATCGGGGTTGATCATTGTACATAGGGTATTGATGCCAATGCACAACGCCGTCAGCTTTCCATCCACTTCACCAGCAATCCATCCAGATTCCGGACAGTCGTCCAGATTCAGAACGCCGCTTTCCACATACGGATACATATCGAGAATCAGATCGTTCTTTGTATACTGCACAATGTACTTGTAATCCTGCTGTATAATATCCGGCAAATCCTGTGAAGCGGACTGCGTAGCCAGTTTCTGCCAGTAGCCGTCCCAGGAAACCATTTCCGGGCTGATTGTGACGCCAGGATTTTTTTCTTCAAAAACATCAATCGCTGCCTGTGTGTACTCATGGCGGGTCTGGGAACCCCACCAGATCATACGCAAGTTTGCTTCTGTGCCAGACTGGGGAACACTATTTGTCTCCGAGGAATTTGGGGATTCAGACGATACGGAGGACCCTACTTCTGAAGAAACTCCAGAAGTAGCGGGCTGCTCGCTAGAGCAGGCTGTTGCGGAAATAACCATCAACAGGGCAGTTACGGATGCCAGGGTCTTTTTTAACATCATTTGAAAAACCTCCTGCTAAAATTTTTTTAATCCCCTCAGCCATAAATTCCGAGCAGCATTTAAGAATCGTGAAAGTACCGGAAGTCTCCTCCCTGCATCCCCTTTTCATTCGACTGGATGTCAGGGTATACTTTCTTTCACACGCGCTTTTTCTTCATTTTTTGAGAAGAAAAAGCGCGTTTTTATTCTTTTTTGCCTCTTGTTTTTTATGGCCAAAAATGTATACAATAAAAACGATAGAAAAAATTCAGGCGCCTGCACGACGGCGTCTCCATCTTTCCGACGTTTTTTGCATACAGGGAATTTATTACATCCGCTTCGGCCTCTCCCTTTGGAAAGGACCGCCGCGCGGATTGTACCTCTTTAATAGGCGCTGGATCATACATTATCTTTCCGTACCCAAGCACCAATCTTTGCGGGCTGCCAAATTTAAAACGGTAGTTATGTATGCAATCCGTATATCTAAAAAAC